>CAJBME010000299.1 GCA_903954065.1 uncultured bacterium
CACCTCCCGGCTTTCCACCTGCTGATAGGGCGGAAACGGTTCCATCCCGTTGAAAAACGCCAGTTCCCGCGCAATAACTTCGGCCTGGAGAACGTAGGCGCCTGAATAAACAACCTCCGTAATACGATTACCCAAACCGTCAACGGGCACCACCGCAAAATACCGATCGGTCCACTCCGAGAGCCCCGTAATCGTCCACGTGAATGTCTCGCCACCCACCAAAAGAAAGGGAACCATGCCCTGAACATTCACAAACGGCGCTTCCGCCATGAAAATTTGATAATGCGTCACATCCCGCACGCTATACTGGTCATACTTAGTCCAGTCGAGTGTCACCGTATGTCCCGTGGGCGAAACAGCTACATTAAGGTCTTCCAATCGCGGTGGCGGTTGGGCGTCTGAAACAACCATCGCCACCTCTCGTGATTCAGTCTTCCGATAGGGGGGATCAGGTTCAATCCCGACAAAAACAGCGACCTCCCGCGTTTCAATAAATTGAATGTCCGGCGTCTGCAGGCCTCCTACCTGAAGCCCCACTTCCCGGGAAATGACTTCCGGAATCAAAAGGGCCTCAGCTGCCATGATCCGCGATGACTGAGATGTCACCGCGCATCCAAAAAGCAGAATCAGAAACAAAAAACGCATGGCACCAGATGTGAAGGTCATTCGATTTTATGAGTCAGTGGATTCAACCGATCCGCAGGCTCATTGACAACGCGGTGATCAAGGCCTGATCACACGCGCCTGCACTGCGGAGTACCCCATGAGGGTCGGTACTGTGGCTTCCCAATGAATGACCAAAGGATTAGTGCTCACAATTTGTTTGATAGCCGCCTTCACCTCGGTCGCTTGGCGCTTATTAACAGTTCGAACCACGCCATTGACGCCGGTTTCATTCACAACCATTCCATTGCGGGGAGCTATGCGCACCATGACTGTTGAGGCTTCCTCTACGTTGATCGTCTCAATAATTACATCGGCACTCGAAACCAGTGGTAACGCAACATCGGGCGTGGCCGCCCCAAAGGAGGCTTTAGGATCCGCCGGAGCGGCCTGGGTATTGATCGAGAGTACTTTGGCCTGAGGGGATCCGACGGGAGGCCAAACAATGGGGGATGATCCGTCAAGAAGGTCCACTACCGACGGAGCAGGGGTAATATTCAGCGTGTTATCATTCGCTACACGCTCCAGTCGGATACGGCCAGAACCAGCGACAGAAACCGTGCCACCGCCACCCCGCGCGCTCAGTTCTCCGCTCCCTACCAGATTGGCACAAATGAGCCTGATTCCGCCGCCACTGCCAGCACCGTTAGAATTATAATCACCATTTCCCCCATGACTAATCAGACGTCCGGTCCCGAAGCTTATATTATTGGTGCAGGCGATTAAAATGGCCCCTCCCCCGGCCCCCCCGGACCAACCCCAAGTACCGTCTGTACTACCACCACCTCCTGATCCACCAATCAGAGGAACAAGAGAAGGGTTGCCATATTTCACGCCTGCCGGTATTTCAGCCCACCAACGAGAAGCGTCGATGCCAAATCCCGCAGAAAGGCCCCCGTTCTCACGACCATCATTTGTACCACTTGCTCCTGGCCCCCCCCCCGGCCCGAAACCGGGCCCATTGAGCACATTACCATCACGCCATGCGGCCCCACCACGAAAACCTCCGGGGCCGGGTTCAGTGGGCACACCGCCCAGAGGGCGGTGCAATGGATGATAGGCAAATCCCACCGTCGATGAAGTCCACACGTCGCGCGCGCTCTGGCCGCTCAGATCAAGAGTGCCATTGATGATCACGCTACCGCTCACCAGCCAAACAACGGGAGCGCGGGTCCCGTGGTTTTTGAACGTCACTTTGGCGTTCGCTCCTATGGTGACATGGCTGTACTTAAAGACAACCGCCCACTTGGCGGGGTCGTAAACGCCATTTCCTTGGTTGGCTGTGTTGTCCTGATCCCATGTTCCGGTGGTGGCTTTCGAGAGATCGATGACGGTATCAGCCGTAATGCTTAATTCACCGTCAGAATTGGCACCTGGACCGGTGGTACCAGGTACTACCAGAGCCGCAGTCGCAGGAACAGACAGGCCTACCAGAGCCAGTACACACAAGGTTGATGTAATTGATTTCATACTTACGGATGAGGATGATTGTTTTCGATATGAGGGGCAAATGACAGCGCGGGTGTCAAACGAAGGGAACTTGAATATTTTCTTAAACACAGATCCGGATGACAGTCGGCCGTTGTGACAGCCAAAATCATTTTTTTCGCTGGCAGTGAACGCCCACAAAAGGCGCAACACGATTTCCTCTGCGTCGATGCGGACCCGAGGCTTATGAGTGTGAGTAAAACTGGGGGTGACGTTGACGCTTCCAGAGTAAGACGCTGGCAAATCCCAGCAGTAACGATACCGTCGGTTCAGGTATGACCACCAGCCGCAACTGATTGGCATTTAAGGTTCCGGCCAAAACATCACTGGCATCGTCAACCCGTGCCAACTGTACGGCGAGCGATAGATCACCACTTCCCGGGATCCCCGGATCATCGGTCTTGGACAACCACGGCGAACCGCCTCCGCTGGTGTCATCATTGGTAAACAAGGCCCATTGAGTGGCCGCCGCCACAGTCGGAGCATTGAACACCCAATAAAACATCAGTCGATCGGCCGGAAGCGTCGACTGCTGAATGTTTTGCACAGAATACGAAAACCGGCCCGCCACATTGCCGATAGCCAAACTTCCGGTCGCCACGTTACCCGCTCCCGGAGCGTTTGTGCCCAGTGAAACAAAATTGATTTCGATGGCACTAACGTCCGCAGCGGCCAAGCTTGCAGCAACGGTCCCAGGGTTAGTGAAGTAACCAATGCGAACCAGACTGCCGGTCGGCAAAACTGTTCCCGACGCATCCGCGAGTAAGCGACCATTACCGCCGAGATTATTCCCAGCAATCGTAATCGCCCCCCGCCCAGGAGCAGCCAGATACAGTGAGAGCAAGACAGTTAATACGTGCAACTTATTCATCTTCAATAGTGAGTATATTTTTATAAATAATTAAAAATGTAATTTTTACCATAAAAACCCATATCAACACTCAGGTACTCTCCCTCATGGCCCTACAATCACTGCAGGCTGGGTATAATAACCGTTACCGGTGGGCTTGATGGTGAAAGCTGTGCCGTGCGGAATGCTGATGGATGCGGTCACTCCATCAGTGTCGACAATGGCCCCGGCCGCCTGATCGTAATAAAAAAGTCCAAGGGGTGAAAAGATCCCGTTTTTGCGGCCATAGAGGCTGATCAAATCGTCATATTCGCTAAGGTTCGAGTTCACTAAGCCAAGGGCTGCCGAGCCGAGGCTCGATCGTTCACCAGCGGATGTTGGACCCAAAGGATCAGGGGCCACCACCGGATTCATGAGTCCCACGAAATTGACTTTGCCCGCATAGAGTGGGATTTTTGTCGGGGTATCCTTGATGTATCGCACTTCTCCCTCGCCAAACGTCAGGGACCTTGCTCCGCTGCAATTGAGCAGCATGCCCTGCCCTGGATAGACAATTTCCGTATCTTGAAGCGTTGTAAAATCCTCGCCGACAATATGTCCGGGAGGCGTATCGTCGTAGTAGAATTTTTTTCGCGATCCATTGTCGTACAGGAGCGTAATCGAATCATCGAAGGCGTTCAATCCGGCGCCGCGATGGAAGATGGTGCCGAGTGTGGCGTGTTTGCGGATGACAAACGTGAAGGTGGATCCGAGATTAAACCCCGTCTGCCCAATGTCTCCCTGTACCGTGAGCGTGGTCGCCGTGTTGCTGACAATATCAAGAACAAGCCCAGCCCACGGCCCATCGATTATCTCCACATAGTGCAGCAGAAAGGCATCGGGTGTCCACCCGGCGCCAGTACGGGTGATGGTACTCGTAAATCCTGGCGTCACGCCCGTGGGAATGCCCTGAAACTGCTTCTTCGTCGTCAGAGCGCACGTCCAAAGGGAAACGCCCGCCGGTGCCTGAAATCGATAAAATCCGATAATGTCCGCTTGTGACTGGGCCGGCGCACGATGGGAAGTCAGAAGACTGCCGAGAGCAAGCCCCACCGCACAAGTGAGGCTCGAGAATAAAGACGGTGAGCGCAACATGCTAAAAATGTGTGGACTAGAAACAGAAATGAATACCCCTATCGCCGCCGGCCAGACGTCCGCGAACAAGGCATCCGTCTTAAAATCCGAAAACAGCCGACGCGCGTGACACCCAATCGACACTTTTTTTCTTTTTTTCGCGAACCACGGGGAAAAATGAAATGTTTACCACCCGCAACCCGCCGAGCCCCGATGGCCAGCCTTGCCGCGAGAATTCCGGGTGCGGAACAACGATGAAAGCGCTCTCGCGGCAGGGCCTTGGCTCATCATCGGCGCCGCCCACGCCGCTCCAAAGCCGCCACCTTTGACACTCTGCTAAGCTCCCGCCTCCGCCGCGGGCCCAACCCACGAGACGATATAACCTGTCTCTTCGCTCGCTGGCCCACCGCCACTCATCAAACCGTGGCCAATTTTACCCCGGCAGCTCTCGGTAAACTTCAATCCGGTGCAACATGCGCTCCACGTGTCGTACGGCCAACCGCCTGAGCATGTCCAACCCCACTGGCGCCGAGCCCCTCAGGATGCGTCCTCGGACGCCTACGTTGTTCCTGTTCCTCGGGTTGTTCCTGTTACGGGCGGCCACGCGGCGCCAACACCCTCGCGACCTGAAGGATATCAAACCGGCCAAGGCCTCGTGCAGGGGACTGACTGTGATGCCCTCCGAAAAAATTCGATTTTTTTTCGTGAGCCTGTCACCCTTTGCGGAGATTTTACGGTTTATTGGGTAGTCAACTAAAGCGCCGAGTCACAGAACTAAGCTATCCGCCATCTGACATTACCGCCTTCATCTCGAAATAAAACAAATAAAAAATGATTCTCATCTATATACAAATCAAAACGAAACGCTTTTTATGATTTACTTAATTGTATTCTTAATGCCATTTATTGGACCTTTTTATAGGGCCCAACCATTTTTGGGGGTGAAATATATTGCTATTTTATCCGTTCTTTTAGGATTTATTTATTACGAATCGGAAATGGCTGTCGGGAATTGTTTCTTATTTTACGCCGTCTATGTGTTGATCGGTGGTTTCTGGCAGGTTCAACTCACTTGGAACTACCGAAGGCACGGGATGTGTATTCATGATCATATTTAGGCGGTGTGAGCCACTTGATACAACAATTAAAATCAACGGCTCATTCAACAGTTTGCGACACAATAATTTTCCTACCTTATGTCACAAGTTCCTTCTGAATTCCTTCACGAAAAGGGTCGACTCACCGATGACCACGTGATCATCGAGCGAGTCGGATACCTCGGCTCAAAGCGGGGCGAGTTCGTCGAGCGCATGGATAACATCTACGGGGTCGATGGGTGGACGATCGGGTACGTCCTCGACGGTAAGGCGTTATCACGAGATGAGGCGCTACAGCTCTACGAGAAATCATACGAGACATTCCTTAAGAACAACCCCTCGATTACACACCGCCTCGTACACGAGGCCCGTGAGATCTACGACACCGCCCCCTCCAATGTAGAGAGTGGACTCGACTACCACAAGCAGGAGGATTCCAGGTCGCACCTCCAAGATATCGCCATCCGATGGACCTCAGACACCGTCTACTCTTTCGAGAAGAATCACGAGACCCGCCTACTGACAGGCATGTGCTGCACAATGAATATCAGAACGAGCGTTTGACGAAGCGGAACTATATCAAATCGCATGGCGGATCGGTTTACGCCTGATAGTATCGTCCATCCTTGTCAAGATCCCTAGGGAGCAGCTTATCTTCCGCCGGCGGTCGGCCATCCACGAGGGGAACGTCCGTCAAATGTCGATGCTGTATGCCGATTTCTAACGTCGGCCGCTCCGTGCTCAGGTAAACTCCATTTTCTCTCGCGTTTTCCACATAGCCAAGACTTGCGGGAGTGCCCCTTGCTGATTTTACGAGCCGTTCAGAACCATCTTTCCAAAGCTCATCAAGGCGATTTTGAAGCCAGTCACGATCAGCACCATCGACAATACCGGAGTTCACCCATAGCTGAATGTATTCCAGATCCTTTCCTCCCACAGTATCGGAGATCGTGATGTGCGTGTCGGGATGACTATCACAATGATGGGCCGCAAGTTCTCCGGAATGAATGCGTTCGCTCGGTTCCTTCCCGAGTTCGGCTCTGCGATGCTCGGAAGAAGATGCAAACCCACTGTACAGGACTGCCGTTTTCCCTCCGACATCAAACCGGTCGTTATCTTCGCGTCGTGCCCATGCTTCGTCCATCATTTGGTGAAGAGAAGTGACATGCTCCCTCTCAATGCGTTCCTGTGGCCAATTCGCACGCAGCGAGCTTTCTTCCACGATGATTTGTCTATCTTCTCTAACCTGCGTTTCCGACCCTGCCCGCTTCGTTCCTTCCTCCGCCTTCATAGCCTCCTCTACGCGCTGACTTTCCTTGACCTTCGTGGTCTCGGAGCCAGTGACCGGCTGCTCCTTCTTCGCCTCAGTCAGTTCCCGCTCGGTCTTATGGAGTTCCCGGCGCGCCTCCACTGCTTGACCCGTCACCCGCGCGTGCTCCTCATGAAGCTTCGCCACGTGCCGCTCGTGGTCCGCTTTCTGCTCCGGACCGGGCCGGTGGGCCTCCGCCTCGCGGATCTGCTGCCGCACTGTTTC
>CAJBME010000300.1 GCA_903954065.1 uncultured bacterium
CGCATCCGGTCCCCTGCCAAAAAGACGTTCGGAGAGGCGTTCGGCGCCGCCGCTGTAGCCGGGTCCGCTGGCCCCGGTTTCCACACTTGGCCTTCGGGCCACTTCCTTCAAGACACGGCTCCGAAACCGCTGCTCCGCATCCGGCCCCCTGCCAAAATGACGTTCGGAGAGGCGTTCGGCGCGGCGACCGGGGTCAGCGACCTACGGCTACAGAAGATCCGAATACGAAACAACTGCGCAGGTCAGTTCACTTCTCGACGAGGGCAAATGGGACGATGACATGTCGATCCCGTGCCCATGCCCCAACTGGGGCATCGTGTCCCATCGGCTTGGCGGGGGCCCTGTTGGAGCGCTGAAGGGGCCGCGCCCCCGCCGTGGCCGTTGGTTATCGTGCGGCGGTAGTGGCTTCGTAGGCGGTGAGCGCTGGTTCGATGGATTTCACAGCTCGGGCCCAGAACTGGGTATCGGTCAGGTCTTCGCCGAGCGTTTGTTTGACGATTTCTTCGCAGGACGCCCCGCCGGTGGCGGCCAGAAATGCTTCGTAGTGAGGCAGGAAGGAAGCGCCTTCTGCTTTGAACCGGGCAAACAACGCTTGGCTCAGGAGATAACCGAAAACATAGGGAAAATTGTAAAACGACACGCCGGTGATGAAAAAGTGCATTTTTGATGCCCAGAACAGGGGATCGGTGCCATTGGCGAGCAAGGTGTTGCCATAGAGTTTTTGTTGAGCTTCCGACATGAGTTCGTTCAATCGCGAGGGGGTGACTTCTCCTGACCTTCTTTCGGTGTAGAACGCTTTTTCAAATTCATAGCGCATGGGGATATTGATCAAGTTGGCGTGAGCGCGCAGCATTTCTTGATCGAGCAGGTGTGCTTTCATACCCTCTGGCAGATTGGGGTCGGCCATCAAGCCGGTGAGGAGGATCATTTCGCCGAAATTCGAGGCGGTTTCGGCCAAGGTCATGGGGTAATCCGCGGCCCATGATCGTTGGGGCCGCAGCACGCACGAATGCCAGGCATGGCCGGCTTCGTGAGCGAGCGTGACCATGTCATGCATGGTGCCATGAAATGTCATGTAGATGCGTTCTTCACGACGGAGACGCGATCCGGTGCAGAAGGCGCCTGGCCGTTTGCCTGGGCGCGCTTGGGCTTCGATCCAGCGGTGTGAAAGGATTTCGCGAAAGTAGGCACCGAGTTTCGGGTAGGCGGCCGAGAACGATTGTTCTACGGTGGCGCAGGCTTGATCCCATGTCAGTGCGGCGGCTTCTGGTGCGGCAATCTGTGGTGCCTCCAAATCAAAAAAATGCAGGGCGGGAGTTCCTTGGAGGGTGGCGGCGTGACGCAGGGCGCGGCGTGGCAGTTCAATGTGGGTGTGAATCGCCTCCATCATGGCCTCCAGCGACGCGCGGGTCAGGGCTCCGTCGAACAATGGCTCATCCAAAAAGTGTGACCGCCCGCGTCGGGGATCGAGCCCGAGTCGGGTGCCGGCGATTCCGTTCAAGCTGGCGGCGAGGGTGACGGCTTGATCTTGCCAGGGTTTTTGACCGGCATGAAATGCGGCTTCGCGCAGGCGGCGGTCTGGTTCCGACATGAGTGCCCGCCGACGCGCCATCGGTACGGATTCCGTGTGACCGTCCGGAAACGTCATGGGAAATGTCATTCTCCCGGAGAGGGTGTCGTAGAGCCGGCCCCAGGCATGGAGGCCGGTGACATTGAGATCGGCGGCTAGCGCCTCCATTTCGGTGGTCATTTGTTTGCGGCCGGCTTCCCGCATCCGCCGCACCGCATGTTCCGCCTGTCGCAGGCGCGCGTCTTCTAGTAGATGGGCCCAAGTCGCCTCGTCCAATTGCGCCAGCGCCGCTTGCACCAGAGTCCGGATTTTCGAGCTCTCCGCATTTAAGGTGGAAAACCATGCTTCTTCGACCTGCACCGCCTCATCGGTGGCGTCGGCGGCGGACAGGCAGCCGAGATAGGCCCCCAGATGACCGAGTCGATCCTGAAGTGATTCCCATTCATGGAGGAGGCCTGCCAGTGTGGCGGCGTCGTTTCGCGCCGCGGGCACGCGGGTGCGCAGCGCGGTCACATCCTTGATCAAGTCCTCTTTAAAATCGGCATAATCAGGCTGGTTGAAACCAGAGAACCATGAATCAAGAGACCAGCAATCGAGGGTGGATGAAGCATTCATCACATCCGATACCGGATAAAATGGATCCTGCCACTGCCAGTACATGGGCCCAACCCTTTGCTCGCCTGCTGGCTGGGCGCCGTCCGGAGGAAGGAATCTGGCGATATTGAAATAGCCTTTCTGTGACAATTAAAACTGTTTCCTGACGTCAATTGAGGCCGGGACCCACACTTTGAGTGGGGGGTTCAGGTTTTGGTGAGGCTGGGGGAATGTGGTTTAAGTTCGGCAAAGACGAGCCTGCCGGCGGCGGTTTGCAGCGAGCTACTGACGGTGACGGTGACGGTTTGACCGACGAGGTGGGCGGCGTGATTGACGACCAGCATGGTGCCATCGGGTAGATAGCCGACGGCTTGGTGAGGGTCTCGGCCTTCTTTGACGAGGACGAGTTCCACTTCGTCACCGGGGGTGACGACGGGGCGCATGGCTTTGGCCAAGCTGTTGAGGTTGAGGACTGAGACCCCTTGCAGGATGGCGATGCGGCCAAGGTTGGCGTCATTGGTCAGCAGGCGGGCTCCCTGGCTGCGGGCGAGGCGGACCAATTTCATGTCGGCGGGACCATCTTCGGCCTGCGAGTCCTCCTGAATCTTGATTTCGGCGAGCGGGCGAGCCCGGAGGTTTTCCAAGCATTCCAGACCGCGGCGGCCGCGTTCGCGTTTGATGAGATCCGGGGAATCCGCGAGGAGGTGAAGTTCATTGAGGACGAACCGCGGGACGACGAGCGAATCTTTGAGAAACCCAGTTTCGCAAATGCCCGGGAGGCGGCCATCGATCAGGATGTTGGTGTCGACGAGCAGGCGTTGTTCTTCGACGCCTTCTTGCCGGAAGCGCACGTAAGGGATGAGCAGGGCGAATTCCTCGCGGTTGGAGCGCAGGGCGAGGGTGATGCCGAGGAATCCGAAAGTGCAATAAACGGCGATTTGAAAAACCTGTTGGCGTTGTCGTTGGGCCTCGACGTCGCTGGCTTGGAAGAGCGGCAATTCACTGAGCCCGATGCGGGTAATGAGCCATCCGCAGAACAATCCGATCAGCAGGCCGGCTGTGGCCGACGAGAACACGCTGATAGTAAACTTATTGAGGAGGATGTCGAGGGCGGCAACGAGCAGGCCGGCGCCCGCTCCCACGACGGCTCCGGTCCACCCGGCGCCTTGGAAGGCCGGGGCGAGCGCGACGCCGAGCAGGCAGGCGAAGAGCACAAAGCCGGCGCGGGCCAGGCGGAGTGTGGTGGTGGGTGACATGGGGATTGGACTGGCGGCCATGATGCACGTCCTCGGGCTGGCCGCCAGCACGCATCGGCCGGGAGGTGGGATGGAGGAGATAATTTTTGGTGATTGCCAGTGAGATATTTGGCGGGAGAGTGGCTTCAATGGCGCATCGCAATGACCAGGGCGCATGGAGAGAGACGCTGGAAGAGCTCGAGCAATATGCGGTCGAGGTGATCTTTGATCGTGCCCGCGGGGTGAAGGCGGCCTTATTGCGGGGCGGGTTGTGGGTGTTGTCTTTGGTTTTCCGGGTTTTGGTGTGGTTGCGACATTTTTTGTACCGGGTGCGGTTCATTTTTCGGGACCATCATTTAGGCACGTTAATTATTTGTGTGGGGAATCTGACGATGGGAGGCACGGGCAAGACGCCGGTGGTGGAGATGTTGGCGCGTTCTTTGCGTGACCGGGGTCGCCAAGTGGCGATTTTGAGCCGTGGATATAAGAGTGCGCGGGTGAAAAAGCGGCGTTTCACGCTGCGGCAGCGGGTAGGGGCGTGGTGGACGGGGCGGGTGTTGCCCCGGCCCGGGCCGCGGGTCGTCTCGGACGGGCGCACGGTGCTGCTGGATTCCCGGCTGGCCGGAGATGAGCCGTTTATGCTGGCCAAAAACTTGCCTGGGGTGGCCGTAGTGGTGGACAAAGACCGGGTCAAGGCCGGCCTCCATGCCATCAGCGAGCTGGGGGCAGACACGTTGCTGCTGGACGATGGGTTCCAGTATTTGCGGCTGCGGCATCGACTGGACTTGGTGCTGGTCGATTGCACAAAGCCATTTGGTAATGAGCATCTTATACCGAGGGGAACCCTGCGTGAGCCGTGCCGTCACCTCAAGCGAGCGAGCTATATTTTCATCACTCGTTGTGATGGTTCAGACAATTCGGAGTTGATTGCCCGGCTGCGCCGTCACAACCGGGTGGCGGAGATTATCGAGTGTGCGCATCAGGCGCGGTATTTGGTCAATGCGGTGACGCAGCAGAAGAAGTCGTTGGAGTTGTTAAAAGGGAAGTATGTGGGAGCGATTAGCGGCATTGCGGGGCCTGAGAGTTTTGAGGAGGGGTTGCGTCGATTGGGGGCGATGATTGACACGACGCGCCGCTATACGGACCATCACCGGTTTACGGAGGACGAAGTGTATGGATTTGTCGAGCATTGCGAGCGTCGCGACTGCGACATGATCGTGACGACCGAGAAAGATTATGTGCGTTTCCCGCGGCTGCCGTACACGGACTTGCCGGTCTTTTACCTTCGGATGCAGATTCAAATTTTGAGTGGGCAGGAGTCGTGGGATCGTTTGGTGGACCGTATTTCGACCGGGCGACTGGCGGCGCCGCGGGTTGGGAGGGGAGGGGTTTTGGCGGGGCGGTGAGGGGATTGAGGGTCAGGTTGCTTTTCCATGGCATCTTGGAACGGTGTGGTTTAGGAATACCTTATGGCTTTGTCCTCTCCAAACTCGATCGCTCCGTCTTCGCCCGGCTCGTTGTCGTCGCTGCGTGGGGGTGTGCAAATGATGGTGGGTGAAATCAAGCGCCAGCCGATGGTGTCGCTCATGGTCTTGTTGGTACTGGGCGTGATCGGATTTTTCTACGGATGGATCACGACCTTTGGTCCTGGGCATACTTATTCTGCGTTCTATTGGTTAAAGAGCACGTGGAACCCGAGGACTGGCTATGAGCATGGGTATATTGTGCCGTTTCTTTTTGTTTTTCTGGTGATGCGCCGGATGCCGCAGATTGTGGCGGAGTTGCCCCGGCCGAGTGTCTGGGGGTTGGTGGCAGTGATCTTGGGGGCCTTATTTTTTGTGGCCGCGGTGCGCACCTTTCAGCCTCGGGTTGCGCTGGCCGGGCTGCCGCTCGTCGTGCTCGGGTCTTTGGCTTGGTGGCGCGGGTGGCGTACGGCGCGGCTGCTTGCCTTTCCGGTTTTATTGTTGTTTTTCGTGATCCCGGTGCCTGGTATGATTCAGGCGACCAATGGGTTGCAATTGTTGGCCACTGAGACGGCTTATCACTTGAGCAAGGTATTGGGCATTCAGGCCAGTCTTTCCGGAAATGATATTTTTTCGATTCCGATGGATAAGTGGAAGTTCAATATTGCGGAAGGGTGTAGTGGGGTTCGGTCGTTGATGGCCTTGACGTTGGTCAGTGCGGTGTATGCGCATCTGACGCAAAAGACGTTGTGGAAAAAAGTCGTCTTGTGTGCGTGTTCGGTGCCGCTGGCGATCATCAGCAATTGCTTGCGGGTGACGAGCATTTTGGTGGTGGCGGAATATTTCAGTGCTGATTTTGCGGCCAAGACGTATCACGAGGGCTCGGGATTTCTCTTTTTTCTGATTGTCGGGCTGTCCGGACTGGCGGCGGTTGATTGGCTCTTAAATGGATGGGGCCGCAAGAAGGTAGTCGTGCGCCGGGTACCTGGGGCGGGCGGCGGTCAGGGCCCAGGACCGGTAGTTTCCTCCACCCCGACGGTTTGAGTGCGGTTAGAATCATTCTATTTTTCATGTTTACCGCCGTTCTTTCTTCCCCGGTTCGTCGCCTTGCCATTTTGGTGGTGGTCTTGGTGGGCACGCTTTCCATGTCGTTTGTGCTGCCTCGTTCGGAGGTCGCGCGCGAGGCGGCGATCCGCATGGAGCTTCCTGAGAGTTTATCCTTGTGGACGCGGAGTGGTGATGGCGGGCAGACGTTTCAATACTGGCATGGTGTCCCGTTGCCGGTCAGTGAAGCGGAACACCGGATGTTGGCGGCGGATACCGAGTTTGTGAAAAAGCAGTACGTGCTGTCGGATGTCGACACCAAACTGCCTCTGATTCAGGACCCGAAGTTGGGGCAATTGGGTGACTTGCTGGAGGTGCAGGCATCGATTGTTTTGTCGGGTCATGATTTGAACGACAGCATTCACCGTCCCGAACGGTGTCTGCCTGCTCAGGGATTTAAGGAGTTGCGGCTCGAACCGGGCACGGTCAAGACCGCCCAAGGAGAGGTGCCGGTGACCCGAATCCGTTGTTATACCGAAATCAAAGACCCGGCGACCGGGCAGTTCGTGCTGGGCGCCGATGGTCGGCCGGTCCGCCTAGAACATGTTTTTTACTATTGGTTCATCGGCAGTCACAGCCTGACTTCAGACCATTACGAGCGGACATTGACGGATATGCGCGATCGATTGCTGGGAGGATTCGACCAGCGCTGGGCCTATGTGCTGCTGGGTAGCTCGTATACCGATTACTTGTTTAGCCCGGAGGTGGCGGCTTCGCTGGGGGCTAGTCCGATACTGCGTTCTGAGGGGCAGACGGACGAGCTGTTGCGCGAAGTCATCTCGGCCATCAGTGGGCGCACGCTGTTGTGGGATCAAGTCCGTTCGTAGGCTGGGTGTGGGCAAGTGGGCGGTTCGGTGGTTCGGCGGTTCGGTGGCACTGGCGGTTTGTGGAGGACGAGTTTTTATGGGCGTGAGCGCGGGCGGGTGGTTGTTTCCAGTGGGAGCAGGGTGATGACCAGAGGGCGGTGATCGCTGGCCTCGAGCCAAGCGCGATCCTTGGCTATAAATGACTTTTTTGTCCGCACTTCTGGCCATAAGCCATTGTTGATGAACGCAAAATCGATGCGATCGTAAGTGTCGGCCAGATTCCAGTAGTAGGTGAAGTGGTGGCCGTCGGCGTCGTGGAGTCCGAGATCGCGCAAATAGTGGGGGTGGCCAAACTGGCCCTGCACGACTTTGATGGGCTGTTCGTTTTTGGTGTCGTTAAAGTCGCCGTAGAGGAGCAAGTTTGTCTGAGGATTGTGCTTGAGGACCCGTTCGATGTATTCGCGGACGAGAACGGCCTCGTGGCGGCGCATGGCGGCCTGCTCGCCCTCTTCTACTTCGCGGCGCGATTTTAAGTGGCATCCGAGGAGGCGGAGTTCATACGCCGGATTGATTTGCAGCGTGGCGTCGAGGATGCCTCGTTGCAACGGCAGGACCTGCCCGTCCAGCGAGTAGTGCAGCTGGCTGGATGCCTGACTGGCGGTGATGGGGAACCGCGAGAGCAGGGCGAGCCGACGTTGTGGATCGGCCGCTTCGTGCAGCAGGTGGTGGGGTAGATCGATGCCCTTGGCTCTTAATCGATCGTGAAGATCGGCGACATCGCTGAGGGTGCCGATTTCACACACGCCGAGGATGTCTGGCTGAAGGGAGGCGAGGATGCGCACGGCCGCCGTCTTTTCCGGCTCCGATTTCGGCGCCGCGGGTACGAGTTCGCCGGCGACGCGCCGCTCCATCGAGAGCCAATTCTTCAAATTGTACGCCACGACCCGAATCTCGGACGGTAATTCCGTCGCAGGGGTGACGGGTGGAGGGTGGGCCTTTGAGCACGCTATCAGCGGGCCCAGCAGGACGAGGGCGCAGCGAGGCAGGAGGCCAAGCACGGAGGGCGGGGGAAGGGTGGGAGGTGAAGGAGGGGGCGCGGTGCCTGAAAGGGCAGCGCGGGAGAGACCGTCGGTTAGCCCGGGTATTGTTGTTTGCCGGTGGCTTCGCTGACCACAGGAGCTGGGCTAGCTGCCGCGGTGGATTTGTCATCGCGCGCTTGCAGGTCGCCGTACTTGATTTCCTCCTCGAATTCTTGTTTGGCCTTTTTGAATTCGCCCAAGCTTTTGCCCATGCCGCGGGCCAGTTCCGGAAGTTTCTTGGCTCCGAAAAGCAGAAGCATGAGGACGAAAATGATGGCAACTTCGGGTCCGCCGAGGCTGAAAGCGAGGAATGGGATCGTGGTCATAAGAGTGTTTCCAATTATGGTTAATCTAACGTCTCTTGACCGGTTAGCAAAGGAAACTTCTGGAGGCTCGAGGTGGCGGGGTGGGATGAGGCTGTTGAATGGGCAGTTGCGGCGTGGGGTGACCAGTTCAGCATGGAGGTACGGCTGATGAGCGGCCGATTATGGGAATGAATGATCTGCCGATTTACGAGTTAAGGAGTGCCTTGATGCGGGCGATGGAGCCGCGCGATGGCCGGGCGAGGGAGGGGGTGCGGCTGGTGATTGAGGCCCCGACGGGGTCTGGCAAATCGACGCAGATTCCACGGATGGCCTTGAACGACGGGCTGGTGCCGAACGGGCAGATTGTGGTATTGCAGCCGCGACGGATTGCGGCGCGGTTGTTGGCGCGGCGTGTGGCGCAGGAGCAGGGAGTGCGTTTGGGGGAGGAGGTGGGGTATCAAGTACGTTTTGAGAAGGCGGTTTCTGAGCGCACGCGGATTCGTTTTGTGACCGAGGGGATTTTGTTACGCGAGTTGTTGCAGGATGAGCGACTGGGGCAAGTGGGGGCTATTGTTTTTGATGAATTTCACGAGCGACATTTGTATGGCGACATCACGTTGGCGCGGGTTTTGGAGGTGCAGCGGTTATGGAGGCCTGATTTGGCTTTGATTGTGATGTCGGCGACGCTGGATGCGGGGCGGCTGCGAAACTATTTAGCTCCGTGTACGGTCTTGAAGTCGGAGGGGCGGACCTTTCCGGTGGAGATCCGTCATTCGGCGCCGCGTGGATTGACCGAAGATGTGTGGGATCATGTGGCCCGGGTCGGGGGCGGGGTGGTGGCGGAAGCGCCCATGGGGCGGGATGGGGCGGGCGGGCATGTGTTGATTTTCATGCCTGGGGGCTATGAAATTCGCAAGACGATGGAGGCGGTACGACGCGAGAAGTGGGCGCGGGAATTTGAGGTGTTGCCGCTGCATGGCGAGCTGACGCCGGGCGAGCAAGACCGGGCGGTGGACCCATTGGGTGACGGGCGGCGGCGGATTATTGTGGCCACCAATGTGGCTGAGACGTCGCTGACGATTGATGGAGTGACGGTGGTTTTGGATGCCGGGTTGGCGCGGATGGCGCAGTTTGATGCCGGGCGAGGGTTGAACACGTTGACGGTGGAGAAGATTTCGCAAGCCAGTGCGGATCAGAGGGCGGGTCGAGCGGGCCGGACGGCTCCGGGATTGTGTGTGCGGTTGTGGTCGGAGGCGGATCATGCGCGCCGGGCGGCGCAGACGCCCCCGGAGATTCTTCGGATGGATTTGGCGGAGGTGGTGTTGACGCTCTTGGCGAGCGGGGTGGAGGACCTTGGTTCATTCCGCTGGCTGGAGGCGCCCGAACCGAGGGCGTTGGCGCGGGCGGTGGAATTGTTGCGGCAGCTGGGGGCGGTGGAGGGGAGAGTGGCTGAAGGCGGGGTGGCGACAACAGCCGCGGGCGGCGGGGCGGGGCCGGTGCGGCTGACGGCGATGGGGCGGATGTTGGTGGAGTATCCTTTGCACCCTCGGTATGCGAGAGTGCTGGAGGCGGCCCGCGAGGCAGGGTGCGGGGAGGATTTTGCTTTGTTGCTGGCGATAATTCAGGGGCGTGCGCTGTTTGGTAAATCTGGTGGCGCGGTTCCGTCGCGGTTTGTTGAGGGCGACGAATTTTCCGATTTGTTGCCGTTGTGGCGGGCGTGGGAGGCGGCGCGAGCGGTTCACTTCGAGCGTGACGGGTGTGTTCAGCTGGGGGTGAACGGGCTGGCGGCGCGCGAGGCGGGCCAGCTGGCGCAGCAATTATGTCGGGTCATGAAGCGTGGGGCGGGGCGGTCGGGGGTGGCGACTGCTGGTAGTCTTGGGGCGGAGGGGTTTGCGAAGATTTTGCTGACGGGGTTTTCCGATCAGGTGGCGCGCCGGACGAGTGCGGGTTCGCTTGCTTGTGAGGTAGTGGGTGGGCGGCGCGGGCAGATTCCAAAGGAATCGTTGTTGCGGCAGGCGCCCTTGGTGGTGGCGGCGGAGATGCGGGAAATTGAAGGACGTGATGTGCAAGTGATTCTCAGTGGGTGTACTCTTGTAGAAGAGGTTTGGCTAGCGGAGCTTTTTCCTGATGAGTATGTGCGCATGACGGAGGCGATGTGGGATGAGACCCAGCGTCGGGTCTTGCAGAAAGAGCAGGTCAGATTTCGCGATCTTGTCTTGAGCACGCGTCAGAGCGGCGAGCCGGACCGGGAGAAGGCGGCGGCTTTGCTGGCGGAGAAAGTCATGGCGGGCGAGCTGAAGCTGACGGCCTGGGACCATGAAGTGGAGCAATGGATTGCCCGTTTGAATTGCTTGGCAAAATGGATGCCCGAGCTGGAGGTGCCGGCCCTGACCGAGGCGGACCGCGCGTTTGTCATTGCTGAAATGTGCCATGGGGCCGCCAGTTATAAAGAAATCAAAGACCGGTCGCCTTGGCCCGGGTTGAGGTCATGGCTGGGGCCAGAGCAGACGGCATGGATGGACCGGCATGTGCCCGAGCGGTTGCGGCTGGCGGATGGCCGGATGGGACGTATCACGTATTCGGAGACGGCTGATCCGACGCTGGCGGCGCGGATCCAGCAATTGTACGACTGGAAAGAGACGCCGCGCATTGCCGGCGGGCGAGTCTCGCTGGTCTTGAGTATCTCCGGTCCCAATCAGCGACCGCTCCAAATCACCAAAGACCTCGCCGGCTTTTGGCAAAATCATTATCCAAAGCTAAAGCAAGAGCTGGCCCGCAAGTATCCGAAGCACGAGTGGCGGTGATCAGCGGCCGATCGGGCTGATGGTGACCAAGGCCAAAGTGGGGCGCCCTTCTTCGCGGGCCTGGGCCAGGTTGATGTGGAATTCCGCGTGCCAGTCGTTGTGATCTTCTGCATCCACGAGGGTTTGAGAGACGCGCCAGGATGTTCCGTCCTCCGCCCGAGTGACCACGGTATGCCGACCATTGCGGGCCTCGGGATCGAACCGCAGGCGTTCGTGGGCGAGGCGGTACGCGTCCATGGCGGAAGCGAGGGTTTCCGGCGTCCATTTGGCCCCTTCCGGGTCGGTGCTATTGGGATCGAGGGCTGTCCAGGCTGTGGCCGGGGAACCGGCGGCCAGCGGACGGAGGAATTTAAAGATTTCGGTGCGGACGAGCGCGGTGAATTCGCGTTGATTACGGGTGATGTCGGGGGCGGCGGCCGGCTGGGATGCCGTTTCTTCGCCGGGCTTGTAATTCGGATCGCGCAGCCGTTCCCATTCATCGAGCAGGCTAGAGTCAGTTCCCCGCACCACCCCGGCCAGCCACGCCTCCATTTCCTGCACCGGCTCGGTTTTGGCCGCCTCGGGCACGGTCTGGGCTAATACTTTGTGCACGCTGCTCAGGTGCCGCAGCAGCAGCCCCTCCACCCGATGCAAGTCGTAATCTTTCACGTAATCAGCAAAGCTGCGAAAGTTTTCGAACATTTCACGGGCAATGCTCTTGGGTCGAATGTTGTCCTGTCCGACCCATGGATGGGCCGCGGCGAAAGCGTTAAATGAATTGTAGATGAAATCCCGGCAGGGTTTCGGGTATTCCAGTTCCTCTAGCCGGGCGATGCGTTCCTCATACGGCACGCCTTCTGATTTCATGGCGGCCATCGCTTCGTCTTTCACTTTGCTGAGTTGCCGCCGGAGGATGAGATCGGGATTTTCGAGAATCGATTCGCAGAGAGTGAGGACATCGGCGGCGTAGGTGGGGGTGGCCGGGTCAATGAGCTTCACGGTATCGAGCAGCCAGAGCGAGAGGGCGTGATTGAGGGAAAAGTCTTCTTGGAGTTCGATGTTCAAGCGCAGTTTGGTGCCGTCGGGCGGGCGCTGAGCGGTGGGAATAATTTCGATGATTTTCCGTTCGACGAGTGAGCGAAACAGTTGCCAAGCGCGCTGGCGGTGGGCGGTTTTGGCGTTGGTGCTGTCGTGGCAGTCATGGATGAGCGACTGCATGGCGTCGCAGGCGGACGGTTGCGCTTTGGCGGCGGGGCGGGCGGTTGTGCCTCCTTTGCGGCTGAGCACATTGAGCAGCATGCTGTGACTGACTTGGAAGCGTGAGGTGAGGGGTTCGGGCGTGGCGGCCTGCAATTTGGCGAATGTTTCCTCGTTCCAGCCGACGAATCCTTCGGGTGGTTTTTTCCGCACGAGTTTTTTCGCTTTAGCGGGATTGGCGGCGGCTTTGGCCTCGAGTTTGGCATTTTCGACCACGTGCTCCGGGGCTTGAGCGACGACGAAGCCGATGTCATCGAATCCTTTGCGGCCGGCGCGGCCGGTGATTTGGTGGAAATCGCGGGCGGTCAGGGTGGCGGTTTTGTCGCCGCCATATTTCGACAGGCGGGTGAGGAGGACGGTGCGAATCGGGACATTAACGCCGACGCCTAGGGTGTCGGTGCCGCAGATGATTTTGAGCAGTCCGCGTTGGGCGAGGCGTTCGACGAGGATGCGGTATTTTGGAAGCAGGCCGGCGTGGTGGAGGCCGAGTCCATGGTGGAGGAATTTTCGAATTTCCTTGCCGTACGGGCTGGTGAAGTGGGCGCCGGCGAGTTGCAATTCTTCTTTAATGGCGGCTTTTTCGGTGGAGGTGCAGAAGTTCAGGCTCATTAAATCCTGAGCGGCTTGGGCGGCGTCGTTTTGGGTGAAGTGGACGAGGTAAACTGGGGCTTTGTTGGCGGCGAGCAGGGTTTGGAGAGTTTGCTCGACGGGAGTCTCCACGTAGGAGAACTCGAGTGGGACGGGTCGCTGGCGGGCGATGATGACGGCGGTTTGGGCGCTGGTCAGGCGGGATAATTCTTTGGCGAAGAACTCGGTTGATCCCATCGTGGCTGACATGAGGAGGAACCGTGCCTTGGGCAGAGTGAGCAGCGGCACCTGCCAGGCGACGCCCCGTTCGCGGTCCGAGTAATAATGAAACTCGTCCATGATGACCTCGCGGAAGGGCGAGTCGGCCCCCAAGCGGAGCGCGTCCTGAGCGAGGATTTCCGCCGTGCAGCAGAGAATCGGGGCATTGCGGTTGACGGTGGCGTCGCCCGTGGCCAAGCCCACATTATCCGGTCCAAAATCACGGCAGAGAGCGAGAAACTTTTCATTCACCAGCGCCTTGATCGGACAGGTGTAAACAGAGCGCCGCCGCGCGGCCAGCGACCGGAAGTGAAGGGCCGTCGCGACCAGTGATTTGCCAGATCCTGTGGGCGTGTTCAGGATGACATTTTGGCCGTCGAAAAGGGCCAGAATCGCTTCCTCCTGCGCTGGATAGAGTTCGAGTTTTCGTTCGGCGACAAAGTCCAGAAAACGGTCCAGTAATTCGCTGCCGGACGCAGTGGCGGTGCCGGGCAGTCGGCGGAGCAGGGGGTGATCGATGGAAGTGGCCAAGCCATAGCGTGGAGGGGAGGCGGCGTGTGGCAACGAGGAAGGGTGGGTCATGCGGACCGGCGGGGTTTGAGCGATGGAGCCGGGGTGACGGGGCGAGCGCCGCCGATGAAGCCCGAATCTTGATCTGGAGCGGGGCGGCGTTTTCTTTGCTCTGGGCGGGCTGTGAGATGGGAGCAAAGGCGGGCATGAGGAAAACGATTGTCCTTTGGCTGGGTGCGCTCAAATATCGATCTGCTTATGGCAAGCGCGTGATCATGACGAGACAGAATCCATCACTGGCCGGTTGGCCGGTATTTCGTGATGATCCGGCGCGAGGTCGGCTCATGAGTGGGGTTGTGACTGGATGGGAAGGAGGTGTCCGATGAAGGGGAAGCC
Source organism: uncultured bacterium (assembly GCA_903954065.1). Lineage (GTDB taxonomy): Bacteria > Verrucomicrobiota > Verrucomicrobiia > Verrucomicrobiales > V1-33 > CAJBME01. The sequence continues at coordinate 13,949 of CAJBME010000300.1, forward strand.
GAAAAAGCAGGCTGTGGAGCCGGTGGAGGTGTCCGGCGCGGTGGAGCCGGTGGACCTGCCGTTGGGTGAATTTATTCGTCAGTGTAGCGGCGGGGAGATGAGTCGGCGTGACCAGCAGTTGCTGTGGGGGCTTGAAGAATTGATGCATCGCAGCCAGTCGACAATTGCGGAATCGGATTTGCTTAAGTTGGCTGGGCACGCCGAGTATTTTTACGATTGGAGGTTGAAGCACGTGATGTTGTGGTCGGTAAACATGCCTCCTCGTTCGTTGATGGAGTTGTGGTTGTATGTGGCGCATGCCTTGCGGGAGCTGGGCAAGTTGCCGACGGTGGGCGCTTTCCGGTATGTGCCTTGGGAGCGGGTCGATCGGCTGGTGGCACCGCTGGTGCGGGACCGTGAGATTCGGCGTTGGCAGGATCAACTCGTGGAATGCGCGCTGGGATCGACGCTTGGTCGTGTGCCTGCGATGTTTCGGCTGCGTTTGTCCGATCGAGGTGGGCAGGTGGAGTGGTGCCGGTCTGGCGCTACTCAATTCGAGTCCTTAAAGGTGATGATTCTGCGTCGGCTGTTGGTATCGATGACGGAGCCGGGCGGGTCGGTGGAATATGGAATGGATGAGTTGGGCTGGGCGTTTGTTTCAGCGTTACGGACGAAGGACGGCGCGCAGGTATTTTTCAAAGTCGACCGGGAGTCGCAGGTGGATGAATTGCGACGGTTGTTAAATGTGTTAGTTCGGTCGCCAATTTTTGAGGGAATGGTGGTTTCGCCGGCCGGGGTGCCATTGACGCGGGAGCGCGAGCCTTTGAGCTGGCATTTGGAGGGACCGGTGGTGAGTGAAGTGGACCGCCAGTTGTTGGCTGAAGGGCGGATTGGCCCGCAGGACGCGGGCGAGTATGTGGCGGAGCTCAGGATGGCTGATGGCTCGCCGGCGCCCCAGCCGCTAAGCGTTTTACCAGGTCAGCCGTTTTTGCATGTGACCACCGAGCGGATTTACGAGGTGGGCGGCAGCTTGTCCGGGTCGGCTTTCGGGCGCACGACCCTCCGCATTCCGGTGGAAGCCTTGGAATCAGATACTGGTTTGGTGGCCATGGACAAAATGGGGGTGGCGCTACCCGAGAGCTTGAGCCGACGGGTGGTCGTGCGGCCCGTGAAAGTTAAAGTCAGTTGCCGGGTGCACCGCCCCCATGAGCAGGCAGTGGAATTTTTCCAAGTGCGGGCGATCGGTTCATCCGATGGATACAGGTCTGACGAGTGGTGGAGCCTCGGGAGCTGGCGGAGCTCCGAATTAACGAGCTCAAAGAAAAAAGAACGGTCACTGGTCAAGCTCGACACTTCCGCACAGCAGCTGGTTGGTGACTGGTTGTCACGAATCGAGCTCAACCCATCACCGGACGAGCCCCCCATGAGCGGGTGGCACGAGCGACGTTTGCAAGGTGCGTTTTTGCGCGATTTTCCAGGGTTTTTCCACGACTGGCTGGCGAGTCGGCCGGATGGAGTGGAGGTTGAGCTGGATCCCGAGCTGGCTTCGATTCGGGACGGTAAAGTATCGGGCACGGTGCGGTTGGAGGCTGAAGAAGCTGGAGTTGACTGGTTTGACCTGCGGGTGGCTTTAGATTTTTCTGATGTGGAGCTTAATCAGGAAGAGATTGATCTTTTGTTGAAAGCGCAGGGGCGCTGGGTGCGGCTGCCGGGCAAGGGGTGGCGGCGACTGGATTTTGCGATTTCGGATGAAGAGCGCGGGCAGCTAGCGGATTTGGGGCTTGCGGTGGGTGATATGGAGAGCGGGGAGAAACAGCGCTTTCACGTGTTGCAATTGGCTGGGGCGGCGGCGACGAGGATGCTTGATGGAGGGCGGGTGGAGCAGGTGCAGCGACGAGCGGCTGAGTTGCGGGTGCGGGTCAGTCCGGACGTGCCGGCGGCCATCACGGCTTCCTTGCGGCCGTACCAGCGGGAGGGGTATCATTTTCTGGCCTATCTGGCCGCCAATCGTTTTGGCGGGATTTTGGCGGATGATATGGGATTGGGAAAAACGATTCAGACGCTTTCGTGGCTGGCTTGGTTGCGGGAGACCGGGCAGTTGAAGGGGCCTGTGTTGGTGGTGTGTCCGAAGTCGGTGCAGGACAACTGGCGGGCTGAAGTGGGGAGGTTTTATGCCAGCTTGCGGGTGCGGATGTGGTCTCGTGACGAGGCCGGTCAGTTGGATGACCCGGTGCCAGTGGAAACCGGGCGCAAGTCGCGCCAGAAAAAGTCGGTGAAGGCGGCTCCATTGTCCTATGACATATTAATTATTAACTATACTCAATTGCGGTTGCATGAAGAGGCGTTGGTATCTCGCCCGTGGTCGGTGGTGATTTTGGATGAGGCGCAATTCATCAAGAATCCGTCGTCGCACACGACCAAGGTGGCGTGCGCGTTGACGGCTGATTTCCGGCTGGCGTTGAGCGGCACGCCGATTGAGAACCGGCTGTTGGACTTGTGGTCGATCATGAATTTTGCGATGCCTGGGGTTTTGGGCAACCGGGCGGCCTTTGGGAGGAGTTTCAACGGCAAGGACGATCCGTTGGCGCGGCGCCGACTGTCGGCGCGGGTGCGTCCCTTTGTTTTGCGTCGAACCAAGAAGGAAGTGGCCTCTGATTTGCCGGACCGCATTGAGGAGGAAATTGTCTGTGAAATGGAAGGATCGCAGGCGTCGCTGTATCGCGCGGAGGTGAAGCGGGCGCGAGCGATGTTGTTGAAGGTGCGGACGTCGGCCCAGCTTGATAAATTGCGGTTTCATATTCTGACGTCCTTGTTGCGGCTGCGGCAAATTTGCTGTCATCCGACGCTGGTGGGGTCGGGTAAGCCGGGTGACATGTCGGCTAAGCTGCTGGCTCTGATGGAGTTACTGGAGCCGTTGATGGAGGAGGGGCACAAGGTGCTCGTGTTTTCGCAGTTTGTTGAAATGTTGCAGCTGATTCGGGCGGAAGTCGTGGCCCGGGAATGGCCGCATCTGTTGTTGACCGGCCAAACGGAGGATCGCGGGGCGATGGTCGATTCGTTCCAGCGCGCTGAGGGGGCTTCGATTTTTCTCATTTCGCTCAAGGCCGGAGGATCTGGATTAAACCTGACCGCAGCGAGTTACGTGGTTTTATTTGATCCGTGGTGGAATCCCGCGGTGGAAAACCAGGCCATCGACCGGACGCACCGCATCGGCCAGGTTAATAAAGTCATCGCGTATCGACTGCTGGTCCGCGACACTATCGAGGAGAAAATCCGCCAGCTGCAAAAACAAAAAAGCGACCTTGCCACGGATGTTTTGGGCGAAGAAGGCTTTGCCAAGGCCCTGACTGTTGACGACTTCCGCTTTCTGCTGGGCGGCGGTGAGGATGGGGCGGTCGACTGACCGGCCGTCGGCGGTGCCGATGAGGGGGCGACGGCTGGCTGATGGGGCTAGCGCCGGCGTCCGAGAGGCTCACTTTTATCGGGCTGCTGCCACTGCTGTTGCTGTTGCGGGAGAGGCTGTTCTGACCGCGCGGCGGCGTCAATCCTCGACCATCTTCATGTCCATGGTGGTCACGGAGATGACTTCCTCGATACTGGTTTCGCCATCGAGCACTTTTTTGAAGCCGTATTGGCGCATGGGGATGAATCCTTCCTCGATGGCTTTGGCGCGGATGTCAGATTCGGTGGCGCGTTTGACGACGAGGTCTTGCACGCCTTGGGTGAGGACGGCGATTTCGTAAATGGCCAGACGTCCGAGGATACCGGTGTGGTGGCAGTGGTCGCAGCCGCGGGTGTTGATCATGTAGATCTGACCATCGCCCCCGCGTTTGGCGGTCGGAAATCCGATGCTGTCGAGGTATTCGCGATCGTGGCTGACGGGTTTACGGCATTTTTTGCAGAGACGCCGGACGAGACGCTGGGCGAGGAAGGCGCGGACGGAGGCGGAGACGAGGAATGGTTCCACGCCCATGTCGACGAGACGGGTGATCCCGGCGATAGCGTCGTTGGTGTGGAGGGTGGAGAAGACGAGGTGACCGGTGAGCGCGGCGCGGATGGCGATTTCGGCGGTTTCCAAGTCGCGCATTTCCCCGACCATGACGACGTTGGGATCGGCGCGGAGAATCGAGCGCAAGCCGGCGGCGAAGGTCAGGTTGATTTCCGGTTTGACCGCGATCTGCATCACGCCTTCAAGCTTGTTTTCGACCGGGTCCTCGACGGTGACGATGCGGCGGAATGGGGTATTGAGCTCGCTGAGGAAGGCGTAGAGACTGGTTGATTTGCCTGATCCGGTCGGGCCGGTAATGAGGATGATGCCATTGCTCATTTTGAGCAGGGAATCGATGGTGGAGCGGACGTGTGGTTCGAGCCCGAGCTTCTGGATGCTAAATTTCTCTTGGTTGAGGAGGCGCAGCGAGACTTGTTCGCCTTCGACTGTTGGGATGGTGGCGACGCGGACGTCGATGCTGTTGCCTTCGAGTTCCAGTCCGATACGTCCGTCTTGGGGGAGTCGGCGTTCGGCGATGTCGAGGCGTGACATGATCTTCAGACGGGCGATGACCATTGACTGGAGCGCCTTGATGTTTTCCGGGACGGGCACCTCTTGCAGGCGGCCGTCGATGCGGTAGCGGACGCGCAGGTTGTTTTCGAGCGGTTCGACGTGGATGTCGGTGGCTCGTTGTTGGAGGGCTTGGCGGAGGATGGTATTGACGAATTTGACGACGGATGCTTCCTCGTCGTTTTCGTCGAGCAAGTTGACCTCTTCCTTCATGTCCATGAAGGAGGTGTCGTCTTCGCGGCCGGCGAGGATTTGCTCGAAGGTGTCGGCGCCCACCCCGTAAAGTTTTTGGATGCCTTGAAGGACGCGGGTGCGCGAGGCCATGCGCCACTCGATGGGGAGGTCAATGGCCTGACTGGCGGCTTGTTTGGCGAGCAGATTAAATGGATCGTAGGTGACGAGGATAATGCGGTCGGGTGGACCGGCTTCGTCATTTTCGGTTTCTGGCGGGGCCTCGACGTCGGGCAGGGCCGAGGGCGCGGCATTTTCCGCGTCCTCGACTAGCTCGGCGGGTAGGTCCATGGCGCCGAGAGCGAGTGGGAGGACGCGATGGCGGAGGGCGAGCTGGGCGCCGCAGACGATGCGTAATTTGCGGGAATGACGGGGTTTTACGTCATTTTCGTAGGGCAGTCCGAGGGTGGCGGCCACCTGGCGGAGAAAGTCTTCTTCATTGACTTGTTTGGAGTCGATGAGGTCATCAATCACGCTCCGGCCTTGGCGGGCGGCGGTTTCGATGAGTTTTTGCCCGAGATCTTCATTTTCCAATCCTGAAGCTTTGGCGGCCTCGAAAAAGAGGGCCTTCATGTCCGGTCGGCGCCGGACGTTTGGAGAAGCGATCATGGTCATGGACGAAATCTGGCTGTGAACGGATGGGGGGCCTCTACCAAACGGTGATCTGGCGACTTGTCATCTGACATCCCGCGTCGGGGAGCGTTCATTTTTGAGGTGATGGATTAGGATTTCTCGAGGCGAGCGATAGCGGTGACCCATTTCCCTCGTTGGATGACGCGTGTGAACTCGAATCCGGTGCGGCGGCCTTCCTCGAGCAATTCGGGCGCGCTTTTGTCGAGGATGCCTGAGAGAATGAGAGTCCCATCCGGGGTGAGCAGTTGTTTCATTTTCGGGAATGAAGCGGTCAGCACATCGGCGAAGATATTGGCGAGGATGAGGTCGAAGGCCGGTTCATCCGGGGTCCAAGCCAGCACGTCCTGTTGTTCAAAGGTGATGCCGCGGGTTTGATTGCGCCGGGCGTTTCGTTTGGAGGCGGCGACGGCTTCGGGGTCGAAGTCGACGGCGAGGACGCGGGAAGCGCCGAGTTTTTTGGCGGCGAGGGCGAGGATGCCAGTGCCGCAGCCGAGGTCGAGCACTCGGCTATTGTCGAGTGGGAGATCGCAGAGGAGGCGGAGGCAGGTGGCGGTGGTCGGGTGGTCACCTGTTCCGAAGGCCATTTCGACCGGGATGATGAGTAATTCTTTTTGCGGATGGCTGGCGCGGTAGGATGCGAGAGTCGGCTCGTCGGTTTCGGACACGACGAGGAAGCGGTTGCGTATTTTGATGGGGGCGATCTGCGGGGTGGCGAGGGCGGCCCAATTTTGTTTTTTCAGCGGCCGTAAGCTGCCGCCGAATTGTTTTTGGATGCGGGTGGCGGCGGCTTTGGTTTGGCAATAGATATCGATTCGCAGCGACGATTTGCCGGCGAATTCATTGATGACCATTGAGGTATTGGCGAGTGAGTGGAAGCGTTCCTCCCAAGCGTCGCGCCATTTGGCTGATGAAAGTTTACTCCAGACCCACATGGCGGGATGATCAGTGGGCCGTGGACTGAGTGCAAGCGGCGAAACCGGTGGGGGCGGGTGGCGGGGGTGGGATGGTCAGCAGGTTGGGGGAGTTTCGTGGTGGACGGCGGGCGTGGCGGGGGCATGGTAATGGGTTAGTTTTGAGTCATGGACTATGCTGCTAAAGCCCGCCACGTGGTGGGACTCGAGATTGCTGAACTGGAGCGGTTGCGTGACCGCATTGATGGCACCTTTGAGGGGGCGATCAGGCTGTTGGTGGAGACGCTGGCGGGCGGGCACAAGATTATTGTGTGCGGGGTGGGTAAGAGTGGGACGATTGGGCGCAAGATTGCGGCGACCTTCAATTCTACGGGGGCGGCGAGCGTGGTCTTGAATGCGCAGGACGCCTTGCATGGCGACCTTGGCATGGTGGTGGCGGGCGACTGTGTGATGGTGTTGAGCCACAGCGGCGAGACCGAAGAAGTGTTGAATTTACTGCCGCATTTAAAGACGCAGGGGGCTCGGCTGCTGGCGTTAACGGGTGGGGCGAATAGTTCGCTGGCCCAGCATTGTGATTTGGTACTGGATGCTTCGATCGAGAGGGAAGCCTGTCCGCTGAATCTGGCACCGACCAGTTCCAGCACGGTGCAATTGGTGCTGGGGGATGCTTTGGCGATGGTATTGCTCGAGGCGCGCGGGTTCGAGGCGGAGAATTTTGCCCGGTTGCATCCTGGTGGTTCGCTCGGGCGCGCCCTGTTGACGAGGGTGGGAGACATCATGCGCAAAGACCAACGGGTGGCGGTAGTGCGGTTGCAGGCCACGGTGCAAATGGGCCTGACGGCGATGACGCAGGCCCGAAGCGGAGCGTGTTTGGTCGTCGGGGACGATGGATTACTCGCGGGGATTTTCACCCAGGGCGATTTTGTCCGAGCCTTCCAAAAAGGCGGCCAGATTGGCAACAAACCGGTGCGCGATTTCATGACGCGTCGGCCGATTGCCATTAGTGAGGACCGGCTGGCCGTGGAAGTGCTCACCTTGCTGCGCGATCATCATGTCGATGATTTGCCAGTGGTTGATGCGGAAGGTCGTCCGACCGGCATGGTGGACACGCAGGATCTGTCGCGCTTGCGGTTGATTTAGAGCGTGTTGATTTATTACAATATGTTGACAGCCAACAAACTAGAGATGGTGTAGGCCTACAATGAAACTGACTAAGCTTACCGAAGCTCTGGAAGATCCGATCTTCTTTTGCCTAAAAAATTAACTTAAATCGGTCCGGCCGAATTTATGGAAAACGGGGAAAACACAGAATGTTGGAAGACCTCCACTCGTCTCTGACCATGTACTCCGGGCCGTCCTTCACCTCCCGCAGGAGGGATGTCGATGGCGGGCACTTCCTTCGCATTGGGGACGTTGGAACACGATCTACCGTTGTTGGCGCCGATGGGTGGAGGCTGGCCTCTGGACCGAAATTCTTGGACACTTGGCTCGAAAAC
>CAJBME010000301.1 GCA_903954065.1 uncultured bacterium
ACTTGAGCCATGTGTTTGGTGGTGGCAGGGCAGATGCCGCCGCAGCGGGTGTAGATGAATCCGATGAGGACTTTCTGGTCGCTGATCATGTCACTGCGGAAGCGCATGGCCTGGCCGCGGTGGTTGGTCAAGGTCACATCCGGAAACCGGTCGGTGACGCGTTCTTTGATTTGGGTTTGGTGCAGCAGGTTGGACCGTTGTCCGGTGACCTTGGAGCTGACGACGGGCACCTGGGCAGGCGCGGCCTCGAGGCGCAGGAAGCGGCGGAGGCTGATGGGTGAAGATGAGTACATGATGTGAAAGTGTATGGAGGAAATCAACAGCTGGTTGCGTGGATGGTGGGGAGTCTGGTCTCAGCTGAAGATGTGTGGGTTGGCTTTGATGAAAGAATGGGGGATCCCGGCGGTCTTCTCATCCACGGAGAACCATTCTCCATTGAGGGTGGGCGGGTTCTTGACGCCGGTGACCGGATCTTGGCCGCAGACCTCGAACTGCTTCATCATGCGCATGTCTTCGTGGTTGTTGTTGTGGCAATGGAAGACGAAGGGCCCGCAAAACGTTCTAAAGCGCATCTTGACCTCGGCCGTGGTATTGGTGTCGAGGTACGTCGTATCGGTTTTATAGGCCCATACTTCGCGTGGGCGCTTGCCGTTCAATTTGGTGATTTGGTGTGACTCGAGGTGCATATGGGTCGGGTGGACCCAGCCGCCCGAACTATTGCTGAGGTTCCAGCGTTCGGCGGTGTTGACTATCGGATCGGCGTCTGGGCGGAAGGCGGAATAGAATTCGCCATTGATGACCCAGGCCCCATTGGAGCGGCCGAGTTTAAAGTCGCGGGTGGCGACAATTTCCGACTCGGGGATTTCGTGGTGAGGCCGGAGCGGCGTATTGGCATTGATGGTGCAGTCATTGCGAACCGTCCCGCCGATGACATTGAACTTAACGAGTCGGATGGGGTTTCTGGTGTTGATTCCCTTGGGCTTGCGGCCGTCGGTTTGTTCCATGATGTTCTCGAGGTAAATCACGGAACCGGCAGCGGCTTTGCTGAAGTCGATGATGACGTCGGCGCGTTTGCCTGGGACCAGAGTGATGCGGGTGACGGTGACTCCTTTGGGCAGCAACCAGCTGTCATTACCGATTTGCAGCATCGAAGCATTGTTGCTCAAGCGCAGTTCATAGATGCGGGCCAGTGAAGCGCAGAGGAAGCGGAAGCGATATTTACGACGCTCAACGTTCATGAATGGCTGAACCACACCGTTGGCGCAGAACAAGTTGCCAAGTCGGCCGTCGTGATCGAGCGGGTCCCAGGAAATGGTGCCGTCGAGGTTGAGCAGTTGGTCGGTGAGGGCAATAGGCACATCGTATGGAGCCTGCTCACCATCTGGACCGTCGATTTGCGGCAGGATATTTTTCGCGATCAAGTCTTCTTCGAAAGGATCGGTGAAGAGCGAGAAGCCGGCGAGACCATGGGCCACGTTGTGGGCGGTCACGTCATTGCCGTGGTCATGATACCACATGGTGGAAGGCGATTCGGACCAGTCTTCGGAGCCATCCGCATTGCGGGGGACGCAGTTGGGGTAATAATAATCTCGGGTTTCGCCGTGCAGGGTGTAGAAGCATGGATGGCCATCGGAGTGCGCTGGGCTGTGGGCCCCGTGGTGGTGCAGGGACGCCTCGACATCGAGTGGGTTATGGACCCGGATGACCATGGGTTCACCCAAGCGGGCGCGAATCGTTGGGCCGGGGAAGATACCGTCGTAGGCGAAACTGGGCGTATCGATACCGGGGATGTACTGGTGGATGGGGTGAGGAGGAGGTGGGAGTGCTGCTTTCCTGAGGGTGGCGTCGGTGGGGGCGGACGGTTGGGATGGGTGTTTTGGGCGATTTTTTGCGAAATTTGGCGGGCTGGCGGCGTGTTTTCTTCTAGAGTGGGGGCGTGTCTTTTCTGAATATTGCGCTGTTGAGTGGACTGGGGGCCATTGCGATACCGATCATCATTCATCTTTTGAACCGGCGGACGGCCCGGAGGGTTGAATGGGGGGCGATGCGTTTTCTGTTGGATTCGTTGCGGTCGCGGAAGAAGCGGATTCAGCTGGAAGAGGCGTTATTGATGGCGGCGCGGTGTTTGTTAGTGGCGCTGGTGGTGTTGTGTGTAGCGCGGCCGCTGGCGGAGGCTGGATCGTCTGTGTCGTGGGCGGTGGTGATGCCGGTTTTCTTGCTTGGGGTGGGACTGGCGGCGGTGACCACGGTGATGTGGCCGGAGAAACGGTGGCGAGGCAAGTTGCTGACGGTCACTGTTTTATTATTAGCCTTAGGTGTGTTGGCGGCGTGTGCGGGGCGTTGGTGGCCGTTGCATGGATCGGGTTCCGCGGGTGGTCGTGATGTGGCCGTGGTGGTGGATGGCTCGATGTCGATGACGCTGGCGCCGGGCGGCGGCGGCACGAATTTTGAGGCTGCGCTCCGGGAAGCGGAGCAGGTGGTGAACGAGGCGGGCCGCGGCACGTCCTTTTCTTTGATTTTGGGGGCGCCGGTGCCGCAGGCGGTGTTGGCGCAGCCGCTGGTCAATCGCGCTGAAGTCCGGAGCGCATTGGACACCTTGCAACCGGTGAACGGCCGGATGGCCGCCTTTGACGCTCTGTCGCTGGCCACGCTTTCGCTGGCGCAGGGTCGGCATCCGCAAAAAGAAATCATTGTGCTGACTGATGGACAAGACGCTGGATGGGAGCTGGACCGGCCCGCGCGCTGGGAGTCGTTGCAGGCTGGATTCAGTGCCTTGAAATCGCCGCCTCGTTTGATTATCAGGCAGTTTCCACTGGCTGCGAACGTGCGGAATCTGGCGGTGGCCGGCGTGCGGTTCTCCCGCGAGGTTATTGGTACTGACCGTCCGGTGGTGATTGACGTATCGGTCACTAATACGGGAGGGGAAGCGGTGACTCCGGGGGCGGTGGAACTGACCCTTGATGGCACGACATTGAGCGATGCATCGCTGGGTCAAATCGGGCCTGGGGCGACGGAAACCATTCGTTTCACGCACACCTTTGCGCGCAGTGGTGGCCATGTTTTGAAGGCGTCGGTTAAAGTGGAAGATGACCTGCCGGGGGACGATGGATGGACGAGCGTGGTTGAGGTGCGGTCGCGGGTGCGTGTTTTGATTGTGGACGGTTCGCCGGGCGGTCCGTTTCTGGAGCGGGCCAGTTCCTTTGCGGCGTTGGCGTTGGCTCCTGGCAGTCTGGCGGCGTCATGGGTGCCGGCTGGTGCGGCGGGTTCATCGTCAACGAGTGATGCGGCTGCGGTTGCTGATTTGATTGACCCTGAAGTGCGAGCGGTGGCGTCGCTGGCGTCGTTGGAAAGTTATGCGCCTTATGATGCGGTGATTTTGTGTGATGTGGCGGCGCTGGCTCCCTCGCAGGCGCGGATGCTTGCGGGGTTTGTGGAGGCGGGTGGCGGTTTGCTATTGGCGCCCGGGGTGCGGGCTGACCCGTTGTTTTACAACGGTTGGCAGGGGACAACGGGAGCCCCGGTGGCGCCGGTGCGGTTGGTGCAGCAGGTGGTGGTCCCTGATGGCGGGCAGGTGCTGCCGGCGTTGACGACGTTCAGCCATCCGGCATTACGGGTGGTGGCGGATGCGAAACAGAGTGACATTGGGTCGTTGGTTTTTTCTCGTTACTGGCAACTCAGTGACAACACGTCCCGGGAACCCGCGGTGACTATTGGCGCGCGCCTCGCCACCGGCGAGCCGCTGCTGGCCGCCCGCCAGCTTGGGCAAGGGAGCGTGTTGTCGCTGGCGGCGTCACTTGATTCGAATGGCTCTAATCTGCCCTCGAGGCAGGCATTTGTGGCGCTGTTGCACGAGATTATTTACCACCTTGTTGACCCAGGCGGTCAGCGACTCAACCGGCAGCCGGCTTATGTGGTGAACGTGCCGCTGACGCGAACGCGGGCTGCCACTGGGCTGCGCGGCGAGTATTTCCGTCGTTCGGCGCCGGACGTGGTGGTAGTGAGCCGCATTGATCCCCAGCTTGATTTCAAGTGGGGGCAGGACGCGCCTGCGGCTGGGCTAGCCGGTGATTCTTTTGGTGTCCGGTGGTCTGGTGGTCTCGTGGCGCGGGTCAGTGGTGATTATACCTTTCATGTGGAGGCGGATGACAGTGCGGACCTGACGGTCAATGGTCAGATGTTGTTTGAGGCCAGCCGGCGGAAGAAGGAAAGAATCAAACTACAGGCTGGCGAGGTGGTTCCGATTGGGGTGGTTTTCCGTCAGGATGGAGGGGCGGCGGAATGCCGACTTTCGTGGGAATCGGAGCAGGTCCCGCGGCAGAAGGTTCCATCGGAATGTTTGGTGCCTTATTTGCCACAGGATCAGGGTGATGTGAACGAGAGCAGCATGGGAGTTTTTACGGCGGTGGGGCCTGACCAGCAGCCGAGGAAGGTGGAAATCATCCGCACTCCGGCGGGCACGTTGGCGCGACTTGAGCAGACGGTGATTCCTGGCTTGTATCAAGTGACCCTGCCCGAGACCGCCCGGGCCGGGCTGCAAGACCTGTTGACGGCCGAAGGCACCCTGGCGTTTACGGTGGTGCCCGACGCCACCGAAGGCGTGATCAAACCATTGACCGACGAGGCCTTTGCGTTTTTTAACCGCTATGCGCCGACGTTGCGGCCGAGCAGCGCTAATCAGGTCGTCGACATCTTGGCGGGCCGCCAGTACGGGGAGGAATTGTGGAAATATCTGGCCGTGGGAGCCCTCTTTCTGCTTCTCGCCGAGATCGCCCTGACCCGGTGGATTGCCCGCCAGAGGCAGAGCGGCACCGAGGCCCCCATCGATATCTCCTCTCGTTTTGAACCCCGGCACGCGTTCACCGAAACCGTGGAAAAGCTGCGCCAAGCCGGGGCCCGGCCGCCGGCGTGAATGCGCAACACCCACTTTTGTCACTGACTGGCTGTCAATGACTCAGGAGGATGATCTGATCTGGGATGAGCGGAGCGAAGGTTTTGGATGTAGATTTCCACGCGTTCTTCGCCGCGCCATGCGCCGCGTTGGATGGTGACGACGGCATCCCACGGGGGAGGGGGCAGCGGAATGGAGGCGCTGTCGAACCACATGGCGGTGGCGATGGTGCCTTGTTGGTGGAAGCTCATCCGGCGGTGTTTTTCTTTGAGCAGCCGTGGTTCTTCGTACGGTTCCACGCCGCGCAGGAGCAGGAGTGGCTCGCGGTTGGCTTCGCCGAAAGGTTCAAGTTTTTCGTAGGCATCGAGGAGCTCGAAGTCGAGTTCGCAGAGTGGGGTGACGGCGTCGACCCAGAGGTGTGGGCGGGTGGCGCCGTTGGTGGCCAGCTGTGTGGCTATGGATTGGGTGAAGCGGGTGGAGAATTCTTCAAAGCATGATTGGGCGATGGTCAAGCCGGCGGCCATCGGGTGACCGCCGCCTTTGACGAGGGACGAGCGGCAGGCGTCGAGGGCGGCGACGAGCGAGATGCCTTCCACGCTACGGCCGCTTCCTTTGCCGGTGCCGGTGGCATCAAAAGCAATGACAAAAACGGGGCGTTGAAAGCGACGGGCCAGCTTTCCGGCGACGATACCGACGACGCCTGGGTGCCATGAATCGGATCCGAGAACGAGGGCACAGACATCACTGGCGGCGAGTTTTTCTGCGGCCGCGGCCATGGCTTCGGATTCGACCCGGGCCTGAACCGCCTGTCGTTCCCGATTTTGTTCATCGAGTTGGTGGGCCAGCCCGCTCGCTTGGGCGAAGTTTTCGGTAGTCAGCAGGTCGAGGGCGGCTTGGGCGGTGTCGAGGCGGCCGGCGGCATTGAGGCGCGGGCCGAGGCGGAATCCGAGGTGCATGGCGCGCGGTCGTCCTTGCACTCCGCAGACGTCCTTGAGGGCGCAGAGGCCGGCGTGGCGGGTGGTTTCCAATTTTTCCAGTCCTTTGGAGACGAGGAGGCGGTTTTCTGCCACGAGCGGCACAACGTCGGCCACCGTGCCGAGGGCGACGAGGTCGAGCAAGTTTTCGAGCAAGCTGCGCTGCGCCGTGGTGCCGCGCGCTTTGAGCAGGGCATGAGCCAGTTTGAAGGCGAGCCCGGCGGTGCATAGGTAGTGGAAATCATTTCCGAGCTTGGGATTGACGACGATGGCATCGGGCAGCCCCTCGAGCGCTGGTTCATGGTGGTCGAGGACGATCACATCAATGCCTTCGGCCCGCAGCCAAGCAATTTCCGCGAGGGAAGACGTGCCGCAGTCGACGGCCATCAGCAAATGGGGGCGTTCGCTGGCCAAGCACCGCCGCAACCCGTCCTCGCTCAAGCCGTAACCTTCATCACCCCGATGGGGCAAAAACGGTCGTACCACCAGCCCGAGCTCCCGCAAAACTCGGGACAAAATCGCGAGCGAAGTGACGCCATCGACATCGTAATCGCCGTACAGTACGACCCGCTCACGGCGGTCGATCGCTTGTTCTAGCCGGGTCACGGCTTCCGGCATGTTGGGCAGCGCCTCTGGGGCAGTCAGGTGGGCGAGTTTGGGGCGCAGGAATTTTTCCAATTCCTCCTCACGGATGACGCCGCGCTGGGCCAGCAGGGTGCGCACGAGTGCGGGCAGGCGGCAGGCGGCGGGGGCTTGGTCTACGGCTTCCTGTGCGCCGGCTGGGGTTGGTCGCAGCAACCATTCTTTTTCCACCGCGTAGTCCTTGAGAGTCATGAGTTCCTCACTGTGGCGCACTGGAGCGTTCTTTCCAGTCTGACGCGCGGGCTTGTGTTGAGGGCGAGGTGGGCGGATGATGTTGGAGCGCAGCGTTTGCTTTCCGCTCTGGCGCGCTCATCATCCGCCTTTTGACGTATACACAACATGGCAGCGACAATTTCCATTGGATTGGCGGGTTTAGGCAACGTGGGTGCCGGGGTTTACAAGAACCTTGAGCGCAACGGGGACCTGCTGGCTGAGCGCACCGGGCACCGGTTTGAGGTGGTGCGAGTGGCGGTCCGTGACTTGGGCAAGGCCCGGGATGTGGAAGTTCCGGCCGCTCGGCTGACCACGGACTGGCGCGACTTGGTCGCTGACCCGGCCATTCAGGTCATCGTGGAATTGATTGGCGGCGTGACCGAGGCGCATGAGCTGGTTAAATCCGCACTGGAGGCTGGCAAAATCGTCATTACTGGGAATAAGGCGCTGCTGGCTGAGCATGGGCATGAATTGATTGCCCTAGCGGAAAAAATGGATGTGCCATTGTACTTCGAGGCGGCGGTGGCCGGGGGTATTCCGATTATTAAGTCTGTGCGTGAAGCCTTGGTGGGCAATCACATACTCGCTATTTACGGCATCATCAACGGCACGAGTAATTTTATTCTGACCCAGATGGCCCGCCGCGGGATTGACTACCGCACCGCGCTGGCTGAGGCGCAAGCCAGAGGGTATGCCGAAGCTGATCCGGCCCTCGATGTCAATGGCTGGGATGCCGCCCACAAAGCCATCATTCTCGCCTGGCTCAGCTACGGGCTCTGGGTGCGCCCGAATGAAATCGTGGTCGATGGCATTGAAAACGTCAGTGCGGCCGACATCCGGCTCGCGGCGACCCTTGGGTACACGATCAAGCTTCTGGGGGTGGTGCGACTTCACGAGGACCGCCGCATCGAAGTTCGTGTGCAGCCGACCCTTATTCCGAGCAGTCACATTCTGGCCAGCGTCAACGATGTCTTTAATGCGGTGGTTGTGCACGGCGACATCGTCGGCGAAACGCTGTTTTACGGCAGCGGGGCGGGCCAAAATGCCACCTCCAGCGCCGTCATTGCCGACTTGGCTGACGCCGCGCACAATTTGGCCAAGAATCCCGGCTGCCAAGGGTTTCTGCCGAGCGGCTATTACGGCCAGGCCGTCACTGTCGACGAAACCGTCTCGCCTTATTATATACGGCTGCGCGTGGAAGACCGTCCGGGTGTGATTGCTCAGGTCACTTCGGTGATTGCCCGTCATGACATCGGACTCTCGAGTTTGGTGCAGCCGAAAGTCGAAGGGGGTGGGCCCGCCGACTTGATGCTGATGATGCACGCCGCCCCGTTCGGGAGAATGCGCGCGGCTCTGGGCGAGCTAGAAAAGCTTTCGTGTGTGACGGAAAAACCTATTTTGATGCGCGTCGAAAATTTCGCGTGAGCGCCTTGGTGGGGGGCGGGTGGTCAGTGGACGGTGGTCAACTGTTGCGTGTGGGGGCGGGTCGGCTCCACAATTCGGCGAGGACGGGAAGGTCGGCGGGCGCCCATTCTAGGGTGGCGGCGGTATGGGAATCCACCCAGCGGAGGGCGGTGTGTTCGTGAGGTTCGGGCTGACCGGCGATGATTTCGGCGAGGAATGGGTGCAGTCGGATGACACCGCCGGGGTACGGGTGATCGACGGGGGTGAGGGGGGCGCCGACGCGCAAGTCGCATCCGAGTTCTTCGCGGATTTCGCGGATGAGGGCGGTGGCGGCGGTTTCGCCGGCCTCGATTTTGCCTCCGGGAAATTCCCAGCGGCCGGCCTGGGCTTTGCCGGGCGGTCGCTGGGCGGCGAGCACACGGCCATCGGTCCTTTGGATTACCGCGCAGACGACATCGAGCATGGAGGCGAGTATTTTCCTGATCACCTGTGGTGACAACCTGAAGCTGCGGCGTTTATTGTTTAGCATGCGACAATTATTCATCCATGGCGGGCTGGTGGCGGCTTGGGTTTTGGGGGGTGTGTTACCGGCCGCGGACGGTAGTTTTGATCCGGCGCGACTGGAGCGCGAGGTGGTGGTGGCGGCGGCCGACGATCCGGTGGCGCTCGATTTTGGTCCTAGCGGCTCGATATTTTTTGTGGAGCGGACGGGCACGGTGAAAAAGTGGGAGGCGACCACGGGTGGGGTGAGTGTTGTCGGCCGGGTGCCGTCGCTGACCAAGGCGGATGCGGGGGCGTTGGGGTTTGTATTGGCGCGGGATTTTGCGACCAGCGGGCATTTTTTCCTGCTGTATGTACCCGAGTCGCGACTGGCGGACCGTCCGCATGAATTGCGCGTGTCACGGTTTTCGGTGCGGGACGGCCGGCTGGTGGATGGATCGGAAGAGGTCTTGCTGGCCATTCCGCTGGAGGGAGGGGATAGCCCAGCCCATTGTGGGGGCGGTTTGGCCTGGGATGCCGCTGGCAATCTGCTGGTTGGCATTGGCGATAATTCCCCTCCCCAAGACCTGCCCGCCGTGCATCCCGACGAACTGCCGCGGGACTCCCGCCGTAGCGCAGCCAATTCTCAGGACCTGCGCGGGAAAATCCTTCGGATCACCCCGGCTGCCGATGGCACGTATACGATTCCACAGGGCAACATGTTCGCTGATCGCAGCGTCGGGCGGCCCGAGGTCTGGCTCATGGGCGCCCGCAATCCGTTTCGGATCGCCGTCGATGCCCAGACCGGACGGGTCGTCTGGGGAGACGTCGGCGGCAATGTCGATCCCGCCTTGGATCTCGGTCCCGAAGGGTATGACGAATTGAATGTGACGTCGGCGCCGGGATTTTATGGATGGCCGTTCTGCAGTGGGCCCAATGAGCCGTGGCGGTCGTTTGACGGAGCGACGCGGCGTGCTCGCGGTCCGTTTTTTGATCCATTGCATGTGGTGAATGAATCGAAGGGAAATACGGGTTTGGTTTCGCTGCCGCCGAGCCAGCCGGCGTTATTGTGGTATCCAACTAGCGAGTCACGCGAATGGCCGCAGCTCGGCTCCGGCGGACGCAGCATCACCAGCGGCCCCGTTTATCACTACAACGCCTATCCGGATTCAATCGTTCGCCTGCCGGAATCACTCGATGGCGCCATCCTCTGGGGCGAATGGATGCGAAATTTTCTGGCCGTGGCCCGCGTCGCGGCGGACGGCACCCTGCAGAGCGTGGAACGGTTGATGCCGGATACCATTTTCCGAAAACCATCCGACCTGCGTCTGGGGCCGGACGGGGCCCTCTACATCGCAGAATACGGAGACGCTTGGGCCGGTAATACGACCGGACAAATTACCCGCGTCCTCTACCGCCGCGGCCATCGCGCCCCCATCGCCCAAGCCAGCGCCAGTGTCATCGCCGGACCAGCACCCCTGTCCGTGACGTTCGATGCCGGTGGTTCCAGTGATCCAGATGCCGGTGACCGCGAGGCGCTTACCTTCTCTTGGAAGTTTGATGGCGCGACGGGCGCGACGGGCGCGACGGCCACGCATGTTTTTAGCGAAACCGGGCGGTTTCCGGTCGAGTTGACGGTGCGCGACCCGCACGGTTTGGAAGCGCGCTCGACGGTGGTTATTGCTGTGGGCAACACGCCGCCGGTTGTGCGCATCACCCAACCTGCGGATGGCAGTTTTTTTGAGTATGACCGGCCCGTGGCGTATCAGGTCGAGGCGGTGGATGCGGAAGATGGGGTTTTGGGGCCGGAAAAAGTTCTGGTCCAGTATGAGCGTCGCGATCGTTTGCGGAGCGAGGACGAGGCCACGGTGCATCCCGGGCTGGCGCTGATGCGGGCGGGCACGTGTTTTGCGTGTCACCGGGCTGCGGAAGCGAGTGCGGGGCCGGCGTATGTGGACGTTGCTCGCCGCTATGCGCCGGATGTGGCGGCCCGCGAAAAACTCACCCATAAAATCCTGCAGGGAGGAGTGGGGGCTTGGGGGGCCGTGCCGATGCCGCCGCACCCGCAGCATACCGCTGAGCAGGCGGGATTGATGGTCGATTGGATCTTGGCCCAAGCGGAACACGATGCTCGGGCGTTGCCGGCCGGCTTGCAGGGGACGCTGACCGTCCCCGCGCCCCAAAACGAATGGGGGGCATTTGCCAACGGTGTCGTCATTCTGACGGCGGCGGCCACCGACGGCGGCACTCCGGCCGCGGCCCCGCTCAGCGCTGAAAGTCGTCTGGTGCTGCGCACTCGTCGGCAAATGGCGGCGGCGTTTGATCGCGCGGTCCAAACCACCACCCAGCATACTTTTGAACATGGTGTGATTGCCCGGATGCAGGCTGGCGGCTGGATCGCCTTTGATCAGATACCGCTGGCCACCGTGCGCGCCATCCGCCTGCGGCTCCATCCTGTCATCGGTGACGCCGCGGCCCGTCTCGAGGTCCGCTCCGGTTCACCCGACGGCCCGCTGATGGGTCAGAGCGAAATCCCTGCAGCCAAGGGTTCTGAAAACAAGCCGCTGGATCTTCAAATCCCGCTGCCCCCGCCGCCGTCCGTCCCATCCGCCGCCTTGACCACGGTTTTCTTCCGTCTGGCGGGTGCTGCGTCCGGCACAGTCGATCTCGTCTGGATTGAATTCCAGTAATTCAGGAATTGGAGCGCCATTTCAACACGCAGAAAACCGCACGACGAGCGGGGGCTGCGTGCGGTTGGGTGGAAGGCGTTGGTGATGAACCTTTTTCGGGACGCGGTGGTACCGCGCCCGATTTGCGGTCATCAGGGTTTAATCGTGACGGGCCGGGGCTTGGCCGTCGCCGTCAGAATCCCCTTGGGGAGCCGCCGCTGGCTGATGGCCGTCATCCTCGTAACGATCGTCGTCTGCGCTCTGGGAGCGCGGAGATCCTGCGGAGGCGTCGGCGTCTTCGATGCGATGCAGGGCATCGATGAAGTCACGGAGCATTTCCACTGGCAGCATGATGGTGTCGCGGCGCCCCCGGACGTCTTCGGTGATCTTGATGACGCGTCCGCGGTCGTTTTCTTTCAGGTCGAGAAAGAAGACTTTCCGATCAGTGATCAGTTTTTCGGTATGCAGTGGTGGCTGATGATCGCGCCGAAATCCGCCGCCACCGCCCCCGCCGCCCCGGCGGAAACCGCCGCCGCCGCCCCCGCCACCGCCCCGGTAGCCTCCTCCTTGATAGCTATCCTGGCGGTAGCCACCGCCTGTGTCTTCATCGTCATAAAACGGCATGTCTCTGTCCTCCTCTTGGTAGTGATAATGAACCGGAAGCATTTTTGTCCGGCGTGGCCGTCAGTGAATACGGAAGATTCGAGAAAATCAAGTGGTTATCCATCGAGGAGGAGAATTCTGCTTTCGCGGTACGGTGTGGGCGGACGGGGTGGTGGCGGAAGACGATGTCGCATTAAGGCCAATTGCCGGTTGAGATTTCGGATATCCGCGGAGGCTAACCGAATGAATTCCTTGTGGATCACCCCTGCTGTATCTTTCCTGCTGACCCTGAGCGCACTGGCCGCAGATTGGCCGCGCTGGCTGGGCCCCGATGGCGACCTGACATGGCGGGAAAAAGGACTGGTGGAAAAGTTCCCGGAGGGCGGGCCCACCGTCCTGTGGCGCGCGCCGGTGGCCAACGGCTACAGCGGCCCCGCCGTCGTTGGTGACCGGGTTTTTCTTAGCGATTACGTGATCGAGACTGGAGTTGTCGACGACCGTCCGGGGACCCGTACGGTCTTAACTGGGGAGGAGCGGGTGCGTGCGTATGACGCTGCGACCGGCAAAGTGCTGTGGTCCTATGCGTACGAAGTCCCGCTGAATGTCAGTTTTCCCAATGGCCCGCGGACGACCCCGGCGGTTGAGGGCGAGCTGCTGTGGTCGTTGGGAGCCGAAGGGCATCTCGTGTGCTTGCGGGTCAAGGACGGGTCACTGGTGTGGAAAAAAGAATTAAAGAAAGATTACCAGCAGGTGGAGGCTCCGTTCTGGGGGTATTCGCACCATCCGGTCATTCACGGAGATCTGCTTTATTGCCTGCCCGGCGGGGAGGGGACGACCGTGGTCGCCTTCAACAAAAAGACAGGCGCCGAAGTCTGGCGGGCGCTCACGGCCAAGGATCCTGGGTATGCCCCTCCAGTGGTCATCAACCGCGGTGGCCGCGACATCCTTATCGTCTGGCACCCGGAAGCGCTCTGCGGCCTCGACGCTGCCACCGGAAAGGTGTTCTGGTCGATCCCGTTCAGCGTCGCTTATGGCATGTCCATCATGGCTCCACGGGTGGGTGGTGATCATGTTTTTGTCGGCGGCATGGTTAAAAAATCCTTGCTGGTTAAACTCTCCGCTGATGGCACGGCCGCCGAAGTCGAGTGGACCGGCGCCCCGAAACAAGGGCTCTCGCCGAAAAACGGCACACCGCTCGTCTGGAACGGTCACCTCTACGGCTGCGATGCCGACGGCGAAATGCGCTTTGCCGACCTCGTGACCGGCGATCGCCTCTGGAGCAGCGAGGAGCCACTGAAGGGAGAATCGCCGAATTCCGGCACTTTTTTCATGGTCCGCCTGACTGAAGCCGCTCCAGGAGCGCCTAATCACCTGATCGCCAATGATCTCGGTGAATTGGTGCTGGCTGACGTGTCGCCTGCCGGTTACAAAGAAGTTTCGCGCGCCCGCGTGCTCGAACCCACCACTCCAGGGATGGGGCGCACCGTGGTTTGGAGTCATCCCGCCTTCGCGCGGCAGTGCGTTTTCCTGCGCAACGACCGGGAAATGATCTGTGTTTCGCTCGCCCAATAGGTGAGCGGGATAGGGTGTTGGTGGCGGCTCCGCCTTACGAAAGACGTGGCCTGATGGTCCGGTGTGAATCCGGGGCTGGCGGCGTGCGGGCGACGTCTCCCTCGTTTTTTGGTTGTTCCGGGCCTGGAGGTGACTTGGTTTCCGTTTTTCGGGGAAGGTTTTTTTTATGCGGCAACGCGGGGTGTGCGAATTGTCTTCGATTTCGCTTGGCGGACCGGCCTAGTCTTGGGCACACTGATGAACGGTTGTTTTGTTTTCCCTGATGACCGGACTTCCTGTTTCCTTAAATTTGCCTTCATCCATGTCTCGTTTATTTCGATTTGCCGCCGCCCTGTGGGCGACAGCGGCTGGTGTATCCGCTGAGCAGGTTGCCATCACTGAGATTATGTATAATCCGGCGGGTTCGGCCCCGGAGTTTGTGGAGGTGTTGAATCTGACCAGCAATCGGATTGACATGGCTGAGTGGAAGTTGGCGGGTGGAGTGGTTTTGACGTTACCTGGATTTGATGCGGCGGTGCCGTCGGCGCATTTTCTTCGTGAATATGAGCGGGTGATTTTCAGTTCGGCTGATCCGGCGGCGACGCGGTTGGCCTATCCGGCGCTGGCGGCTGGGACGCGGGTTTTCGGGCCGTGGACGGGGAATTTGAACAATGCGGGTGACACCATCACGGTGGTGGACGCGGTGAGTGCGTTGCAGAGTGAAGTGACGTACAAAGATGATACTGAGTGGCCGGTGGCGGCGGACGGGGCTGGGCATTCATTAGTTTTGATCAATGAAAACCGGGCGGTCGACGACTGGCGCAACTGGCGGGCCAGTCCGCGGCCGGGCGGTAGTCCGGGGCAGGATGAAGCGCGGCGGCCGGAAGAACCGTTGGCGGTGAGCGAGCCGTCATTAGTGTCATCCTATGTGGTGACTGACTACACGAGTACTCCGGCGACTGGTGGAGTGCCGACCCCGGCGCGCCTGACCGACACCAAATGGAAATTTTATGCGGAGACGGCGGCGCCTCCGGTCGGCTGGAATGCACCGGGATTTGATGATGCGGCCTGGGGTCCGTCGGATCCGGCGCTTGGGTATGCTCCTTTTGGATTTGAGCCGGCCACGGTATCGGCGACGTTTCCGGGCATTCGCACGCCGGTGGCGGCTAACCAGCCCTTGAGCACCTATTATTTTCGCACGACGTTCCAGTGGAATGGGGCGCTGACTGGTCTTACGGCGAGTTTCGATCAATTTCTGGATGACGGGGCGGTGGTGTGGCTGAACGGTCAGATGTTAGTGCGCGAGCGGATGACGACCGGGACGGTGACGCATGCTTCGCTGGCCAATGCGGAATCGCCGGACGGGACGGAAGAGACCGGCCGCATGCCGGTGGCGGCCGCCGTTCTGAATGGTAAGCTTGTGGCCGGGACGAACACGCTGGCTGTGGAAGTGCATAACCGCACCACTACCAATGACGACATGGTGATGGCGTTGCGGATGAAATTATCCTCCACCCTGCCGGGTGTGTTGATCAATGAAGTTGTGCCGTCCACCATTGCTGGTCAAGGGTTTGTCGAATTTTATAACCCTCTTGGGACAGCGGTTGATTTGAAGGGGCATTACCTCAGCAGTGATCCGGACAATTTGACGACGCATGTCATTCCGAATTCGCTGGTGGTTCCACCCAGCGGATTGGCCACTCTCGATTTTGCGACGGCCGGCCTTAAAGCTGACAGTCCGGTGCAGATTTACCTGACTCGTCCGGACGGGGTCAGCAAGATGGCTGCGGCTTCGGTGCGGGTGCCGTTGGACGGCCGTTCGGCTGGACGCAAGCCTGCGGGCGGCGGTCAGTGGTTTGTTTTTGCCACGCCCTCGCCTGGGGCGCCGAATCAATCGAGCAGTTTGCCGGCGGCCAGTCCGTTGCGGCTGAGTGAAGTGCACCATGGCGGGGCCGGGCGGGTGACGTGGGTGGAGGTGGCCAATCCGGCGGCTTCTTCGGTGGGGTTGGATGGGGCTTTTCTTTCGGATTCCCGGGAGCTGATCAACCGGGTGCCGTTGTCGGGGGCGGTGGCGGCCGGTGGTTGGGTGAGTGTGCCGGTGAATTTTTCGGCTCCGGTGGGGGATGCTTTGTATGTTTATTTAGTGGCGAGCGATTTGACGGTCTTGGATGCGGTCAAGCTGACGCCGCGGGCTGGGTTGCCGTCGATGCAGCGGTTTCCGTTGACTGGCACCGAGTGGTATCATGCCGTCGTCCCGACGCGGGATGCGGCCAATGCGCCCGAGATTCGCGAAGCGGTCGTCATCAATGAAATCATGTATCGTCCACCCTCCTCGCATTCTGCGGGCGAGTATGTGGAGTTGTTCAACCGCGGGGCGGCGACGGTAAACCTTGCGGGTTGGCGCATGGCGGGCGGCATTAATTATACGTTTCCGGCGGGGGCGCTGCTGGCCCCGGGTAGTTATGCGGTGGTGGCAAGCCAGCCGTCGTACATGACGACGCATTACCCTGGCATCACTCAGGTTTTTGGTCCGCTGGCCGGCACCCTGCGCAACGCGGGCGAACTGATTCGCCTTGAAGATGAGCGGGGAAATCTTGCGGATTCCGTTCATTATGAATCTGGTGGCCAGTGGCCGACGGCGGCCGGCGGCGAAGGCAGCAGTCTGGAATTGATCCACCCATCGATGGACAACAGCCAGCCATCGGCGTGGCGCGCCAGCGATGAGAGCCAGAAATCGACGTTGCAGACGTTCACGCACACGGGGATTTACCGTGAATTGCGAGGGGTTTCCGGCGGCACGACGAGTTCGCGGGAGCTCCATTTCCATGCGGTGAGCGACTCGCATTTGTTATTGCGGGATATTTCTCTGACGCGGGCGGGAAGCGGCAATCTGATCACCACGGGTGACGCCACCTCGCATACGGGCAGCAGCGCGGCGGGATTTCTGTGCACGGGAACGCACAGTCAGAGCGATACCCTGCCGCGGGTGGGGGCGACCATCACAGGCGATCCGGGATTTCATTTGATCAGCACCGGGACCGGGGACACCAAGAACAACAAGACCGAGGTCGATTGCACGGGGATTGCCAAAGACAACATCTTGACCCTGACGTTTCAGGCGCGGTGGATTTCCGGCATGCCGGTCTTGATTGGCCAGACGTGGGACCGCAGTTTTGGCACGGTGTTTCGTTTGCCCATTCCGAATAATTTGGGCACGCCCGGGGCTAATAATTCGGCGGTGCGGGCGGCGGCGCCACCCACGGTCGACCAGCTGGCACACACGCCGCCGGTCCCGTCGGCCACCCAGCCGGTGGTGGTCACGGCCCGTGTTTCTGCGGTGTCGGGCCCGCCGGTGGTGCAGCTGGTGCGCCGTCTGGATTCGATCAATGCCAACGGGGTGTGGACGACGCAAGACATGAATGATGCCGGGACCGGCGGCGACAAGGTGGCGGGAGACGGCGTCTTCTCGGTCACGGTGCCGCCTCAGGCCGACACCTCGATCATTCAGTTCTACGTACGGGCCACGGCTCCCGGCGATCAGGTCAACGAACTGCCGCGCGACGGCGCTAACCGCCCCGCCATGTGGATCGTCGATAATGCGCCTCCGGGCGGGCGGCCCGGTACCGTCGCCCACCGCTTCATCATTTCCAAATACCACCGGAATGCGCTGGGCAATGGCGGGTGGTCAGCCAAATACGACTGGGATTTTCCCCGGATGTCGAACTTCGAATTTAATGCCACTGTGATTCTCGGAGAGACGAGTTTCCCCGGCGGCCCCGAAGTCCTCTACAACTGCGGCATGCGCAAAGGTGGTAGCCCGTGGACCCGGTCGGATGCCAATACGCTGGACCGACTCCGCTGGAAATCGCCCGGTGATGCGCTCTATCGCAACCGCTCGAAAACCGGGGTCGATAATGACGCAGCCGGAGGGTCGCGCTTCCACAACCGCATCACCCGTCACTTTTTGTATCTGCTCGGGTATCCCGTGCCGGATCACGAATTCATCCAGCAGATTGTCAACGAAGACGCTCCGCGGATCGGTGATGACATGGAGCCGACGGATACTGATTTCTTCGACCGCGCGTACGCCGACGGTGGTGAAGGTCAGTTGTTTGAAATTGATGATGCGTGGTTTATGTATGACCAGGCTCCGAATAGCCCGGGTGCAGAAAACCGCCTTGATGCCGGCAGCGTGACTGGACGCTGGGCCTTGACCGACTGGACCAACCCCGCCATTCCTCCCACCCCTTCGGCTGACAGCCCGATCTTTTTCCATGGTAATTGGCCGGTGCGCTTTCCGGAAGATCGGTATGACTACGCCTCGCTGGCCTCGTTGATCAAGACCACGGTGAATGGCGCGACGACTTCCCAAATTTGGCGCGATCAGGTGTCGCGGCAGCTCGACATCGAACGAGCCGCTCTGTACGCTGCTGTGCGCGGGTACATTGGCGAATGGGACAACTTCACCCTCAACCGCGGCAAAAACGGATATTTCTATCGCCGTCCTATGGATGGGAAATTTGAGTTTCACCATTGGGACAGTGACCTTGCTTTTCAGAATACGGGCGAGGGGTTTCTGGGCACGGCGGGTGGACTGGGATGGACCAATTTGACGGGTCGTCCGTGGTTCCGGCAGCGGCTCAATTTTTACCTGACCGAGCTTTTGACCAAGTACACCAAAGATTCGCCGCGCATGAATGCGTGGTTGGCGGCGATGAACTATCAGGCTGGAAGCAGCGACGGGTTGGCTCCATTTAAAACGAGCGGCTTCAGTTACCCGGGATGGTTTAGCGGCCGTCAAGCGCCCGGCATTAGTTTCGTCAACCAAGCGGGAGGCAGCAATTATACGCGCGCTTTTGCGGTCACCACCGCCGCCGGTCAAACCGTGACCACGCCGTTGTTCACCCTTGAAGGCGTCGCCTCGTCTAAAGTGTATACGGTCGACGTCGAAGGCCATCCTGAGGCCGCCGCGGAGTGGGTCCCGGAGACCGGTAACTTTGGCAAATGGAAGATCAGCGGGGTCGCGCTGGCCAGTGGATTAAACACCCTGACGGTGCGGGCCCTCGGTTTGAAAGGCGAAGTCATGACGACGGCGCCGCTCACTGTCACGTTGACGCCTAATGCGCCGCCGATCGCGGTGCTCACGACGGTCCCATCGTCGCTGAATGTGGCGGTCAACGAAATGGTGCAACTGAACGCGGCTGGCAGTCGCGATCCGGATGGCGGGCCTCTGAGTTTCACATGGA
This sequence comes from uncultured bacterium, assembly GCA_903954065.1. GTDB lineage: Bacteria > Verrucomicrobiota > Verrucomicrobiia > Verrucomicrobiales > V1-33 > CAJBME01. The sequence continues at coordinate 18,671 of CAJBME010000301.1, forward strand.
CGGTGGCGCCGACTGCCGGCACTTCGCTGACGCAGCCGGTGGCCGGCCGGGCCCAGCTCATCTGCGCTCTGCCCGGCCTTTATACCATCGATTTGATCATCAAGGATGCGGCTGGGCTATCGACGGCGGTGCGTCGCGAGGTCACGGTTTTTGCGACCTCGGATTTCCGTTCATTCACGAATGGCGCGGTGCTTGATCCCGCGCTGACGGCGACCAACTTGCCCTTGCGGGACAATACGCCGACGGACACGTGGTACTCGCTGGAGGACAAGCCTGGATCGCTGCTGATCCAGATCATGGACCGCATCGCGCTGCCGCTGAATGGCGGAGGGTTTCCTTCGGTCACCCGCGATCTGCCGGATGCCGGCGACTGGGTGTTGCAAACCAAAGCGTCATTCGACACGCGGCCAATCGGGTTGTTCCAGTCTGGATTGATAGTGCATCTCACGGAAAACGGTCAGCCGGTGCGTTATGTTTTCGGTCCGGAGGGACGGTCGTCGCTGACTATCCGCCGGTCGGTCAATGGCGGTCCGTTCACCACCCTGTTGGGCGCGGTGCGCCTGAATGCCGGGGGGCCGGACATCACGGAAATCGACGGCACCTTGTGGCAGGCCGACGCGTATTTCACCGGTGGATCGCCATTCACGCAGGCGTTTACATATGCCTATGCCAACCCCACGCTCAATGACACCGGGCGGGGCGGACCGGCCGGGTTTTCTTACGGGATCAACGTGCCGAATGGCGGATACGAACTCACGCTGCGAGCCGCCGCGGCGCAGGCCGTCGTGCAGTCAGTCTCACTCAATGGCGGAGCGCCGCAGAGCTGGACGGTGGCGGCCGGTCTGAATGCCGCTGAAAAATCATTGTATGTGCCGCAGGTGCTGGTGGCGAATGGCACATTCAATTGTGCCATCACCCGGACGAGCGGGGCCAACCCGGATGCGGTTTTGACGGCTCTGGAATTGGTGCCGAGCGAGACTGAGTTCAGCGCACTGCGCGTGCAGCGGGCCGGCGGACAATTGATTTTTGCGCGTCAAACGGAGGCCGGCCAGTGGACTTCGGTGGCCACGGTGCCGCTGGCAGTCCCCACGGTGGCTGATCGCGGTGGTATTTTTGCGGCCACGGACGGCCCGCAGACGGTGCGCATGGATTTCGATTATTTGTTACTAGCTGATCCGGGGCGCGGGGATTCGGTGGCGTCCAGCTTGCGGCTGACCGAGATGATGTATCAACCGGCGGCGGGCGGAGTGGAGTATATCGAGCTGGCCAATACGGGTTCACAGTCGATGAATCTGGCCGGAGTCACTTTTGCTGATGGTCAGCCCTTTGCGGCGCTGACGTTTGGCGACATCTCGTTGCAGCCCGGGGAGCATGCGGTCGTCACGGGCGATCTGGCCGGCTTCCGCTCCCGTTACGGCAGAGCTCCGCGCGTGCTGGCGGTGTGGACGGCTGGTTCGCTCAACAATGCGGGCGAGTCGGTCATGATCCGCGATGCTTCCGGCAATGTGGTGCATCAATTTGCCTACGGCACAGTCGCTCCTTGGCCGATCACGCCCCGCGGTCAGGGGCCGTCACTCGAAGTCGTCAATGTGCGCGGCGACTACAACGATCCGTTCAATTGGCGGGCCAGCGCTGAACCGCAAGGAAGTCCGGGCGTGGCCAGTGTTGGCGGCGATGCGGATGGCGACGGCCAGTCGGATGCCGAAGAGGCGCTTTTTGGCACGAATCCGTCAGACCCATCGTCATGGGCCCAGCTGGTGGCCACGCAGGCGGCCTCGGGTGAAATCACGTTCTCATGGCCGAGCGTGGCGGGCCGGTCGTACCGGCTTGAGCGCACCGCGGACATTGTCACTTGGTCGTCGGTGCAGACGTTGACTGCCACGGCGAGTACATCCACGCTGGTCGTGCCCGCCACCCCTGGCGAAAACCGGCTCTTCTACCGCGTGGTCGCCCTGCCTTGACCGGCGCGTGGCCGGCCGGCGTCGGTTGTTCCTCCTCCTTCTTGCTCATTCCTCATGTCCACCGCGTTGTTGTTCGATGAATCGTGCCTGCTCCACTTGACCGGGGACGGGCATCCCGAACGCCCGTCCCGCCTCGAGGCTGTGCGTACCCAGTTGAAAAAAGACGGGATTTGGCAGACCGCGGCCCGTATCGACCCCCGGGAGGCGACGCTGGAGGAATTGTGTCTGGTGCACACCCCGGCCTATGTGGCCACCGCCATGGCTGAGATTGAAACCGGGGTCCCGATGCTGAGTACGGGCGACACCCACGTGGGCGGCCCGCCGTCGCTGCGGGCGGCTCGTCACGCGGCCGGCGGGGTGCTCAATGCGGTGGATGCCCTCGTCTCTGGTCTCCATCAGACGGTTTTCTGTGCAGTGCGTCCTCCCGGTCATCATGCCACCCCTTCGCGGGGCATGGGGTTTTGCGTCTTTAACAATATCGCGCTCGCGGCGCGCTACGCGCAGCAAAAACACGGCCTCGAGAAGGTGGCGGTCGTCGACTGGGACGTGCACCATGGCAATGGCACGCAAGATGCCTTCTACGAGGATCCGTCCGTTTTTTTCTTCTCCAGTCATCAGGCTCCATGGTACCCGGGCAGCGGGCGACGCGATGAAACCGGCCATGGCCGAGGACTTGGCACTACCATGAATCGCCCGCTGCCAGCGGGCACAGGCATGGAAAAACTTCAAAACGTGTTTACGGATGACTTGCTGCCGGCGCTCGATGCTTTTCAGCCGGATCTGGTGTTGGTTTCCGCTGGGTTCGACTCCCGTATCGGCGACCCGCTCGGCCAGTTCACGCTGGAGGACGAAGATTTTTACGCCCTGACACGCATGCTGCGCGAGGTGGCTTCTCGCCATGCCGGTGGCCGTCTCCTGTCGGTGCTTGAGGGCGGTTACAATCCGCGCGGGTTGGCCACCGCCGTCAGCGCCCACATGACGGCCTTGGCCTGAGGTCGCCGGTTTCTCGGTTGGCTGGCCGCTCGCCGACGGCAGGGCCGGTGGAAAATGGCCCGCGCCCGCAGACGCATTCTCACCTCCAGATTGATATTTCCCCCCAAACCCGCCAGCCTCCCGTCATGGATCGTCCCTGTCTGTCCCTCCGTGAATTAAAAGCCCGCGCCGACACCACGCCGCAGGCGCATGCCGTGCGGGTCCAAGCGACGTCGATTCACCTCCGGAAAACGAAGTCAGATAAAGATTATCTGGAATTAGGACTGTCCGATGGCGGGGAATCCATCACGCTGCGGCTCTGGCTCGATCATCCGTTGTTCCCTGCTGTGCAAAAGTTGCCGGCCCGCTCGTGGATCGAACTGGCCGGTGACTGGACACAAAATCATTTTGGGCTCGATCTGCGCGGGGGCTCGCTGCGGGAGCTGGCATCGAGTGAAAGCGCTGCGTTGCTCGGTGGGCCGGACGAGTTGCGGCAGAAGCAGGCTGCTGATTTCGACTGCATCCGCGAGATGACGTCAGTCCTCGTGGATCCGCGGTTGCGGGCGGTGTGTGCGCGTTTTCTGGAAGTGCATGGCGAGCGGTTTCGCCGGTGCGGGGCGGCCCGGGACTACCATCATGCGCGCCGTGGCGGGCTGGTTGAACATGTTGCCCAGATGATGCGCACGGCGGTGGCTCTGGCCGGGGCCTATCCTTTCCTGAACCGCGATCTGCTGGTGGCAGGTGTGCTGTTCCACGATTGCGGCAAGCTCTGGGAAAATTGCTACACCGCGGATGGATTCGTCATGCCCTACGACGAACGCGGAGAAATGCTCGGTCACATCACCATCGGCATCGAACTCGTTAACCGGCTTTGGCGCGAGATGGTCGAATCTCCAGAGGCCGACGCCTGGCAAGACCTCGTGCCCGCCACCGATGATGTGCGCCTCCACCTCCTCCATCTCATCGCCTCCCATCACGGTGAGGTCGCCTTCGGGTCGCCCGTCGTTCCGAAAACCCCCGAAGCCATTATCCTTCACCACGTCGATAACATCGACGCGAAACTTGAAATGTTCGCCGATGGGTACGCCACCTCAGCGCCGCTGGCGAAAAACATCTTCGAACGCCGCCGCCCGCTCCCCGGGAATCTGGTGCGTCCGCTGCCTTCGCTGGCTGCCAGCTCCATAGCCGCTTCCTTTACGATGAAATGAACAGTTGGGTTTGGGCTCGATCTGCGTAATGACAGAAGCATGTGTGCCATGGTTTCAGGTATGGGTCTTCCGGCGAGCCGACCGGCTTCTGTCCGGCTGGTGGCGCGCGGGCGGGTGCTTGAGTGTTCCGGGCGCCCGCTGGTCATGGGCATCGTCAACGTGAATGACGATTCTTTTTCTGGTGATGGCACTCTTGATTTTGAAGCGGCTTGGGCCATGGCCGATCAGCATTACCGGGACGGAGCAGATTTGATTGATGTCGGAGCAGAGAGTGCGCGAACGAATCGTGAGGCGGTCAGTGTGGAGGAGGAGGTGCGGCGGCTGCGGGGGTTTATGAGGTTGTGGCGCGAAAGATCTGGCGGCTGGCGTCCGCGTTTTGCCGACCAAGTGGCGTCTCCGTGGCTCTCACTCAATACGTGGCGGCCGGAGGTGGTGGCCGCAGTCTTGCCAGAAGGCGGAGACCTGCTCAATGATATCGGCGCACTGCCGGACGACCGAAACGCGCGGTTGTGCGCCGCTCACGGGGCGGCGCTGCTGATTATGCACAGCGTGGGCCAGCCGAAACACGCGCATACCCACGTCGGTTATGAGGACGTCGTCTCGACCGTCACAGACTTTTTCACAGAGAAAATCGCCATGTGCCAGGCCGCCGGATTGCCTCTGGAAGCGCTACTCCTCGACCCCGGTCTCGATTTTGCCAAACAACGCGAGGACAATCTCAGACTGGTGGCCGGTCTGGAAGCGCTGGCATGCTTTGGGCGTCCCCTGCTCATGCCCGTGTCTCGTAAAACGTTCATCGGTGAAACTCTGGGACTGCCGCACCCTGCCGATCGTGATGCCGGTACCATCGGCGTGCTCGTCGCCAGCCAGTGGCGCGGAGCTTCCATTTTTCGCGTTCATCAAGTCCGGGCCGCCGCCGAAGCCGTGAGAGTGGTCGCCGCCTGCGCCTGAAACCGGTTGAAACGGGCGACGGCGGCGACGGCGGCGACGGCGGCGACGGTCCGCCGCCGGTGGTTTTGTCCAACCGTGTACCGCTACGCCCGGGGCCGGAGAGCCGCGGTTGTGCTTGCTGCATCGCTCATGGAGGCACACGGTAAGCTCATGGCTGAAATGGACGATCAGATTGCGCTCAATTGGAATTCACGGCAGTTGACCCAGGGATGGCAGCGCGGCGTGCGCGCTTTCTATTGGGGGCTGGGTTGGGCCGAGGAGGATTTCGACAAAGCTCAAGTCGGTATCGGCGTGCCTTTGCTCGATGGTAATCTGTGCAATCTTCACGCCCATGATCTGGCTCAGCAGATTAAGCTCGGCTGCACTGCTGCCGGTCTGATTGGGCTGCCTTTCGGGGTGCCCGCGGTCAGCGATAACCTGACTCAGGGGCACGAGGGCGGCAATGCCTCGCTGGTCTCTCGGAATTTGATCGCGAACAGCGCCGAAATGGTCGTCAGCGCGCATTGCTACGATGCCCTCGTGGGGCTTCATCACTGCGATAAAAATGGACCGGGTTTCGCCATGGCTCTGGCCCGGCTCAATATTCCGGGGTTTCTGGTCAGCGGTGGCTCCATTCTCCCCGGATGTCATCAAGGCCGGTCTGTGACCATCCTCGACGCCTACGACTCTCAAGCCAAAGCCGATCAGGGCACGCTTAGCCATGAGGAAAGTGAAGCCATTATCCGCGTCGCCTGCCCGGGGGCCGGCGGCTGCGGCATCGCCGCTTCCTTCAATACGTGGGGTATCGCCATGGAAGCGATCGGTCTCATGCTTCCCGATTCCTCTTCGATCCCGGCCGTCGATGCCGCCAAAAACGTGGAAGCCGCAGGCGTCGGGGCCGCCGCCCGGATCGTGCTCGAGCAAAACATTCGCCCTCGCGATGTATTGTCCCACTCCGCTTTCGTCAATGCCATGACCGCCATCGCTGCCGCCGGGGGCTCGACTAATGGAGTGCTTCACCTTCTGGCACTGGCCCGCGAAGCCGGCGTCGACTTCTCCTTGCACGACGTGCAGGCGATTTGTCGCCGAACTCCCGTGCTCGCACATTTCGCCCCTCGAGGTCATGGCACCATGGTCGATCTTCACCGCCTCGGCGGCACCACGGCGCTCCTGCACCACCTGCTCGCCGCCAGCCTGCTGGATGGATCATGCCAGACCATCACCGGAAAATCACTCGCAGACAATTGCCAGGCCTCCCCAATCACCGTCCGCTCCGATTCGCCCGAGGCCTCGCTGCTGGCCCCGCTCAGCCACCCGTTCAAAGCGTATGCCGACATCCAAGTCTGCTTCGGCAATGTCGCCCCCCATGGCATCGTCTTTAAAAGCTCCAGCCTGGATGAACCCCGCTTCACCGGCACCGCCATCTGTTTTGACGACGCCCGCGCCGTCTCGACCGCCGCCGCCGCCGGTCAAATCCAGCCCGGTCATGTCGTCGTCCTCCGAGGGCTCGGCCCGGTCGCCAGTGGCATGCCCGAAGTGCTGGTCGCCACCGCCGCCCTCAGTACCCCAGCCCTCAAAGGCAAAGTGGCCTTGATTTCGGACACCCGCATCTCTGGCGTGAGTCACGGATGCATCGGCATCCATTGTTCCCCCGAAGCCGCTGTCGGCGGACCGATCGGCCAAGTTTGCGATGGCGATACCATCACCTTCGATTTACTCGCCGGAACCATTCACGTCATGGCTGATCTCGACTCCCGCCCGCCCGCCCCCACGCCGTCCCGCCCGCGCCGTGCTTATCTCGCGGATTTCGCCGCCACCGTCACCCAAGCCCATGAAGGCTGCGTCAGCCGCTGGGTTCTCGAGGCGCCATCACACGCGGCTCGTACCAACCCCTAAAACCACCGTCAAAGGCCCACCCCCGATCGCGCGGGCGGTGGTTCGCCAGAGGAGGGAAAAAAACGTCGGATACCCATCCTGCGGGATGTGGCGCGCACGCCAATCCGGCTTCTCGGGTGTGAATCTGGGACACCCACTTTTGTCGGGATTGGTGGTCGAAAGAGTGGGTGTCCCACATGCGTTCCGCATAGGGGATGCCGAGGGCGAGGTCCGAGGCCGGCGGCTATGCGGCGTTCCTTCAGAACGCGAGAAAGTTTTGCCGGGTGGATTCCCAGGGTTGCACCCTGGGCTGGTATGCGATGCCCCGTTGGGGCATGTCCGAGGGTTACAAAACAAGGGTCATCCACAATCGCAGGTGTCTGTGAATCTAGGACACCCACTTTTGTCGGGATTGTGGTCGAAAGAGTGGGTGTCTCACATGCCGATGCGTCCCGCCACACGTCCCGCGATTGAGTGGGTGTCCCATATGCGTCCGTTCTTCTGTAGCTGTGGGTCGCTGACCCCGGTCGTGGCGCCGAACGTCTCGCCGAACGATTTTTGAGCAGGTGACCGGCTGCGTGGAAGCGGATTCGATCCGTGTTTTGAGGGATGTGGCCTGTGGGCCAAATGTGGAAACCGGGACCAGCGTACCCGGCGACAGTGGCGGCGTCGCCGCCTGGATGGTGGTTTCGGATTCGGTTCTTCTGTAGCCGTGGGTCGCTGTCCCCGGTCGCGGCGCCGAACGCCTCACCGCGGCACCAATATTCAAGACATCCAATGACGTGGTCGATCTCGCGGATAAATGAGTGGGCGTCTGCGATGGGGTGTGGGTGGATTTTAGTTCTAAATCCAGCTCCCGCTGTGGATTTCCTCCGCCATGATCCCCATGCCGGCCAGGCCAGCCACGGCTATTATGTACACTATATACCCTAACAGAAGGATCAAAGACATGTATCCAAGGGCTAATCCAACGATCGCGAGGCGTTGATCTTGTTCTGCCGCGGGTTGGTTTTTTGCGGCTGCGTGCGCGATATGGCCGAAAATGACGGCGATCAGGCCGGCCACCGGGGTGATGACGACCCCGGCGCAACAGCAAAAATTGGTGATGGCGCTGGCTGCTGCGATAGTGCCGCTGATCACGCTGGTCAGGGCGGCCGATCCGGCTGGGCGCCGGAAAGTGTGGCTGTGCGGGTGTGGTGGCGCGGGGTGGAATGACGGCTGACCGCTGGCGGTGTCTCCTGCCCAAGGGGTGGGGACAGTTTCGGCGGGCGGTGGCGGTGGCGGTGTGGCAGTGGCGTGGCCTTCAGAGAACAAGTCGCTGCGGACATCACGCGCTGGGCGCCATGCGTCCATGCCCGGCTGCCAGACCAGCATCTCTGCGGTCAGCTGGCCGCTCCGGGCCAGTTCGGCCAGCCTGGCATCGCTGACCTCGAGGCGCTGGATGCCGTCTGGTGAATAATGCCACATCTTGGAAATCAGAATCTTGCAAACCCCTGGAATTCTTCAAATCGCCGGGCAATATCGGCCAGCGTCAGCGATTCCAGTTTGTCCGTGCTGAAGCTTTCGCAATTATAACTCGCCATCACGGTGCCGTAAACCACGGCGCGGGCGAGATCGGAGAAATCGAACGTCGTTTTGCCCAGACTGGCGAGGTGACCGGCAATGCCGCCGGCGAAGCTGTCGCCGGCTCCAGTCGGGTCCTGCACCTCGTGCAGCGGGTAGGCTCCGGCGGAGAAAAACCTGCCATCGGGTCCGAACAGGAGGGCTCCGTGTTCGCCTTTTTTGATGACGACGTGTTTTGGTCCAAGCTCTAGCAGGCGATGGCCGGCGGTAATGACGTTTTTCGTCTCCATAAACTGCCTTGCTTCGCTATCGTTGATGACAAACAAGTCGGTTTTTTGCAGGACATCGAGCAGCCGGGGGCGGGCGATGCTGACCCACAGATCCATGGAGTCGGACACGACGAAGGCGGGATGGTCTACTTGGGCGAGGGTGTCGATTTGGTTGTCCGGGCTGCAGTTGGCGAGCAGGACGAGTTGCGCGGCGCGGGCTGCGGGCGCCAGTTTTGGTTGAAATCCTTCCAGAACATTCAAAGCGACCGACTTGGTTTCCCGCTGATTCATGTCCTCAAAATATTCGCCCGACCACCGGAACGACTCGCCGTCGACCATTTCAATGCTGTCGGTGCCGATTTGCCGGGACCTGAACAAATCAAGATATCGCGTTGGAAAATCGCGTCCGACGATGCTCACCAGTTCCACTGGTGAAAAATAGCTCGCGCTCAAGGCTGCATAGGCGGCGGATCCGCCCAGCTGATCAACGCGTGATGCCTCCGGCGTGGTGACGGTGTCGAGGGCGATGGTACCAACAGTAATAACAGTCATGGGTCAAGGATACGAAGTTCAGAGTGTACACTGACGGATGGCGGACCGTTACGGTCGCACCGTGCGGTCGCACCGGTTCCCGCGCGTCACCTCCGATACAACCCCGCCCGCCGTTCAGCGCAAAGGTTTTCCATGTCTCTCTTCCGGACACGTTTCCCGTTTTACCCCCCGGGAAGGGGCGCTCCGGCCGGTGACCGTCCGCGGTTCATCCGCTTCTTGACTCCTCACGGCTGTCTACGCTCGGCAAAAGACCCGGGGCTCTGAAGGAATTCCGCGTTGACACTGGGACGCGCTTCGCCTTTAACTCAAAGGCCTATGGCACTTTCTGCTTCTGTTCGACTGGGTGGCGTCCTGCTGGTGGCGGCACTTGGCCTGAGCGCTTGTGGCACCACGGGTGACGCGGTGACAAAAGTGAAGATTTTCCGCCTTGATCCATCGGCTCAGCGGGTGATGGCGGGTGATCCGGCCATTGATTTTGAGCGGCGCCATTACCTGCATGGCGCGTTGACGTCGGAAGAAGTGACCAACCGGATGGGTAATTATTACACATTCTTCTGGTCGGTGGCGGATTCATCATCTCCGGTCACGCTGCGCTTTGAGTACCGTCAGGCCAAATCCGGTTCTGAAGTCCGGGTCGTGGAGAAAACGATCGACCAACCGCGGGCGTCGAATATTACTGAGTTTCAAATTACGGGACCTGCGTATACGGAATTCGGCAAAGTGTTGGCTTGGCGTCTCTTGGTGGTCAGAGGGTCGCAAACGCTGGCCACCCGTGAAAGTTACCTTTGGCAATGAACCTCCTCGCTCTACTCGACAAGTTACCCGCAGTTGACCATCATCCGGTTTGTGGGTATGTTCACTCCTTGGAGCAGGCATTGTTTCCTGAAAACCGATCACTGTGACCCCTCACGCGCGCATTCTCGCCGGCAACCTGCGTAATCTCTTGTGGCTTCGTGTCACTGGCAAAGGCTCGCATGAGATCTGCCCGGGGCTCAAGTGCTTTGCCACGGAACGCATTGACGAAGGAGCTCGTCATTTTGTCGTTGATCTAGAAACGTGTCCGGCCATGGACTCGACCTTCATGGGCACGCTGACCGGCATTGCGGTGCGGTTGTTGGAATTTCCTGGCGGTCGCCTTCAAGTTGTCAATGCGAATGAACGCAATCGTTTGCTGCTTGGTAACTTAGGACTGGACAACATATTCGAGGTTGAGCTGGATGGTACGGTCTGGCAGGAGGAGAAGGAAATCGTCAATGCTAGTCTAACGGCGGCGGTGACTGGGGGAGTGGGCGAGCGGCCGGCGGGTGCTGCGCATCGTGAATGCCTGATTGAGGCCCACGAGAGCCTTTGTGATGCACACGAGGCGAACCGCTTGAAGTTCCAAGATGTGCTGGACTGTCTGAAGCGCGAGAGGGAGTCGCAGCCGGCCTGAGAGCGGCGTTCATGGCCCCGGAGATTTTCATGGTGGTAGTGAGTGGCGGCGGGGTGCTGGCCTTAGGCGGGCTTGGCTGGTGCTGGGTGAGTCTGTGTCGGCGGGCGCGGGCGGCGGACCGGGCTTTGTGTTTGCTGCGCGGCGAGCACGAGACGTTGGCTGCGGCGCATCGGGCGCTGGAGGTTTCACATGCGGCGTTGTCGAGCGAGCATCAGTCGTACGATGCTGAGGAGCACCGGATGTTTGAATTTCTCCATGAGTTGGGGGAGGCTCTTTATACGGATACTTCGGCGCGCAAGCTGCATCGTCGGATTGTCCGGGGGACTGCTGAGGTGGTACAAGCTCGTGGTGGCGCCTTGTATTTGCATGATGACCAGCGGGGGTTGTTAGTGCCCTCTGCGGTGAGCCGCGATTGTCCGCCGTTGGTCGAGTTGCCTTCCGCCATGATGGATAAGATTGGTCTGGATGCGGCGACGGTGCGCAGTCATTTTCGTTTACAGAGTGTGTTGGATGGTGCTGGGGCGTTGGGCGAAGTTTTTCAGACGGGGCGGCCGCTATGGTTGCGGGATTTGCGTGAGCACCCGGCCTTTGCTTTGTCAGCGGGCGGGGGTGAGGCCCGAGTGTTGGGCGTGATGATGGCGCCGCTCACTTATGGTTCTAAGCGGTTGGGGGTGTTGGCGGTGGCGCGGCCGGGTGCCGCCGGGCCGTTTACGGCTCATGATTTTGATGTTTTTAAATCGCTGGCCGAGCAGAGTGCTTTTGCGTTGGGCAACGCCATGATTCATCAGGAGGCCATGGAAAAACGCCGGATTGAGGACGAGCTGGAGCGGGCCAGCGAGATCCAGCGGATTCTTCTGCCCTCGCGTTCGCCGGAGTTCCCTGGCTTTGCTTTTGCCGCTGCCTGCCAGCCAGCCAAGGTTGTCAGTGGTGATTATTACGATTTCATTCGTCTCGATGAGACGCATCTTGGGGTGGTGATTGCCGATGTTTCGGGCAAAGGCGTGCCGGCGAGCTTGGTGATGGCGACGTGTCGGGGATTGATGCGGGTCAGTGCGGAGCAGCAGCTTTCTCCCACGGCTGTCTTGCAGCGAGTGAACCGCCTGCTTTTTGCGGACATTCGGGAAGACATGTTTGTCAGCCTCGCTTATTGCGTTTTGGACAGTGTGAGTGGCGAGGTCACGCTGACGCGAGCGGGTCATGACCCACCGTTGTTTTTCCATCGAGCCGACGGCACTATTGAACCTGTCAAGCCGCCAGGCCTTGCCCTCGGAGTCGATCGCGGTCCGGTTTTCAACCGCGCCACGCGCGAAATGACCTTCCGCATGGAATCGGGCGATCGATTGTTGCTTTATACTGACGGGGTGACCGAGGCGCTCGAAGCCAGTAGTCGCGATGAATTTGGCGAGGACCGCCTGGCTGCCGTCTTCCGCGACCAAGCGGCTGCCGGCGCCGCTGCCAGCACCGTGCTCAGCGCCGTGCAGGAAGCCCTCGCCTCATTCACCAAAGGCGCCCGCCAGCACGACGACATCACGCTGGTCGTCATCGAACGCCAATAACGCTCGCCGGTCCGCCCCCGCCTGCGCGGCGCCCGCTGCACCGCTCACCACAAGTCCGCAAGTCCGCCAAAATGCGGCTCAAACAAACGGCGGTACAATCGCGTCGCCGAGGCATCAGTCAGCGCCGCCAGAAAATCACAGAGCCGCCGCCGCCGCTCGGCTTCGTCCGCCGAACGGTCGAGCGTCGCCTCCACCTCCGGTGGGAGCAATCGCAACCGTCGCTGCGCCGGGCCAAGGTAGTTTTCCACCAAAGCGCCCAGCAGGCGGCCCAACACTTCATTGGCTTTAAAGTCGTGCTGCTGGAGTTGCGGCGACTGAAACACTAGGTCAAAGGCGATTTTTTTGTAGAGGCGCGATTCTGCGACGGCTTCAGGCGCGATGGCCAGGCGCAGTGAGTGGCGGGCTGTCAGGTGGCTGAGAAATCCGGACCGGGGATGCAGCGAGCAAGCGGCGATAAAATCGCCGATTTTCCGGTTGGAGCGGACTTCCACGAGATCGCGCCGGATGGCATCAGCCAGTTCGGTCACGTGCCGTGCTTCTTCTCCGGCCAGCGATTGGCGGGTGGCCCACATTTCTAGACGGTCGACCGTGATGAAGCCGGCGGCGGCACCGTCGGCGATGTCATTGAGCGAATACGCGGTGTCGTCGGCCCAGTCCATGATCTGGCATTCGACGGATTTCAGTTCATCGCGCAGCGGGCCTGGTGGGGCGTCGGCGGGCCACGGGGTGCCGCCGGTCACGAAATCCAGGTGCCCGGCCTGATCGGTGTAGACAAAATGGTGCAGCGCCCCTGGGACGTCGGCCTGCAGGGTTTTATACTTCAACACGGCATCCAGCAGCGCCCGGCTTGGGTTCATGCCGCGGGTGCCATGGGCAAAAATTGTCTCGGTAATCAATCGCAGGGTTTGGGCATTGCCCTCGAATCCTCCCTGTCCCTTCATCCAGTAATGCAAACTGCGCTCGCCCGCATGGCCGAAAGGAGGATGCCCCAGATCATGCGCCAAGCAGGCTGCTTCAACCAAATCAGGGTCGATAAAATGATCCGCTCCAAGATGCGGGGACCGACTGCGCAGAGCAGCGCAAATCGAGCGCCCAATCTGTGAAACTTCCAGAGAATGAGTCAGTCGAGTTCGGTAAAAATCATACTCCCCAGTCAGAAAAACCTGGGTTTTCCCCTGCAGGCGCCGAAAGGCCGAGGTGTGCAAAATCCGGTCCCGGGAAATCTGGAATCCCGAACGATACTCGTCGTCCCGCCGCCGTTCAGCCGAGGGCGTCGCCACATCAAAGTCATTGTAAAACGTGTTTTCCATCGATGTGCAGGCCGCGGGCGTGCGAAAAAGGTGAGACACCCACTTTTAGGGTCGGGCTGACAGCGGAAATGAGTGGGTGTCTGCGATTGAGTGGGTGTCTGCGATTGGGTGCGACCACCCCATTACGCGCTTGGCAGTGGGGAGAGGGTATAGGTTTCCTTTCCGTCTTTCATTGTCCAGCCGAGGGCGCCCAGTTCGGCGCGCAGGGAATCGGCGGCGGCCCACTCTTTGGCGGTGCGAGCGGCCCAGCGTTTTTCGGCTAGGGTCCGGACGTTGTCGGGCGCGCTGGCGGTTGATTCTGCTATGGCTGGGGGCAGGGTGAGGCCGAGAGTTTCTTCCAGGATGAAGCGGAGGCCGGCCGCCATTTCTATGGCGGCGGCGGGTGCGACGGTGGCGGGGGTGGTTTCGTTGAGCAGGGTGAAGATCTGGCCTAAGGCCTTGGGTACGTTCAGGTCGTCCAGCAGCGCCTGCCAGGCTGGTTGGACGGGCGGGGTGAGGCGCGGGGCGGTCTGGCCGCCGTGTTGTTCCAGTGCGGCGACGGATTTGGTCAAGCGGGCCAGCGCCGAGCGTGCGCCGGCGAGGTTGTCGAGGGTGAAATTGAGCGGTTGGCGGTAGTGGCCATTGAGGAGCACCCAGCGCACGGCCATGGCGTCATGACCCATGTCGGCCAGCTGGGCTAAGGTGTAGAGATTGCCGAGCGACTTCGACATTTTGCGACCGTCGACCAGGAGGTGGGTGATGTGGAACCAATGTTCGCACAGTCGGTGGCCGGTGCAGCATTCGCTCTGGGCGATTTCGTTTTCGTGGTGAGGAAAGACCAAATCGACGCCGCCTGAGTGCAGGTCGAAGGTTTCGCCAAGGTATTTGAGGGCCATGGCGGAGCATTCGAGATGCCATCCGGGGCGACCTTCTCCCCACGGACTGGGCCAGAAGTTGGCGCCGTCCTCCGGTTTGCGCGCTTTCCAGAGGGCAAAATCGGAGACACTTTCCTTGTCGTTTTCGTATTCGTCGCTGGTTACGGCGGCCCCGTGGCGCAGTTCGCGGGTGTCCAGATGGGAGAGTCGGCCGTAGCCGGGGAAACTGGAGAGTTTGAAATAGACGGAGCCATCATCCGCGGCGTAGGCATGGCCTTTGGCCACCAGCGTCTCGATCATGGCGATTTGCTGGGGAAGGTGTTCGACGGCGCTGGGTTCGACGTGGGGTGGTCGGCAGCCGAGGGCGGCGCAGTCGGCATGAAAGGCGTCGCGCCATTCGGCCGTGAAAGCGGACAGCGACTGGCCGGCGGCTTCCGCGCCGCGGATGGTTTTGTCATCCACGTCCGTCAGATTGCGCACGTGGCGCGTCGGCAGTCCGGTGGCTTCGATCACGCGACGAAAGACGTCCTGCATGACAAACGTGCGGAAGTTTCCGATATGAGCCGGGCCATAGACGGTCGGGCCGCAGCAGTAGAAGCGGAATGATTTCCCGTCGAGCGGACGAAGCGGGCGGACGGATCGGCTGAGGGTATCGAAGAGGTGCAGGGTCATGCGGCGGACGGACGCGGAAAGGCGGGCGACTTTCTTCGCTGCGGGCCGGCTGTTTGGCAAGCTATCGCGATGAGCGGTTACAGACTGTCCAGCAGGTCGAGGATTTCTTCGCGGATGGCTTCGGGTGTTGGGTCGTCGAGGGTACGGGCGACCAGCGAGGTCAGCTGGGTGCGAAAATCGCGGCGCAAGCGAAAGACGGCGGTGCGGAGAGCGCCTTCTGATTTGCCGGTGGTCTGAGACAGGCGCGCGTAGGATTCGTCATCATCAGTCGGTCCATCGGGGGCCAGAAACGGACGAAGATGGTCAAATAATTCCCCGCGATGGGTGGCGGCGTAGGCGGAAGCGGTGGTTTCGAGGGCCCGGTGGATGGTGGCCAGTGCCCATCCCTTCTTAAACGCTTGATCAGGTGGAGGTTCTGCACTCTCCATCAACTCCATGTCCTCATTCACCAGGGTGCTGCCCTTGGGAAGCCGGTCCCGGCGCCACTCGCTGACAAGATACCGCCGTAAAATCACGAAAAAATAACCGCGCAGCCGCCCGCGGTCGCGGTCTGCCGTGGCAAAAAGATTGCGCTCAATGAGGTGTTCGAAAAACCCCTGTGTCAAATCTTGGGATTGCTCAATTGTACAACCCAGACGACGGACGTGTTGATACACGGGTTCCCAATAAATTCGGGCCAGTTCTTCGCGGGCCAGACGCATCTCCCCGGAGTTGCCATGACCGGCTCTCCAGACGACACTCCACCGGGTTGGCTGATTCAGCTGAGGATCCATGAGGGATGCCGCGATCGGCGCTAAGGCTAGAAAAAATGCCTTCTCCTGCAAGCGATTATCACGGTGCCACGCCGATTATTGTGGGGCGCGCCGGGCGACTTTTTCGCTGCCGTCGGGCAGTTTGAGTTTTATTTCTCCGGGGTCTGTGGTGGTGGTGATGGCGATGCGGTTGTGTCCGTAATGCAGCGAGAGCAGGGCGGTGCCCGCCACTGCGTCGACGATGTGCCAGCGGTCATCCGGAGCGCGCAGCGGACCGACCTGTCCGCGCGGCAGCAACTGGAAATCGGGAAGACCATCGGCGTGCCAGGCCCCCAGCAGGCGGGATTCGAGGGCGCGGAGGACCGCGGCTTCTTCGGGATGATTCCACTCGATAAGGCTGGGCCGACGGAGCAGTGAGCGGCTTTCTTCCGCGCTCCACGGTTCCTCTGGACCGGAGGAAATCTGCAGAAACCCTCCCTGCAGAGAGGATGGCGGCACGGAAGCGGAAGCGGAAGCGGCGGCTGTGGCGGCGGCTGGACCGGTGATCCACCGCCACTCGTCCTGATTCGACGCTCTCCAGGCGCCGACATGGGCGCTGAGGGCTGGGCTGCTTTGTGGCAGAATGGCGGTGCGCACCCAGGCCTCTTCTTCGGGATCGGCCAGCGTGGCCAAATGCCCACCCCAGCTGGCTGCGAGGTATTCCGCCTCTGTGCGGGTCAGGTCATCTGGTAGATAAAAAAAATACCTTCCGCGCCATTCAAGGCTGCCCGGAGGCGGGCCGACCGCGCCTTGTTGTAACCACGGTCCCAGCCCGAGATTCCGCCAGTTGGTCCAGTGCCGGGTCTGCCGTCCGAGGATTTCGCGCCATTCCCGGTCAAACCACCGTTCTTTGGCCAGCGTGGTCCACAAGTCGTTGATGGTTTGAAGCGCGGCTTCCAGATCGCCTGACTGCGCTTGTTGTTCTGCGGGCCAGAGGATTTCGGGAAAGTCTTCGAACGATTGAATTCCAGAGGTACCGGTTTTGTTCGTGGGCGGCTCCATCACGGAGCGCTGGATGATCACCCGGGCCAGGGTGCTTCCCCGGAGGAAACCCAGTGAGTTCAGCGTGCAGTCCCACGCTTCGAATGTATTGAGTTTAGAAAATTCCCGCAGTCTGGTGTCCGGTCCGTCGTGGTATCCGCGCCATGAAAGGTGAGTCAGGCTTTGTTTGCTGAGTAAGGGTTTGAGCGACGGGGGGGGCAGCCGGTCCATACTCGGGACCATGCTAAAAGGACCGATGTTGAGCCGTTCGATCGGGCAATCGACCAACGGTTCCAGCGACAGGACCGGGCCGCCGAGAAAAAGGGCCGTGAGCGGCTCGCCGTCCAATGGGGACAAGTCCAGCGGCAGGGTGGGAGCCACCCAAAGTTCGGATAATCCCATCCCCCGCAACGGATCAAGCGACGTGAGATCAGGCCGCCTGGTGAGATCAACTTGGACGGTCTCCGGGGTGGCCAGCACCTGTACTGGAGGCAGCCCGTCCCGCCCGTCACCCCAAGCCTGAGCGACGGCATGCAAACGGGCGGACAGATCGAGCAATCCAGGCGTTTTTTCGTCGAGAATCACCCGGAATCCGCGTTCAGACTGACCGGTTTCATGGCCTGTTGCTTTGAAGATGAGGGCAGTCGCTGCATCTCCCGAGGAATTTTCCCGCGATGATGAGGCCGCGGCCGCATGCCAAAGTCGGTTGAAATCAAGACGGTCATGGAGCCATTCCTCGACTTGGCGGCCAGGCGAGGTCATGGAATCGGACGGAATGGCGTTGAAGGCCTGGCGCCATTCATGGGCCATGGGGAGTCGAAATTCCTGACCTGGGAGGATGTCACCGCGGGCGAGAGCGGAGCGGGTCAACCAGTGGCAAAAGTCGTGGGCATCTTGCCAGCTGACGGCGACGACGGGTTGGTTGTCGGCGACGGGGCGACCCGGTTGGTGCCAGGTGAGGGTGGAAGCAAGCGGATCGCCGATGCGGGTGCGCCATTGGGCGGGGGAATCTGGGCGCGAGGTTTCTTGAGCGAAGCGGCGGTATTGGGCGACGGTGGTGGCGGATTCGGCGACGAAGACGTGGGGTCTGGTCGGCAACGAGCGCAGGGAGTGACCCAGAAATGATCGGCGTTGCGACGGTGCCGGCGGGGCGGATGATTCGAGCGGCCCGGTGGCAGTGGCGGTGGCGGTGGTGAGTGGCGGCGTGGTTTGCTGTTTGAGGGATGTGGTCCAGAAGACGGCGCCCAGGCCGCAGGCGGCCATGAGGGCGGCGGCGGTGCGGGTGTGCGGGTGGTTCCAAAGAGCGCGTTTCCCTTGGGGTGGGCAGGCGCGGAGTTCAGCGAGAAAGCTTTCGGCGGTGGGCGTGCGGTGGGCTGGGTTGCTGGCGAGGGCGCGGGCCACAAGGCGATCGACCTCCGGCCCGACGCCGGCGAGGGTGGAGGGCGGCTCGAATGTCCCTCGGGGTAGGGATCCGGTCAGCAGCTGATAAAGGAGGACCCCTAGACCGTAAATGTCGACGCGGTGGTCGCTGGGCAGGCCGTCGCGCTGTTCCGGGGCCATGTAGTCGTATGTTCCCATGACCTGGCCGGTCTGGGTCAGGAAAGCGCTATGGTCCGCGACTCCTAGATTTTGGAGCGCGGTGCGGGCCAGTCCGAAATCGGCGAGTTTGGCTGAGCCGTCGCGGGACAGGAGCACGTTGGCGGGTTTGAGGTCGCGGTGGATCAGTCCTTGGGCGTGAGCATGGGCCAGCGCTTCGGCTAGCTGGTCGATGATCTGTGCGATGCGTGGCCATGGCATCAGTGGCCGTCCGGGCGGCCGGTCTGGTGCGGTCATCGCCTCCTGCAGCAGTGCGGCGAGGTGGCTGCCTTCCACGTATTCCATGACCAAATACAAATGGCCGTCGTCCGTCTCCCCCATGCCATGCAAACGGACAATGTGCGGGTGATCGAGCTGGGCTAGTACCCGCGCTTCCCTCTCAAACCGCTGCCGGAAATCATGGCGAAACCCGAGCTCGAGCGGCAGCAGCTTTAAAGCGACCCGACGGCGGAGCCGCGTTTCGGTGGCCAGATAAACCGCTCCCATACCGCCCCGTCCCAGCAATGATTCCACGTCATAACCCGGCAGCAGCAGACTCAATTCCGCAGGAGCCGGCGCTGCCCAGTCGTATCCCATGGACGGCGGCGTCGAGTCATCGAGCAGTTCCGCCATCAGATTTCGCGCATTCAGTCCGGCCAGTAGCGGCTGCACGGATGATGGCTGGCCCGGCTGATGGGGAGAGCGGTGGCGTGGGGCGACGTCAATCATGGGGGGCACGATTTCAAGGAACGCGGACGGCCATTTTAGTTGATCCGTCGGGCAGGGTGAGGGTCACCCGGTCCGGATCAGCTGTGGTCGTGATGAGAGCTTCTTGTCTTCCATAATCCATGGAGAGCAACGCTTTGCCGGCCGCTGCTTCCATGATGATCCACCGGTCGCCCGGATGGGCCGACGGCCCGATGACACCGCGCGGCTGCAAGGAAAAACTCCGCCCGTCCTCCGCCTTCCAGCTTCCGAGCAGCTTGGATTTGAGGGCCAGTAGCAAAGCGGCCTCCTCGGGGGCGCCCCATTCCATGAGAATCGGCAGGCCGCGCTGCAGGTCCCGTTCGGTAAACCATCGTTCTTCGCCGGATTTGAAGACGAGCTGGCTGCCTGGTAAACCGGTGCGCCGTTCGCGGGGCGACCCCTGGGTCCACGGCTCGCCGGTCACCCAATGCCACGAATCCTGCCGGGATGTTCGCCAGCCACCCAGATGAGCGCGCTCGATCGGATTGGTCTGCGGGATGACGGAGCTGCGCACAAAGGCCTCCTCCTCCGCGTCAGCCAATGTCGCGAGATACCCGCCCCAGCTGACCGCCAGATTTCTGGCTTCCGAACGGGTGTATTCTCCGGGGAGAAAATAAAACCACCGGCCTTTCCATTCAATACTGCCCGGAGGAGGCCCCACGGCCCCTGCTTTCATCCACGGCCCCAAATTCAAGTTCTGCCATTCCGTCCATTGCTGGGTGCGCCGGATCAGTAGCTCTCGCCAGGACGAGTCAAACCACCGCTCCGAAGCCAGCTTTTCTAATAGACCGGAAAGCGTCTTCAACGCGGCATCCAGCTCGCCATTCATGGCTAGCTCGTCAGCCTCCCTGAAAGGCATCGTCGAGGCTGTAATCATCCTCGCTTGCCGTAATGATGCCGCTCCAGCAACAAGGTCCACCGCGTCAGACTCGAGACGTACCGTGTCGATAACCGCCCCATCGAGAAAGTTTAAGGTCTCGAGAAGACTGTCTGTGGCAGTAAAATTTTCCAGTCCGGGAAAGTCGCGCAGCGCGGTGTCCGGTTCTCCTTGTTGCCCGTGCCAGTGCAGCAAGGTCAGCCGCCGTTGATCGAGCAGCGGGCGCAGTGAGGGTGGTTTCACCGGCGACTGGGCATTAAAAAGCGCATTCTGGCCGACCACGAGAATGCGCAACGGGCATTCCGCCAATGGATCGAGTGAAACCACTGGTCCGTCGAGGACGGCCCAGATGACCGGTTGTCCAGCGAGTGGGCTCAGGTCCAGCGGGACCTCAGGGGAGGCGTTGAAAGTGACGATGCCATGACCGCGGAGCGGCTCGATGGATCGGATATCCGGTCTTCGGCTGATATCGACGTAGGTGTTTTCGGGGGATACGAGAACATGAACCCGCGGGCGCCGGTCTGTGCCTCCGCCCCACGCGTCAGCCACGGCCTGGAGGCGGGCTGAGCGATCGAGCAGCAGGGGAGTTTTTTCATCGAGCACGATGCGGAATCCCCGGCCGGTGTGCCCGTTGTTGTGGGGTGATGTTAAGGGGCGCGGGTAGGCGGTGGTTTTCGTTTCTTGTCCGCGGGTGGAAGAGGCCTGCACGGTGCGTTTGTGCGGATCTTCTTGCGATCGTTCGATGGTCCATTCTTCGAGGCGCGAGCCAGGTGCGCCGGGGGTGGTGGGCGGGATGTTTCGCAAGCCGAAGGACCATTCGCTTTTTCCGGGCAGGCGGTATTCCTGGCCTGGTTTCAAGGTGCCGGTGGCCCGGGCTTTGCGGGTCATCCATTCGCAGAAATCGTGAGCATCTTCCCAGCTGACGCAGGTGACGGGTTCGCTGTCTATGGCCGGCTGCCCCGGCATTTCCCAATTGAGAATCGTGCCCAATGGATCACCGACTCGTTCCTCCCATTGTGCGGGTGAGGCGATCCGGCCGGTTTCGACCACGAATTGGCGGTATTGTCCGACGGTGGTTTCGAATTCGGCCATTGAGACCCACGGGCTTTGGGTCAGTGGTCGCAGGACATGACCGAGGAATGTCCGGTGGATGGTTTCGTTCGGTCCGGTGGCGGCAGCGGCCGGGGCGGCGGCGGGCCCGGACATTCGGGGTGGGAGTCGGTTGGTGACGGCATAGACGGCGGCCACCGATCCGGCGACGGCGAGGATGGCGGCGGCGGTGCGGGTCGCGGGGTGAGCCCAGAGGCCGGCGCGGCCGTGGCGCGGGCAGGCGAGAATCTCTTTTCGCAGCGCTTCGGCCGACGGGGTTCGCTCTTCCGGGTCGTTAGCCAGGGCATGGCGTACCACTTTGTCGATGGTCGGGCTGACGCCGGCGACCGCGGAAGGATGGGAGAAGGCGCCGCGGGGCAGGGACCCGGTCAACAGCTGGTAAAGCAGGACCCCGGCGCCGTAAAGGTCCACGCGGTAGTCGCCCGCTAGACCGTCGCGTTGTTCGGGGGCCATGTAATCGTAGGTCCCCATCAGCTGTCCGGTCTGGGTCATCAGGACCACGCTTTCGCGCGGAGTGGCGCCGGGTAGCGAGGACCGAGCCAATCC
This sequence comes from uncultured bacterium, assembly GCA_903954065.1. GTDB lineage: Bacteria > Verrucomicrobiota > Verrucomicrobiia > Verrucomicrobiales > V1-33 > CAJBME01. The sequence goes on from CAJBME010000301.1 coordinate 40,452, forward strand.
GAAATCCGCCAGTTTGACGGCGCCATCGCTGGTCAGCAGGACATTGGCGGGTTTGAGGTCGCGATGAACCAGTGACTGGCTGTGCGCATAACTCAGGGCCTGGCAGAGCTGGTCCATGATGTGCACGGTTCTGGGCCACGGCACAACTGGCTGGTTTCGTTTGCGGTCTACCGAGGCCCGCGCTTCCTGAATCAGATCAGCGAGGTTGGTGCCCTCGATGTATTCCATGATCAGGTAGAGGTGGCCCTGATCACTTTCGCCCAATCCATACAGCCGGACGATGTGCGCATGCTCGAGCTTGGCGAGAATCCATGCTTCCCGTTCAAATCGCTGGCGAAAATCCGGTTTCCGCCCGAGTTCGGGCGGCAGGAGTTTGATGGCTACCCGTCGACCCAGCCGCGTTTCGGTGGCCAGATACACGGCACCCATGCCACCCCGGCCGAGCATTTTTTCGACAGTATAGCCGACGAGCAAATGATTCAGCTCCTCCGGAGTGGGCGCCTCCCATTCAAAGCCGAGGCTCGGCTGGCCGGTTTCCTCGAAAATTCCCGCCACCAACCGTCGGGCGTCGAGGCCGGCCAGCAACGGCTGGCGGACGGCCGTGGGCGGACGGTTGGAGTCGTGGGAAGGAGGTGTGATTTCGGCCATGCGGAACGAAGGATCGGAGCTGGGTCATGGCTGACGCCGCACCCGTGCGTAGAAACTAGGTGTTCCGGCGGGTGGAGCGGGGACTTTAAAGCGCGCGCTTAATTCACCGGGCTGACCGGTGTGGCGGCTGGTTTCGTGGGCGGTCCACGTCAGCATGTCGGTCGAGACTTCCACGATGTCGGTGCGGCCCGGGGACGGCCGCCAGACCATTTCAAATCCATCCGGGCCCGGGGCTGGCAGCGGACTGAGGAGCTCGAGCGGACCGCTCCATGGCAGGACGTCAGCCCAGCCGGCTCCGACCCGGATTTCATCGACCAGCCAGCTGGCGGCCGGTGATGCCCCCAGCAGCGCGCCGGCGCCAATGCGCATGCCGGTGAGCTCGGCCCATTCCGCAAAATCACTGGCTTCCGCGCCCGCGGTGTTCGCCGACGTGAACGACAGGCCGTCGGCTTCCGCCGGGACGGTCCCGAGGGGCGGGTTGATCCAGAAGGTGTATCGCTCGACTTCACTCCCGAGATGATTGAGCTCGATTCTGCCCAGCAGCAGCGACGTCTGGCTGGTGGGAACGGCGCTCAGGGCCACCCGGCGGCCGTTGTTGGAAGCCCGGTTGTAAAGTGACCAACCTGATGGGTTTTCGCTCGACGACGTCCCGAGGGCAAAAGCTTCTTCTTCGTCTTTGTTGCTGTCAGGTGGCTGGACGACGTCATCCGGCACCATGAACGCGAGATTAATGAAACGGCGAGCATCTCCCGCTGTTTGCTGCCCGAGCAAGGAAACCCACAACGCCGGTCCCTGATGACTCGAGAGATCGAGCGGAGTCCGATGCCGGACTTCCTTTTCTTCTTCTGAGGTGTCGACCAGCACTTTGGCTCCGGCCGTGAGTAGCTCTCGGCTCTCCGAATCCCGATAGGACAGGCTGCCTGCGACCACATCCGCGTCCGACCCGGGGAAACGAACAGTCGCCCACAGGGGCGCTGCCGTCAGCGCATCTTCCCCAAGATCATAATCAAATGGTTCGTAAAAATACGGTTGAGCCCCCGCCATCAAAGTGGACGCTACCAGTGTAGGCAGAAATATGGATAAATTCATTGTGTGGTGTGACACGCTTTATAGCTAATCCATAATAATCGTGTCACGAGTAAAAATTACCGCCTGCTTGGAATTCATGTTCGGTCTAGAATGAACAGCATGAACGATGCCGTTTCGCCGCCTCCACCTCCGCCCGAGCCTCCGTCCGGGTTGCCATCTGAGCTTTCGCCTCATTCCGAGCTGCCGCCTGGGCTGACTCCTCCCGCCCCGCCCACCTTTCCACCCGCCCCGCCCGCCTTTCCACCCGTCCTGCCCGAGTTGCCACCCGCTCCGCCTGAGTTGCCACCCGCTCCGCCTGAGTTGCCACCCGCTCCGCCTGAGTCGCCGGTGCCGGCTTTTATTCCGTCGCCGGCGGGTGAATCGCAATTTGTTACGGAGGCTGGGATACCCCGTTCTTGGAAGTATCTTGGGCTGGGGTGTGCCCTAGTGGTGGTGGCGGGGTGTGTGGTGGGAGCGTTGGGAGTTGGGTGGGGGGTGGGCAAAGTGGGTAGTGTCATTTCCCAAGTGAAGGCGAATCCCGAGAAGTTTACGGCGGAAATGATGGTCAAGGCGGATCCGACTCTGGAATTGATTACTTCGAATGAGGCCGCTGGCGAGATAACATTTCGTAACACGCAGAGTGGCGAGATTGTCACATTGAGTTATGCAGAGGCGGCCCAAGGCTCAGGCCTGCTGAGTGGCGTTGGTTCGCAGGCTGATACCACGGCCTTGACCGCGGCGGCATCGACGGCTGCCGCGGCGCTGCCTGATTGGTTTCCCTTGATGGACGGGCTGACGCTCAGTCCGGCGGTGATCCGATCGTCGACGGCGGCGCATGACTCCATTCGGCTGAGCGGCACGACGACCGCTACGACGGAGGAGGTGGTGACTTTTTTCAATGACGAGCTTGATGCGCGCGGTTTCACGGTGAGCCGCCAGTCGCAACGGGCCGATGGGTCGACGATGGAGCTGGTGGAAGCCAGTGAAGCCTCCATGGGGCGTCACGTCACCATCACGGTTTCTCGTCCGGAGGCCACCGCTCCGGCCATGATCATTTTGACGATCGAGGAACCACCCGCCTCCCGCTGATCCGGCGAAAAAACTCGCTTTGGGTGCGGTGAGGTGCGATGCGCGTCTCGCTGCCACGGACGGCGGCGGGGCTGCGCCGCGGCTGGGGGCGGCGGCTCAGTTAGTGGCCACCTTGGCCAGCAGGCCGCGGGCACGCACGGTGGACAGGGTCCAGTGATAGAATAGTCCGGCCAGCAGCAGGCACACGGCATTGAGGAGGGCGGCCCAGGCAAAGTGTGACCAGGAAAACCCGGCTCCTGCCATGACGCCGCGCATACCTTCGAAGACGTGGGTGCTGGGAAGGGCGAGGGCGATCCATTGCAGCCAGCCAGGCATGATGGAGACTGGATAATACACGGCGGTCAGCGGCTGGATGAGGAAGGGCACGGCCCAGGCGAGGCTTTCGGCGGCCTGTCCAAAACGCATGATGAGGGCGGTGGCAAAGATGCCGATGGCCCAGCCGAAAAGGAGCAAGGATCCGAAGAATGGTACCAAGGACGGCCCGATATCGAGTAAGTTGAAACTGAAGAATATCCACGATAGCGCCCACAGGATGAGCACGGTGATGGCGATGCGCACGAGGCCCACGCCAAAGGCGGAAGCTAGGTATTCAATCGGGCGCACGGGGGCTACGAAAATATTGAGCAAATTTCGGGTCCAGACGTCCTCCAAAAACGAGATGGCCACGCCCTGTTGCGACCGAAACATAACGTCCCAGAAAATCACACCACCCAACATCCACGTAAATGGACCCGCCTCGGCCACACCCATTCTGCCTTCGAGATAACGGGTGAGAAACCCCCAGGTGACCAACTCCATTGTGGGCCAGAAAATAACCTCGGCGAGGCGAACCCAGTTCCGCGTGTACAGGAACAGGTAACGGCAGACCAGGGCGAAAACGATGCGGAAGTTCATGCGTGGATCGACTCTCTCAGCGGTGGGTTTACTTCGCGGTTTTGGCGGCGCCAAAGACATCGCCGGCTTCGCTGCGGGCGATTTGGATAAAAACGTCTTCGAGGGACTCCTGCTGGAAAAGCGTCATGACGGCCGTCGGGGTGCCTTCGGCGACGACTCGACCTTTATGAATGAAAAGCAGGCGGTCACAGACCTCCTCGATGTCCCGCATATTATGCGAAGTATAGATGATGGCGGTGCGCTGGGCTTGCTGGCGGCTGCGCACAAATTTCCGCACTTTGTCTGAGATGTCGGGATCGAGGCTGGCGGTGGGTTCGTCCAGCAGGAGGAGTTCGGGATCGTTGAGGAACGCTTTGCACAACTGGACGCGGGTGGCTTCTCCAGCCGACAATTGTCCGGTGACGCGGGACCGGAGGTGGGGGATTTCCAGCAGTTCCAGCAGTTCCGTGATTTTTGCCTTATGATTTTTGACGCCGTAAATTTGGGCAAACGTCCACAAATTTTGGCCGACGGTCAGGTTGCCGGGCAGCGAGACGTAGGCGGAGGCGAAGTTGCAGCGTTTGAGGATGTCCACTCGGTTGGGCATGAGTTCCTGGCCGAAGACGCGCAGGGTGCCGCGGGTGGGGGTGGTCAGTCCGAGCAGGATATTCAGGGCGGTGGTTTTGCCTGCGCCGTTCACGCCCAGCAGTCCGAGAATCTCGTTGGGCCGGAGCGTGAGCGAGAGGTCCTCCAGCGCCACGGTGGCACCGAAGGCCTTATGGAGGTGCATCGCTTCGATGACGGGGGCGTCTTTCATCAGGGGAGCCGGACCTACGAGGGCGCTCCGGGGTTTTTCAACTGCGAATGAGGGAAAGCGCAGGTTGATTTTAGCGGAAGAAGGCGGTGAGACCGACGCCTACGACGGCTAGGGCGGTGCCGAGGCGGGCGCGTGGCGAGATGGTTTCGTTTTCGATCCACCGGGCCATCGGAATGATCATGAGTGGGGCGGTGGCGGTGATGGCGACCACGAGTGCGCTGCTGTGGAGCACTTGCAGCGCCCATTGCATGGCGCTGACGCCGATGACCGGGCCGCACAGCGCACTGCCGACCAGCCACAGCGGCAGGTGCCGGCGGTGGCGGCCGGTGCGCGGCAGCCGCGGTTCTAAGGGCGGGTGCGAGCCGTCTGCGGAGCTGAGCGCGGCGGCGACCGGGTCGTGGCCGCTTGGTCGGCGGTTTCGTTCGCGCCGGGCCTCGAGGAAGCGCACGAGGCCAAAAGCGAGCAGGGCGACGGCCATGCCACCGGCGACCCGTTGCGCCGTCTGGGCGATCGGGGGAACGGCGAATCCCTCCTGCGCGGCTTGGGCTTGAGCGATCCGGCTCAGCACTGCGCCAAACCCCTGACCCCACCCGGCAATGACCGCAAAAACCAAACCTCGTCCCCAGGGCAGCGGCTCGCCCGGCCTGTGCAGGGCCAGACTGAGCCCGGCCAGAATGACCGTGATGCCGCCCGCCAACTCCCAGCGCAGTGGCGAATGCAACAACCACCAGTCGCCCCACGCCCCAAAGAGGACGCCGAAACTCATCATGATAAGGACCGTCAGACGGGCGCCCAGATGAGGGTAGGCCAGAAAGAGCGCCACATCGCCCAGGCCAAATCCAACGACCCCGCTCAAGACATACCATCCCACCGTTTCGTCACGAATGGACCCCGGAAACCAAACCAGAGTCATCAGCCACAATAAAAGAGTGGCCGGCACAAGCCGCCAAAAGTTGGCCGAGATGCCGCCCAGCAGTAGGCTGAGCCGCCGTCCGCAAATCGCGGAACAGGCGAAAAAAAAGGTAGCCAGCAGAGCGGGAATCATGGGGTGTGCACGGGCGTATCAGTGAGACGGCGGTGGCCAGCGGGCGCCGCACCCGCGTCCGGAGGGAAGCGGGTGGCGAGCGGCGAGCCGTTTCATGAGCCGGACCTTTGATCATCCGTGTTGGGCCAGACATCCAGCGATGATATCAATTCTTTGCTGGGTATTTCGAGCGCGCCTCGCGGTGGCGCCTGGCGGTGGCGGCGCAACGAAACCGGCACATGGAAGCTATGGCAGGGTGGGTGGGTGTCGCGATAGCATCGGGTTCGACCCAGCTGGCAGACAATTCTTTAGCATCCTGGTATGCAGATCGCTTTTGTGACTGACACGTTTCCTCCTGACCTCAACGGTGTTTCGTTGACGATGGACCGTTTGCGGACGGGGCTTGAGTCTCGGGGGCACCGGGTGACGGTGGTGCGGCCGGGTGGTGGTTTGGGGCGGGGGAGAGTGGGGCGTCGCGAGGTGGGGGTGCGGTCGCTGCCGGTTCCTGGGTATCCGGGACTGCGATTTGGGATGCCGTCGTGGGGCCGACTTTGGCAGCTGTGGTCGGTGGTGCGACCGGACGTGGTGTATGTGGCGACCGAAGGGCCGCTGGGATGGGCGGCGATGGGGGTGGCCCGGTGGATGGGGATTCCGGTGACCTCCGGCTTTCACACCAACTTTCACGAATATCTACATGTGCGCGGGTTGTCCCGCCTTCAGCCGCTGGCACTGCGTTACCTCCGGCTCTTGCACAACAACACGGCGCTGACGCTGGCGCCGTCGCAGGATGTGGTGCGACAACTCCGCGCCCACGGGTTCAAAAACCTTGAAATCCTGAGCCGTGGGGTGGCGGCCGACCTGTTCACTCCGGCGCGCCGCGATGCCTCCCTGCGCGCGGCTTGGGGCGTGCGCGACGGGGCCCGGCCGGCTCCGGTTTTTATGCTGGTCGGACGCCTGGCCCCGGAGAAAAACCTGCCATTTGCGCTGGAGACGCTGGAAAAACTGACGGACGGGCGCGGTCATTGCGTGGTCGTCGGCGATGGTCCGGATCGGGCGGCGCTGGAATCGCGATTTCGTTTTGCCCGCTTCACGGGCGCTCTGCGCGGAGAAGAACTGGCCCGCCACTTTGCCTCCGCCGATGTGCTGCTCTTCCCCAGTCTGACCGAAACATTCGGCAACGTGTTGCTCGAAGGCCTCGCCAGTGGACTACTGATCCTCGGTTTTGATTATGCGGCCGCCGGTGAGTACGTGGTGGACGGCGAGAACGGCTGGAAGGTGCCATGGGGCGACCATCAGGCCTTTGCCGGGCGCATGGCGGCGGCCCTCGCTTTGCCGGCCGCGCAGCGGGGAGTGCTCGGTTCGGCCGCTCGCCGCACAGCCGAGGGGCTCGGCTGGGATCGTATTGTTGGCCGTTTCGAGGGGCTTTTGATGGCCGCGTCGTCCTCGCCAAATCCTCTTTCCTCCGTATACTCACCCATACCGACCGCCGCATGATCCCTGATTCCCGTCAGCCCGCCGACCGTTTTGTTCGCTTCAAGACCCTTTTTCTTTCCGATGTGCATCTGGGCACTCCGGATTGTAAGATCCATGAAGTCAATGACTTGTTGCGAAGGAGTCGCTGTGAAAAGCTGGTCCTGAACGGCGACATCATTGATGCTTGGCATCTGGCGCGCCGGCGTCATCACTGGAGCACGGCGCACACGCGATTTATCCGCTTAGTTCTGCGCAAGCTCGAGAAAGAAAATACCGAAGTCGTGTATTTGCGAGGCAACCATGATGATGTGTTGCATCGTTTTCTTCCGTTGCGCTTGGCTCGGTTTTCGATTGTGAACGAGCACATTCACCAGACTCCGCAGGGTGATTATCTGGTCGTGCACGGCGATGGATTTGACCAAGTGACGACGCAGCACCCGTGGATTGCGCGGCTGGGGGCGGTGGGATACGATCAGTTGCTGCGTCTGAACCGCGTTTACAACGGGTGGCGGCGCATGCGCGGTAAGGAATATTTCTCGTTGAGCAAAGCCATCAAGGCGCGAGTCAAGAAGGCGATCAGTTTCACTGGTCGTTACGAGGAGCAATTGCAGGGGCTGGCCACCGAGAAAAAATGCCGTGGTATCATTTGTGGTCACATCCACACGCCTGCGGACAAGTTGGTCGGTTCGATTCATTATTTGAATTCCGGTGACTGGGTGGAATCGCTGACGTGCATTGTCGAGCATCTGGACCGTCGGCTTGAGGTGTTGCATTACCGGGATTTTCTGGTGTTGGCTGGGCCGGTGCCCACTCCATTTTCCTCCGGGGTGCCGCGATCGACCCCTTGATGACTGACCGATGCCCTCCCTTTTTTCAGATTTATGGACCGACGCCTGCCGGGCGGCGGCCGGATTGATTTTTGTTGAGGCCTGTGCGTTGTGCGCCCAGTCGACGGCGGGATCGGCCGGATCGGCGGTACCGGGGCTGTGTCATGCCTGTCTCCAGTCATTGCCGAGGCTGGGCGAGCCGCGCTGCCGGGTGTGCGGCGAGTGGTTTATGGGAAATATCCCGGGGCCGTTCCAGTGCGCCAATTGCACGGGCCGGAAGTTTGCCTTTGAGTTTGCCACTGCCCCTTTTAAGGCGCGCCGCGGTATGCGCGACATGGTGCACCGCTTTAAGTATCAGCGGGAGTTGTGGCTCGGCGAAACTCTCGGTCGCCTGTTGGCCACCGCGCTGCACGGGCCCACCGCTGATGAACGGCTGGCTGCCTCCGATCAATGGCTCCTCGTCCCCGTGCCGCTGCATCCGCGACGCCTCCGGGAACGCGAATTTAATCAAGCCCTCGAACTCGCCTCCGTCACCAGCCGCCACACCGGCTGCGCGGTGGCTGATGTGCTCCGTCGCACCCGCTACACGTCAGGTCAAGCCGCCATGACGCGCCACCAGCGACTGCACAACCTGCGCGGCGCTTTCCGGTTGCGCCGCCCCCTCCCGTGGCGCCCGACCGCGGAGTCAATGGTGGCCGGACGCCGCCTCCTCGTCGTCGATGATGTCTTTACCACCGGCGCCACCGCTCAAGAATGCGCCCGTATCCTGCTCAAATACGGCCGCGCTCGCCAAGTGGCCGTGCTGACGCTGACCCGCGGTTAATTCCGCGCGGTGAGCCCGCGCGGACGATGCAGCGCGAACCCGCGCCGCCAGATCCGTCACCAGCCGAGGACCTGAGCAAATACGAGTGGGGCGACAATCGTGGCGTCACTCTCAATCACATATTTCGGCCCGGTCTCGTCCAGTTTGCCCCACGTGATTTTTTCGTTGGGCACCGCCCCGGAATAACTCCCGAAACTGGTCGTCGAGTCGCTGATCTGGCAAAAATAATCCCACAATGGAATCTTCCGGCGCCCGAGGTCCTGATGCAACATGGGCACGACACAAATCGGGAAATCGCCGGCAATGCCGCCGCCAATCTGGAAAAACCCGAGTTTGGACTTTTTGGTGTATTCAGTATACCACTCGGCCAAATGCATCATGTACTCAATGCCGCCCCGCATGGTGCGCGGGTCTTTCACATCCCCTTCGATGCAATGCGCCGCAAAAATATTGCCGCAGGTACTGTCTTCCCATCCCGGTACAAAGAGCGGCAAATTGCGTTCGGCGGCCGCCAGCAGCCAAGAATTTTTAGGATCGATTTCGTAGTATTGTTCGAGCACGCCTGAGTTGAGAAGCTGGTAGGCGAACTCGTGCGGGAAGAACTTCTGGCCGTTTTTCTCGGCTTTGTGCCACAGGGCGACTAGGTGTTTTTCAATGCGGCGGATGGCTTCGCCCTCGGGGATGCAGGTGTCGGTGACTCGGTTGAGGTGTCTTTTCAGAAGTTTCACCTCGTCCTTCGGAGTGAGGTCGCGGTAATTCGGAACGCGTTCGTAATGAGTGTGGGCCACCAAGTTGTAGATGTCTTCCTCAAGGTTGGCGCCCGTGCAGCAAATGCCGTGGATCTTGTCCTGACGAATCATTTCCGCCAGCGAAAGCCCCATTTCAGCGGTCGACATGGCGCCCGCCAACGTGACAAACATGCTGCCCCCTTTGGCCAAGTGCGCCTTGTAGCCTTCGGCCGCATCAATCACTACCGCCGCATTAAAGTGGCGGTAATGGTGCCGGACAAAGGTCGAAATCGGTCCGTCTTGAGCGGTGGTAGCTGCTGATGCGGCAGCGGCGGTGGTTGGTTTGGCTTTTTTCGCCGCCTGAGTCGTGGCGGTGGTTTTGGCGGTGGTTTTCTTCTTGGATGGAGTGGCCATGGGGCGGATGAAACGAGGTGGGGGGAGGACGGTGCGGGACAGTAGGAGGCACCGGACGCGGTCGCGCAGCGCGTCACGGCCCGGATCAGCCAGCAATCGCACAGGAACTGCGTAAAGCAAATTGCGGCGGAGCCGCTCCCCCGCGCGGCGCACGGGCGAGAACAGGGATCGTGAACGGTGCTCCGTTATTTGACGAGCCGATAAAACCGTTCTCTTTGGGGCTCTGCCGGAAGCTCCAGTATGTTCTCGAAGTTTTCCACGCTGGGTGGTTCGGTCACGGCTTGCCACGATCCGGGCGCCAGCGCCTCGCTGGACTGTAGGTTCCAGTTCTGGCCGGCCGGCCAGCGGAACCGAATGGCGCCCGCGGCGGTGCGGGTCACGTCCAGCGCCGGTTTGGTTGTTTCTAAGGCGTTGGCTCCCGCCTGCGGACCACAGTCGCGGATCACCGCATAGCGCACTCGACTGATGGCCACCTTGCCATCGACGACAAACCGCGCCGCCGCCTGCGGTCCCTGATTGACCCCTTCAAACTTGATGTTCGGAATCTCCACGTAAGAATCCAACCATCGGCCGCTGCCCTGCAAGGTGGTGCCCTGGGAGGCCGGCAGGAAGGCAAAAGAGCTGCTGCCATTGGGTTCTTCGCGCCGGAAGACTTCCGGGCGAAAGCTCCGTCCGGCCAGAGCTGGATCGTCATAATAAGTCATACAGATAGCGAGACGGGCGTTGGGCTGGGAGTTTGGGCCAAAACGGTTTTCGATGATGGCAAAATTCAGGTAGTTGTGGTTGAACCCGGGGGTGCCGTTGTCGAGGGCGGCCCGGACGGACAGGCGCAGGTCGTTGGCAGGTCCGGCTTCTTCTTGGATCATTTCCTGGTCGCCGCCCGACGTGCCGGGGGTGAGGCCGTCAAAGAGGCCATCGGCCAGATTCATTTCGGCGTAGCGACCGTAGGCGCCGTCGCAGACTTCCGGGTCGCGGTAGCAATTGGCCAGTGGGTCTTGGCCAGCGAGCGGGTGGCTGCCTTGGCGCAGAATGGCGACGTCAAAGCGTGAGATGGAGACGGGTGTGCTGCCAAAAAAGAACCGCACGGTTCCGCCTAGGGGTGCGGTATTCACCCCTTTCAGATTGACTCCTGAGATGACCCAGGACCGGCGCAGCCAGCGGTTAGTGCCAGCCAGAGTCGCGTAACTGGCTACCGGACTGAATCCGACGCCACCCGTGTTGTCAGTGGCATACGCCTCGGGTCCGAAGGTAGCGCCCACGGCCGCTGGATCATCGTAATATTCAACACAGATCTTGATGATCGACGGCGGATGGCACGGCTGGCCCAGGTAGTTATTCGTAATGCCAAAGTTCAGATAATTACCGAGCGCGCGGGCCGCTGTCCGCTTTTGTCCGTCTGGCCCAATGTTCATTTCCACGGTGCTGAGTTGGTCGCCCCCGCTCAGCAGAGTGAGTTCTTGATTGGTGCCGGCCGCCAGATCGAGAAAGGCGTAATTGGTGGCGGGTTCGGGGTCGCAGGCGTCTGCATTGGCAAACTTATTGATGTCCTCGGGTTCGCCAAAGGCGCCGGTCGGCCCAAAAGCGGCCGCCCGCACGACTAGATTCTGGACATTTTCGAGGCGGATGGTGCCGCCGTTGACCCCGCCATTCTGCGAGGCTCCGATCACGTTGGGAGGGAGCGTGCCGACATAGCGGCCGCCGTCGTCACGCGCGTCGTTAGGGAGACGGAAAAGCACCCAGTTCCATTTGAAATTCCGGCCTTCCACCGGGATGCTACCACCAACTGGTGCCGTCAGCGTCGGTAGCGCGCCCATGAGAAAGTTGGAATTGCGCGGGGCCCCATCACCTCCAAGGACCGCAGTATCTCCGTAGACTTGCAAAAGGACATCAATTCCAGGCTCCTCCGCCCAGACGCTGGACTCGCCATCAGCCATGTTGAAATACCCCTGGGTCGCCCGAACCCCGGTCAAGCCAGCCAGCGTGGTTTTGACGGTTTCCTGATCGCCGCCAGTCAAAAATTGGAGGGATGGGGTCCAGCCGGTGGCTTCCGCCGGTGCCGCAAAGGCCCCATCTACCACTGTGTAATGCACGGTCGCCGCGCCATCGACGATCGGAGGCCACGTGTCGGGTGGAAAGGGGCCGGTTTGCGCCGATAGAGACGCCGTGAACACGGCGAACAACAAAAGACTCGCCAGAGGCGCGAGGAGGCTGGGGGTTTTCATGTGGGGTTTTGGCGGCTGACGCCGAATGTATCGGACCTCGTCACCGTCTGGTTGTTCAATAAAACGCCCGGCCGCTCCTGAGTCGGTCAGCCGGGCGAACCTGTGAGTCAGCCGGCCGCTGACGGGGGGTCCCGTTTTTTTGCCGTCGATTGAATCTTCCGGGGACACTGTGCGCCGCGACATTTTTCAAGGCACGGCCACTCGGTAATAGGCGCTGGTGGTGGCGGGCGGCGGCCCTTGCCATCGGCCGTTGGCGTCGGTTTGAAAGCGGGCGACGACCGTCCAGTGTTGTAGGTTTTCTGATTGTTCGAGGGCGTAGGCGGCGCCTGGCACGCCGTGGAAAGTAAGGTCGGGGCTGGCCCCCGCTGGCGAGTCGGCGAGTCGCAGTTCCATGGTCGAGTCGGTGGGGGCGGTGACGAAGCGTGCGGTCAGGGCGGTGGTGCCGGTCAGCGACCACTCGATTTCCGGCTGCAGCACGTTCCCCTTCGGGGTAGTCCAACCGGCGAAGAAAAAGCCAGGGGCGGGTCTGGCTTCTAGGGTGACTGGCTGGGTGCGGAAGTAGGTGCCGCGCCACGGGTAGGCCGGGCGGGAGGCTCCTGGTAGTGATTCGTTGATGAGTAGTCGTCGATTGATGCGTACCGTGCCGCCACCGGTTGGGGTGACGTCGGTAGTCAGGGAGGCATAGCCGCCGAGGGCGAGTTGGGTGGTGAAGTGTTGGCGGACATTGACCGTTCGTTGAGAGGCAAAATTCCGGATACTTTGCACGTGGGTATTGGCCCAAGTGGTTGCGCTGGCGCCGTTGCTTTGCCAGCGGCGGATGTGTTCGGGCATGGCTGGTTGCAGGGTGGTGCGCATGGCGTCGACCAGTCCGGTGGTCCGATTTTCCTTGAAGTGGGAGTTGAGCAGGTCAGCGGCCAGATTGACGAATTGCCCTTTGACCTGCGGGTTTTTGATGAGGGCGCGGAGCAGAGCGGTGGCCCATGGGGCGTTGATGGGCGGGCGCCCGGTGGGTGAGAGGGCGTGGGCTAGGGTATTTTCGCTGGCTCCGCCGGCCCAAGGGTGGCCGACGGCCAAGTCTAGATCGAAGAGGATCCACCGCCACCGTCCATCGTGGCCCGGCGGCACCTGTGTCGGGTCTGGCAGAGGGTTTGGCTGCCGACGGCGCCAGACGCGCGTGTTGTTGTGCGGCCAGTCGGCGTTGCCTGCCCAAATTTGAACCAACTGATACAGCAAAAACGATTCCACATCCATCCGCGCCGCCACGTGCGCGAAGTGCTCGGGCACCGCCAAATCGTGCGTCTCCGCAAACGATCGCAGGGCGGTGAAAGGGTTGGCATCACCCGCGATCCCTTCCACCACGGCGCCCGGCGGATTGACAATCACAACATCGCCGCGGGGCACACCATAATGAGACTCAAAATAATCGGCATCCTGCTCTTCCCGCATCTCGAGGAGGCCCCAGTACTCGCCGTCCAGATAGACCGACACCGGACGCCACGCCATCCGGGCCAGCCCCAGCCCTTCGGCCAAACGGTGGCAATAGGCGTCGCGCATGGCCGCATAGGCCCAATCATTTCCCATATTCCGCAGCCGCAGACTGCGGAATTGCTCCAGCGGAGCCCCATCCCCGAGCCGTTCGAGCCCAGGAAACAAGGCATACTCAAAGCGCCCGCGTCCGCCGCGGTCAGTCCGCGCCGCTAGCCCGAATGACTTCTGTCGGAACGACCGGGTCGATTGCCCTTTGATGTCAAGTTGGACGGGCTGAGCGAGGGCCCGCGCGCCGGTAGGCTCGAAGAATTCCAGACTGGCGTCCCGGTTCCAAGCGGCGCCGCGCTGGGTATAATTTGCCGGAGTATGGCCAGTGAGCGGCTCGCCGGGATGCGCTGCCACATAGTCGGCAAACACCTGACCGAGCATATAGATCCCACGGTTGTGATCGAATAGCCCCGCCGGGTCGGTGGCCAGGCTGAGCACGGGTAATCCGTCGGTATGCCGCGCGGCCGCTCCGATGAAATACGTGTGGGTCACCACGGGCGAAGGCTGGGCATCCGGACGGAAGGCTCGCGCACGCACGACCGTGGCCTTGCGTAGTTCTCCCAGCGGTGGCTTCCAGCCGTCAGTATGCTGGTTGGCGGTCGCTGTGCCCGTCTTCATCGAATGGGTGTTGGCTTGCCCGGCGCGGCTGGTCACGGCAAGACTGGCGGGAAAAAGTGGGGACAATTCATCCGGCTCTGAGCCGTCTAGCGTGTAGCGAACCACTGCGCCGGCTTCTGCGGTCACCGCCACCTCCACCGGTTCATCGTGAAACCCACCCACGGTCGAAAACGACGGCCCGTGGCGCAACAGCGAGGCGTAGGACAGGCCGCCATTGGGCTGGCCCGGCGTCGGAGTGGCAAAAAACCTCCAAACAGCATTCCGCTCCGCGCTGCGGGCCAAACTCATTCCTTCTGGCACCGCTTCCGCCGGTGCCACCTCCACCGTTTGTCCGTCCGGCGAGGACAATACGAGGGACTCGCCTGCCGCCGCTAAGGAAAAATTGGTGTGCAGTCGCCCGGTCACCGGCGTCCGGTCTTTCCCTGAGGCAAAAACCACCAACCGGGCGCCGGCCGCCAGCGTACGCTCCGGAAACACCCACTTGAATGGCTCCGCCAGCCGGTCGCTCAACCCCCAGCCCGTCAGCAAAACGGGTGAGTCTCCGGCATTGTGGATTTCCACCCAGTCGGATGCTTCGCTCTCTTCGTCTCGCAATCCTCCGCTGTTGTCGCTCACCAGTTCACTTAATTGCACCTGCGCCACCGCCGGACATACCCCAACCGCGGCCGCCCATACGCCGAAAAATCGACAGACAGCCGCGAGCCGGTCGGGGTTCCAGCACGTCATGATTTTATCCTATGCTTTGCTCACGCCGTCACAAGCCGCATTCCCACCACATCCGTCCCTAGGCCCCACCGGATGTGGCGCGCGCGCCCCCCCTGGGAACGCCGACGTCCTCGTCGGCTGCTCTTAAATGGCCGCAGGCCACACCCTTGAAGCCCCGACTCGCTCACTCCAATCCGCCCCTCGGGGCCCGTCCCCACCGGATGTGGCGCGCGCGCCCCCCTGGGAACGCCGTCGTCCTCGTCGGCTGCTCTTAAATGGCCGCAGGCCACACCCTTCAAGCCCCGACACGATCACCCCAATCGGCCCCTCGGGGGCCCGTCCCCACCGGATGTGGCGCGCGCGCCCCCCCTGGGAACGCCGACGTCCTCGTCGGCTACACTTAAATGGCCGCAGGCCACACCCTTCAAGCCCCGACTCGATTACCCCAATCGGCTCCTCGGGGGCCCGTCCCCACCGGATGTGGCGCGCGCGCCCCCCTGGGAACGCCGACGTCCTCGTCGGCTGCTCTTAAATGGCCCCAGGCCACACCCTTCAAGCTCCCGACTCGATCACCCCCATCGGCCCCTCGGGGGCCCGTCCCCACCAGATGTGGCGCGCGCGCCCCTCTGGGAACGCCGACGTCCTCGTCGGCTGCTCTTAAATGGCCCCAGGCCCCACCCTTCAAGTCCCCGACTCGATCACTCCAATCGGCCCCTCGGGTGCGTTCAACACCGGCCGACGAGACGTCGGCGTTCCCGGGGGGCGCTGCCGATACCGCGACTTAGGCGAGAAAATCTCTTCCCGGGGGCAGCGTGGGGCGATAGACTGAACAATAATCCTGTCGTCATACCATGGTCTCGCTTCGTCTTCTGATTTTCCTCGTTTGGTCTTGCGGTTGTTTTTTACCTGGTCTGGCGGCTCAGACCATTCATCCGTCGGATTATGGACGGGTTGTATTGCATTTGCAGGCGGGTGATCTGGTGCAGGCCAATGCCTCACCGGTGACCGCGTGGGGGCCGATGACGGCGGCGGGCACGGCGGCTCCGACGTTCACGGCGGCGGAGCCCAAATTTAATAACCGTCCGGCGGTGAAATTTGATGGCACGACCGATTACATGACATGGTCCGAGGCTGGAATGAATGTGCGGACGGTGATTGCGGCGGTGGTTCTTGATTCGGGGGCGCCGGCCGATGCTTGTTTGGTGTCGAATGGTGGCGATGATCTTCATATCCGGCGGAATGCCTCCACGCTGACGTATCGTTCGCCGGGCAAGGGGCTGGATGTGTACAATTTTTCGGGTGGCGTGCCGGCTGGTACGTTGACGGTCAACACCGTGGCCAGCGGAAATTTTGTCTTGAACACGCCGCACCTGTTGGTCGCGACCGCCGGTGTGGAGAAGAATTATTCGGCCTTCTGGCTGGGCAACCCTGGGACGACGATTGGCGGGTACTGGCGCGGCAGCGTGGCTGAAATGATTGTGTATGAAGGCGTGCTCACGCCTGACGGATTGGCTAGCGTCGGCTGGTACCTTCAGAACAAATATGGCCTGGCCACCACCCTGCCACCCCCCAAACCATTCGTGCGCTCGCTGTCGGCCACCCAAGGGACAGTCACCTCCTCGATCGGTCTGCTTTCCGCTCCAGGTCAGGCGGTGGCATTGAATTGGAACGTGGAAAATGCGGACACTGTCGCCATTGACCAAGGAGTTCTGGTCGGCGGCACCGAACTGATTGGCAGCCGGTCCACCTCGGCGACGCAGACGACGACCTACACGCTGAGCGCGACCAATGCGCAAGGGACGGTGACAAAATCGATCACGCTGCATGTCGGGGTGCCGCCGCTGCCGGTGCGGATCAACGAATTCATGGCTGAAAATGACGATACGCTGAAGGACGATGATGGCGAGGCGTCAGACTGGATTGAGATGTTTAATCCGAATCCTTTTGCGCTTGATCTGGCTGGTCTGCGATTACGGGAGGCGGCTCAGCAGTGGGATTTTCCGGCGGGTGCGTTGGTGGAAGCGGGTGGGTATCGGGTTGTTTTTGCTTCGGGCAAAAACCGCACGAATCCAGCGGCGGTCTTGCACACGAATTTTGCGTTGAGCAAGGCGGGTGAATATCTGGGGCTGATCCGGATTGCCGACGGCGCGGTGGTCGGGGAATTTGCCCCTAGTTACCCGGTGCAGGGGACGGACCGATCGTACGGATGGTGGGGGGAACCGGCGAGAGTTGGGTATTTTGGCGCTCCCTTGAGCCGTCCGACGCCGGGGGCAGCCAATGCTGCTCAGGGCTCTTCTGGATTTCTGGATGATACTGATGCCGTGGCTTTTGCTGTCGGTCGCGGCTTCTACACCGGGCCCGTGCACGAGACGATTTCCGGGGGCACCCCGGGCGCTAGGCTGGTGTACACGACTAATGGTTCGACCCCCACCGCCACCAATGGCACGGTGGTGGCGGCGGTCGACGCGGCCACTCCACCGACGCTCGCCTTGACCATCTACCCGGGCGCCGTCCCTCCGGATGCGGTGGGTGCGGGGATCGGCTCGATTGGCGGTACGACCACCGTGCGGGCCGCGGTTTTTAAAGACGGCTTTGCGCCGACCCGGGTGGTGACGCACACGTATGTCTTTAGCGCGGTGGTGGCCCGCCAGAGTGTGCAAGACGCTCGCAGCCGCGGCTGGCCGGGGTCATCGGTCAACGGCCAAGCGCTGAAATACGGCATGAATGCAGCCGCAGTTAATGCGTACACCGACGCTACGGTCATCGAGAGCCTGCAGTCGTTGCCGTCGCTTTCGCTGGTCACAGATCAGGCGCATCTGACGGCGGGCGCCACCGGTATTTATGTGAATGCGGACCAGCATGGCCCGGCCTGGGAACGCCCAGTTTCGGTTGAAATGTTGTATCCTCCAGGGTGGTCCGAGCCTTCAGGTATGACGCCCTTTCAGATCAATGCCGGGCTGCGCATCCGCGGCGGTTACAGCCGCAACGATCCATTTCAGAAACACGGATTGCGTATGTATTTCTCTGGCGACTACGAAGGGAAATTGCGTCAGCCCATTTATGGCGCGGAAGGAGCCAGCGAGTTTGGTAAACTCGAGCTTGGTATTGGTTCGAACTACGGATGGTTCCGCGAATCGAGTTATGGCAGCGGTCGCTTCAACACGATGTGTCGTGACCCATTCAGCCGTGACACTCAAGGTGCTCTGGGACAGCCGTACACCCGTACGCGGTACCTTCATGTTTACCTCAACGGCGTTTATTGGGGTGTTCACTACCTCGAAGAACGCGCCGAAGCCGACTACGCCGCCAGTTACATGGGCGGCACTAGGGACGATTATGACGTGGTCAAATGTGGCAATCACGTCGGCGGCTTCCAAACGGAAGTGACCGACGGCGATTTGCTCGCCTGGCGCACCCTCTGGCAAAAAGTGCGGGCCATCGGCACCAGCACCGCCACCAGCCCCCCGACTACCGCCCGGTACTTCGAGCTCGAGGGGCGCAACCCCGAAGGCGTGCGCGATGAGTCGATGCCTGTCCTGCTCGATATCGATAATCTCATCGATGAAATGTTGGTGGTTTTTTTCGTGGGAGACGGGGATGCCGTGCTTTCGAGTTTCCTAGGTCACAACCAGCCAAACAACTGGTGGGGATCGCGCCGCCGCAACGGGCAGGAAGGGTTTCGATTTTTCATTCGCGACTCCGAGCACAGCTTGGGGGCCCCGAGTTGGGTAGTTGACCAGACGGGTCCATGGAGTGGTAGCAATCAAAACAGCTTCAATTTTTCCAACCCGCAGTGGATGCATCAGGACCTGATGAAGAATGCTGAATATAAACTGCGCTTTGCCGACCGGGCGCACCGTCACTTCTTTAATGGCGGGGCGCTGACCAAGGAACAAAACATCGCCCGGTTTCAACGCCGCGCCGCTCAGGTCGAAAAAGCCATGACCGCCGAGTCGGTCCGCTGGGGCAATACCAACTCGATCTCTGGCCTGCCCGCCGGCCACCCGCCGTATTATACGGTGGCGGACTGGCAAGCGGCCATCACCTCGGTGGTCAATGGCACTCTCAACAACCGGAGCACGGCCGTGCTGTCGCAGTTGAAGGCTGCCAAAAATAAACTCTACCCAGCCACCGTCGCGCCCGTTTTTTTCAACGCTGCTGACGAGACGCCCCGCCACGGCGGAGCCGTCGATCGCGGCTTCCAGCTTAAAATGGCCGCTCCCGTTGGTGTCATCCACTATACCCTGAATGGATTGGACCCCCGCGCCATCGGCGGAGCCGTCGCCGCTTCCGCCATCACCTACACCTCACCGCTGACCCTGCTCGATTCCACCTTGGTCAAATCCCGGGTTCTCAACGGCACCGAATGGAGCGCCCTGAATGAAGCCCGCTTCATCGTGGGCGCCGTGCCCGCCTCCGCGGAAAACCTCGTGATTTCGGAAATCCAGTATCACCCGGCCGGCGATACCCCGACGGAATTTATCGAGTTCCTCAACATCGGTTCCGCTACCATCGACCTGACCGGAGTGCGCCTCACCGGCGGCGTGGATTATGACTTTCCCGCTGGCACCCGCCTCGCCCCCGGGGCCCGACTGGTCGTTGTCGAAAACACCGCCGGCTTTCAAGCCGCCTACCCGTCGGCCCCCGGCCTCGTGCTCGGCCCGTTTGACGGAAGCCTAGACAATGCTGGAGAGGAAATCGTCGTCACCAGCGCGAGTCGGGTCCCTATCAGTAGTTTCATCTACCGGGAGGCCGCCCCATGGCCAGCCGCCGCTGACGGCACCGGACCAAGTTTGGTTCTGCAGCAGCCGGCAGACAATCGGCCCCCGAGCCAGCCCTCCAGCTGGACGGTCAGCCGTCAACCCGGCGGCAGCCCAGGCCTCGGCGAAAACGGCCTCGGCGGATTCACCGGCCCCGACCCGTCCGCCGATACCGACGGCGATGGCTTCACTGCCTTCCTCGAATTTGCCCTCGGTACCAGCGAGTCCAATCCCGCTAGCGGCCCAGGCGCCGTGACCGCTCGCCTGCAATCGTTCAGCCCCCAGGGAACCGCTGCCGATTACCTGACACTGACATTCACCAAGCCCGCCGGCTCCCTCGTGGCCCATGTGGTCGAAACCACCACCAACCTCACCGTCTGGCATTCCGGCCCCAGCCGGGTCGTGCTCGTCAGTGAACAACCAAGCCCGGACGGCAGCATCTCCCAAACATGGCGTTCGACGACCCCATCCTCCGCCACCACACCCGAATACATCCGGCTCCGCGTCTGGGTCCCGTAAGACAATCCTTCCGCCACTCATCAAGGAGGCTTTTCTGAGAATGAGTGGAAAAAGGCGAGATACAAAAGGCGAGACACCCAGTTTTATCTCCGATCCGACGACAGGACTTTCTGGCGTGCTTCCTCAGAGAGCCCGCTTTCCGCCAGCCAAGCCATGGCTCCATTGGCGTCCCTGCGGTAAAACGCCCGTCCGGCACGTGTCAGGGAGCTTTCGCGCAGCGCAGGATCATCAATGTCCTGGGCCCAGGCGATAGCGGTCTGGGGATCCTGCCATGCATAACCAGCAGCAAAGCCGCTGATGGCGGCATCCCGCTGCGGTGAGTTAGCCATCCTATAGAGATAGTCCCCGGCGGCGACAGGATCGCGGTCTTCCCAGTCGCCGAATGCTCCGCTCAGGCCCTGCTTCTGCCCGGAACTGGCAGGCAGGCTTTCCAGCCAGCCCACGGCGGCGAGCGGATCGGATACGGCCCATTGGGCTCCGACCTGTTCGATGGTCCTACTGGCATACTCTTTGTCGGCAAAACCTTCGGTCCAGCGGGCGGCGGCCACAGGGTCCTGCCTCACAAAGGCTTCTGCCACCTTGGCCATGGCGTTGCCTTTCAGGGGACCGTCGGCCAATGACCCCGCCCAGCGGGAGGCGGCTTCCGGTCCCAATTGGCTGATCGTCGCAGCGGAGACCGTCTCCATTAGTTCGCCCGCTTTGGCATTTCCTTCCTGACCCAGCCCCACCACAAAGTCAGTGGCCGTGGCGAGGTCGTGGTGGGACAGGCCAGAGACGACACTGGCCACCAACTCGTCGCGTTGACCGAGCATTTCGGCTGGCAGGTTGTCGAGCAGGGCGAGCGCCTCACTAGGGTTGGCGGCGACCCATCCCGTCATGGTGGCGGCGAGATCAGCCTCCGGACTGTTGGCGGCGCTGGCGAAGGCTGCTTTCCCGTCAAGAGCCCCCCAACTGTAGTGGAAATCCCGCCACTGATCGGGCTCCGCCCCGAGAGCGACCAATTGTTCACGCACCGCTGCAGCATTCGTGGGAGTCAGCGACTCCAGCAATCGCGAAAAAGCCAGGCGACGGGTGATGGGGTTCGGGTCACGCAGGGCCTGCTGGACCAGATCGTTCACATCTCCGCCGAGAGGAGCCACGCGCCCAAACACACCCTCAAGCGCACTGCCGTCGCGGGAGTGAGGTCGGCTTGATTTGTCGCGCGCCAAGAGTCCGGGCGGATTGACCGGCGGTTTCGCCACCTCGGCCTGCATGACCGCCTCTCTGGCCGTGCCAAGGCGCGACGTGACCCCGCTCCGCCGCGAGCCGAGGGTAAACGCGATGATCACCGCACCAGCCCAGAAGCCATGCCTTAAAATTGCCGTTTTCATACATCAGAGAGACCGTCCAAGTGATTACGCCGGGACTTCGGAACTGGTTCGGAAGGGCGTGACAAAAAGTGGGCGAGCCATCGAGTCGCGTCTGCTTTGATTGCCCTTTCGGTCTTTTTACTACATACTTCTTGCCATGGATACTCTACTTCCACTCCATCAAATGTCGCGTGAGGAGAAGTTCCGCGCCCTCGATGAACTCTGGAACGACCTCTACCCTAACGAAGAGGCCATGGGCTCACCCGTTTGGCATCTCAACGCCATTCAGGAAACCCAGCAGCGCTACCAGGCCGGCCTTGAAGTGCCCATGGATCTCAGTGAAGCGGAGCAGGAACTTCGCACGCGCCTCGGTCGATGAAAGTTCGCATCCTTCCCGCCGCCCTCAAAGACTTGGAGATCGGCTCCCAGTTTTATGAGGAGCAGGAACCCGGAATCGGACAACAGTATCTGGATGACCTTTTCGCCCGACTTCACGAACTCGAAACCACCGCAGGCATCCACCGCCTCATTTCCGGCCATCATCGCTGCCTAGTCCCCAAATTCCACACCGCCATCTACTACACCCACGAAGCCGACTTCGTCCTCGTCCGCCGCATCCTCGATCTCCGCCGCGACCCCAAGTGGCTCCGCCGCCAACTCCGTGACTAAGCTCCACCCTAGCCTCCTCATGGACTTATCACTGAACATGCCTCAAAGAGGCGAGACAGCCACTTTTCTGGTCGTCCTGACGGGGAAATGAGTGGGTGTCTTTGATTGGGAAGTGTCGCTTTCCGCAGGCGTCAGAAAGATCCGGAGTTGAGCTTTGAGGATGAGCGGATAGCATTGGAACGTGAGCGTGAGTCAATCCAGCCCTCCAATGCCCCTCGGTCTGCCGAGCGCATTGTTTTGGGACACCAATCTGGCGACGCTGGACCTCGCAAAGCACGAGAAGCAGATCATTTCCCGCGTAGTGGAGCGTGGCGGTCTGGAAGGCTGGCACAAGCTGCGCAGGCACTACGGTGATGAGAAACTTAGGCAAGTGGTGACGAGCCTGCGGACACTGGAGCCGCGCACAGTGAATTTTCTCTGCCTGATGCTGAATCTCAAACGCGAGGACTTCCGATGCTGCACTTCGATACCCTTCCCTCCGGCACCCTGGGTCTCCTGAAGGAACTCACTGCGCATTCGGCCCTTCAGCAGTTTTCGCTGGTGGGTGGGACGGCACTGGCGCTGCGATTCGGGCATCGCCGTTCAATCGATTTCGACTTTTTCACGCCTGAGTCTTTCGACGTGGAGTCCCTTGCGGACACCTTGAGTCATCAGGTGGACGGCTTTGAGACCACCGGCATGAACAAAATCGGCCTGAATGCCCAGGTGGCAGGTTTGAAGGTGGATTTTGTGACCTATCGTTACCCGCTGCTGGCTCCACCCGAAACTCAGGACGGCATCCGCATGTTCAGCTTGGAGGACATTGTGGGCATGAAGCTCAGCGCCACCACCAATCGTGGTGCCCGCAAGGACTTCTATGACCTCCACACACTCATCCAGCATCTCGGCGTGGATGCGCTGATCGACATCTACAAACGCAAATACCCCAGCCATGATCCGATGATCGTGCTGCGCAGCATGATCTATTTCGACGACGCTGAGGACGACAATGATCCCGAACTGTTGATGGAGCAGGATTGGGATGGGGTGAAAGAGGCGATTTGTGAGGCGGTGAAAGACTGCATTTACCTCAAATGAAACCCAGCGATCAAAGAGGCGAGACACCCACTTTTCTGGTCGGGCTGACGGAGAAATGAGTGGGTGTCTTCGATTGGACCGAAATGAGTGGGTGTCTGCGGTTGAGAATTGACGCTGGGCTGGGCGTGCAGGTTCGTGTTGTTGCCGCTCCAGAATGGTCCACCATGGGGAATGTCATGGAATACTCTGTTTTCCTGTGTTCTGGCCGCTCTGCTTTTGGTGGTCGGCGGGTCCGTGTCTGGCCAGTCGGCGCCTGTTTGGGAGCGGGCGCATGCGCATAACGATTACGAGCACCCTCGTCCGCTGCTCGATGCGTTGGATCAGGGGTTTTGTTCGGTCGAGGCCGATATTTGGCTGGTGGGGGGCGAGCTGCTGGTGGCCCATGATCTTGAGCAAGCGACGCCCGGGCGGACGCTGGAAAAGTTATATTGGGAGCCGTTGCGCGAGCGGGTCCAGCGGCATGGTGGCCGGGTGCACCCAGACGGCCCCACGTTCACTTTGCTCATCGATGTGAAATCTGAAGCCGAGGCGGCGTATCGCGTGCTGCGCACCCAATTGGCCGCTCACGCCTCCTTTCTGACCCGCTTTTCTGCCACCGAAACCATGCCGGGAGCTGTCACTGTCATTCTTTCTGGCAACCGTCCGACGGCCACCGTCGCCGCCGAAGCAAGCCGCTGGTGCGCTATCGACGGGCGACTGGACGATTTGACGGCCGTTCCGCCCCCCAGTGTTCACCTCATGCCGCTGGTCAGTCAGAGCTGGACGCCGACGTTTTCGTGGTTCGAAGACGGAGTCCTGCCCGAGACCGATCGAGCGGCGCTCCGCCGCTGGGTGGCGGTCGCTCATCAGCAAGGACGGCGTTTGCGCTTCTGGGGCGTGCCCGATCAGCCGTTCGCTTGGAAAGAATTGTACGCGGCCGGCGTCGACCTCATCAATACAGATAACCTCAAAGGCCTCAATGCCTTCCTCCAGCAGGCGTCCACCGAGAAACCATGAACCGCCACCGCCCCACCCGCGTCCATCCCGGCCCAAAAGAAAAAAACAGGCCCCTGACCCTGCCCGGAACACGATTTTCCCTTGCCGGGGTCAGGTAAATTTGCAACAGTAGCAGTCACGATGGAAGGTGATACAGCCAGCACCGGGGCCATGAGGCAGAAGTTTGGCTTATCCATGCGCGCAGAGCATCGAATTTCCTCAAACCAAAAATTTCACTTGTGGGCTTGTGAAAAATTTCACAAAGTCCTGCTTCGTGTCGGTGACCGCTGACTCTGGACCTGTTTTTCCTGTCATATGGCTAACTTTTTTCCTCGTTGGAGCAACATGCTACCGCTGTGGGTGATCGTGGGGGTACTCACGATCGGGGGCATGGTGACGGCTGGAGTGACGTATTATTTCACGCCGAAGTACACGCGTGTGGGGTATACGCCGAGCCAGCCGGTGGCGTTCAGTCACCGGATCCATGCGGGTCAGCTCGGGATGGACTGCCGCTATTGTCATAGTTTTGTGGAAGAATCTGGCCATGCCAACGTGCCGGCCACGCAGACGTGTTGGAACTGTCACCAGCATGTGAAGAAGGACAGCCCGAATTTGGCCAAGGTGGTCGAGAGCATAGAAACGGGTGAGGCTATTCCGTGGGTGAAAGTGCACCAAGTCCCGGACTACGCGTATTTTGATCACTCTGTGCACGTGAACCGCGGTGTTTCGTGTGTTGACTGTCACGGTCGGGTTGACGAGATGACCAAGGTCAGCCATGACCAGCCGATGTCGATGAGCTGGTGTCTTGACTGCCATCGGGCCCCGGAGCAGAAGTTGCGGCCGCTCGATCAGGTGACAAATCTCGGCTGGAACCCGGAGAATGTTGACCGTCAAGCACTGGGAGAGCGTCTCAAGAAGGCTTGGAATATTCACCCCCCTGAGTCCTGCGGCGCCTGCCATCGATAATTTCACTTGAGCGGGGCTGCGGCTCTGCTGGTTTCCGACCTTCAATTTTCACTTCATACTTTCGTCCACTAGATGAGCAAACGCATTTGGGAGCATCCCGCCGAGCAGCCGAAGAGCCGGAAGTATTTCCGGAGTCTTGGCGAATTGGACGACACGCCCGAATTCCGGGAGTGGGTCGCCCGTGAGTTCCCGCAAGGGGCAGCCATGATGGCCGACGAAGCGGACGCTGGGCAGTCGCGCCGCGATTTCATGAAGTTGATGGGGGCGGCCACCTCCATGGCTGGGTTTGGTCTGGCTTCTTGCCGCCGCCCCGAGTCGCGCATTCTTCCGTATTCGAAGAATGTCGAATGGGTCATTCCCGGAAAGGCGCTTTATTATGCCACCGTGATGCCGAAGGCGGGCGGTTGTACGCCGCTGGTGGTGACGACGTTTGAAGGCCGGCCGACGCATGTGCAGGGCAACCGCCTGCATCCGGAAAGCAATGGTTCGGTCGACGGTTTCACTCAAGCCTCGGTGCTTGATCTGTATGACCCTGACCGGGCGCGTGATTTTAAGCAGGGTGGAAAGAAATCGACGCGTGATGAATTTTTGGCGTTTTTGGACGCGCACAAGGCGGAACTGACGGCCGGGGCGGGTCAGGGATTGGCCTTGTTGGTGGATGCGGTGCCCTCGCCCACACGCCAGCGGTTGTTGGCTCGGGTGACGGCGAAGTTCCCGAAAGCTCAGGTCTTCCGGTATGAGGCGCTTGATTTTGACGGGGCGCGGGTAGCGACCGAGCAAGTGTTTGGGGCTGGCGTGGTGCAGGTGCCTCATTTCAGTGTCTGCGAGAAGATTGTCTCGCTGGACTGTGATTTCCTTGATTTGCACCGGCCGAAGGCGGGCACGGTTTCGCGTTTCATGAATGGACGTCGGGCGATGAAGCCGGGCGATTCGATGAACCGGCTGTATGTTTTCGAAAGCCGTTATTCACTGACTGGGGGCATGGCGGACCATCGTCTGCGTGTGCATGCCAGTCAGATGATGAAAGTGACGGTGGCGCTGGCTCGGGCGGTAGCGGCGGCGACGGGTGATGCGTCACTGACGGCAGCGGCGGCGGCGGTCAAACTGGAAGGATCCTACAAGCCACGGGCTGACTACGATGCTTTTGTCGCTGAGACGGCGGCGGATTTGGTGGCCAGCAAAGGCGGTCGGGCCATGGTGTTGGCGGGTCCACAGCAGCCGGCGGCGGTGCATGCGCTTGTCGCCGGGATCAATGCGGCGCTGGGCGCCTATCAGGTGGCCGCGGGTCAGTCGGTGCCAGCCCTCGAGTTGCAGCAGCAGGAGGCCGCTCCGGCCGGTACGCTCGAGGCACTCGCTCAGGCGGTGCAAGCCGGGAGCGTGACAACCTTGGCCATCGTGTCTGCGGCGGATCCATGTTACGATGCTCCGACATCGTTGAAATGGGCGGATCTGCAAAAATCAATCAAGACAGTGGTTCACGTCGGTTTCCGTGACCGCACGGCCACCGCGCGCGCGGCCACGTGGTCGGTGCCTGGAACCCATTATCTTGAGCAGTGGGGTGACGTGCGTTCGATGAGCGGCGTCTATTCGATTGTGCAGCCGATGATCATGCCCTTGTTGGGTGGGGTTTCGGACTTGGAATTCCTTTCTTTGCTGGCCAGTGATACTCCAGTCGCGGTGAAGGTCGAGCCAGTGGCGCCGGCGGCCCCGATGAATGGCGCGGTGCCTGAAGAATCGAAGGACCCCGGTTATCTGGCGGTCCGCGAGACTTTTGCGGCTCTGGCTCCAGGCGAGGTAGAAGTGGCGTGGAGTCTGGCTTTGCGCGATGGTTTGCTGGCCGGGACCCGTTGGCCCGCCTTTACCGGCGCTCTGAAACCCGCAAGCGTTGCCACCTTGGCTGGCGGTTTTCAAGACACCGCGGCCCCGACCAAAGATGCCTTTGAAGTGACGTTGGTTCCAGATTCCAAACTCTGGGACGGTCGCTACATCAATAATGCTTGGCTGCAGGAAATGCCCGACAGCATCTCCAAGGTGACGTGGGATAATGCGGCCCTGCTCAGCGTGCGGACCGCCACGGAGCTCGGTCTCGACAAATACCTTCGGGATGAGGCCGATACGCTCGTGATCGAAGTGGGTGGCCAGTCCGTGACCGTGCCGGTCATCGTCTCGCCAGGCCATGCCGATCATGCGATCACCATTGCCCTCGGCTATGGACAGGCTGGCAAGGGCGCCGCGGGTCCGGGTCGGGTGGGCGAGGGGACAGGCGTCAACGTCTACCCGCTGCGTGCTACCGCCGCCACTTACTGGCTCGCCGGCGCCAAGGTTACCGTCCCCGGCACCAAAGTGCCGCTCGCGACCACCCAAGAGCACCACACCATGTACGGCCGTGAACTCATTCGTGAGGGCACCGCTGAAAGATTTGCCGAAACTCCAGCCTTCGCCACGACCGAAGGCATGGATAGCCACATTCCGCCCGATTACACCTTCTACAAACAAGAAGGCCGTCAGGGACAGATTGGCGCTACCGGTGGATTGTTCGGAACCACCCCGCACCTCTGGGATAAACAACACCAGTGGGGCATGGTCATCGACCTCAATGCCTGTATCGGCTGCCACAGCTGCTCGCTCGCTTGTCAGTCGGAAAATAACATCCCGACCGTCGGTAAACGTCAGGTCATCATCGGCCGCGACATGAACTGGATCCGCATGGACCGGTACTTCGCTGTCGATGTCGAAGGCGGTAAAGCCACCGAAGGCAAAGAATGGGAGTATGCGGAAACCTCCGGCGCCGTAGCCGGCGGAGCCGACGAAAACAGCGACCATGCCGGGGGCCACGGCAGCGCCGAGCCTGCCCGGGAGTTGGACGATCCGGAAATGGTCGTGCAACCTGTCGCCTGCCAGCATTGCGAAGCCGCCCCGTGCGAAACCGTGTGTCCCGTCAATGCCACCGTGCACAGCGAAGACGGCCTGAATCTCATGGTCTACAACCGCTGCATCGGCACTCGCTATTGCGCGAACAACTGCCCGTGGAAAGCGCGTCGTTTCAATTATTTCGATTACAACAAACGCGCCAATACCGAGCGCGAAGGGTCGTTGCTCGACCTGCATCCGAATAATTTGTATCTCGGGCCGCTCGGCGAGCTCAAGGAGGACGCCAGCCTGCGCCTGCAGAGGAATCCGAACGTCACGGTCCGTATGCGCGGGGTGATCGAAAAATGCACCTACTGCATTCAGCGGATTGAGGCAGCCAAGATTGACCAGAAGAAGACGACTCGCCGTCAGGCGGCGGCGGCTGGGGTCAGTGATGAGAACCTCACCGTGACGGCCGAAGACCTCCGTATCCCGACGGATACGGTCAAGACTGCATGCCAACTCGCTTGTCCGTCGGATGCCATTGTCTTTGGCAACCTGCGCGACAACAATTCGGCGGTGTCGAAGCTGCGCGGCAACAAGGACATTGTCGGCGATGAGCACGGAGTGGATCCCCATCCGCGCAATTACCAGACGTTGCGGTATATCGGTGCCCGTCCGCGGACGAGCTACCTCGCCCGCATCAAAAACCCGAATCCGGCCCTGCTCGCGGCCAGTCCGATTGAAAAGCGCAAGGTCGGCCAGGCCTCCGCGCATATGTAAGCCCCGATCGATTTCACCTCACTTTTCAGACTACGCATCATGGCCGCCACTCATCACGAGGAAACGCATCCACCGCTCGACGGACCTAGTTCGCCGGCTCAGGTGTTGCTGCGTGAACCGCTCGTTCTTCACAATCGCTCCTACTCTTGGATCACGGAGCGTATTTGCGGTATCATCGAAAAACCCCAGCCGAAACTGTGGTGGATGCTGTTCATTCCATCGGTGCTGTTGTTTTCGATCATGGCGTACCTGTTCGCCTATCTGATTGCCACGGGCGTCGGAGTCTGGGGACAGAACCATCCGGTGGCTTGGGGCTGGGACATCACCAACTTCGTGTTCTGGATCGGTATTGGCCATGCGGGAACGTTGATTTCGGCGATTCTTTTCCTCACGCGCCAGCGGTGGCGGACGTCGGTGGCGCGCGCGGCGGAAGCGATGACGATTTTCGCGGTCATGTGCGCCGGTCTGTATCCGGCGCTGCACGTCGGCCGCGTCTGGATGGCGTGGTTCCTCGCGCCGATTCCGAACAGCAACGCCATCTGGCAGAACTTTAAATCACCGTTGCTCTGGGACGTGTTCGCCGTCTCCACGTACTTCACGGTCTCGGTGCTTTTCTGGTACCTCGGTCTTATTCCGGATTTGGGCACCATCCGCGACCGCTGCAAACCCGGCATTAAAAAAGCTCTCTATGGTTTGTTCGCCCTGGGATGGCGCGGCGGCAACCGCCAGTGGAACCACTACGAAATGGCGTACTTGCTGCTGGCCGCTCTCTCGACCCCGCTGGTGCTCTCGGTGCATACCATCGTGTCGTTCGACTTCGCGACTTCGGTCGTTCCTGGCTGGCATGCTACGATCTTCCCGCCGTATTTCGTCGCTGGCGCCATCTTCGGTGGATTCGCCATGGTGCTCACCCTCATGCTCCCCGTCCGCGAAATCTACGGTCTGCAGGACTTGCTGACATGGAAGCACATCGACAACATGGCCAAGATCATCCTGTTGACCGGGACGATCGTCGGTTACGCCTACCTCAGCGAATTGTTTATTGCTTGGTATGGCGGCAACAAATTTGAGCTGGATGCCTTCATGCTTCGCATTAAGGACGGTCCTTATGTCTGGGCGTATGTGGCCATGATGTTCTGCAACGTGGTATCGCCCCAGATTTTCTGGTTCAAGAAAATGCGGCAGAACTGGTTTGTCGTTTTCCTCGTCTGCAACTTCGTGAATGCTGGGATGTGGTTCGAGCGCTTTGTCATCATCGTCACTACGTTGGCGCGTGACTTCGTGCCGGGCGCTTGGGACATGTTTCACCCGACGTGGGTCGACATCATGACGTTTGTTGGGAGTTTTGGGTTCTTCTTGATGAATTTCTTGCTCTTCCTGCGATTCCTGCCGGTTATCGCGATTGCCGAAGTGAAGGGGATTCTGCCTCAATCTGATCCGCATGGTCGGGCCCGCGACCCGCGGTCGATCACGGAACAGGAAGTCCGCGGTGAACCAATCCCTGATGGTTTCGGTCCTGCCCCTGCTCCTGCTACCACTCATCCAATTGCCGCCTGATTCTGCCATGGCCGACGCACCTCTTAAACGCACTCACGGCTATCTTGCCGAATTCGGCAGTGTTGCCGAATTGTTTCATGCCGCCGAAAAATGCCGCGACGCCGGCTTTCGGTTTTGGGACACGCATTCTCCGTTTCCGATTCACGGGATGGACGATGCCATGGGCATTAAAAAGTCCATTTTGTCATTGTTCGTCCTCATTGGCGGCTGCACGGGCGCCACGGTGGCGATTCTGCTGCAGTTTGGTACGCAGGTCGGTCTTTATCCGACGGTCGTGCAGGGTAAACCGACCAACTTGTTCACCCTTCCCGCGTATTTCCCGATTTCGTTTGAATTAACGGTCCTCTTTTCCGCGCTCACGGCGGTTTTTGGATCGTTTGCTCTGATGAAGTTGCCGCGCCTGAATCATCCGCTTTTCAATTCCGTCAATTTCCAGCGCGTCACCGACGATGGGTTCTTCATCTGCATTGAGCAGAAAGACCCACAATTCCACCCCGAAAAAACCAAAGCCTTTCTCGAAGGACTCGGAGGCCGCAACATTGAATTGATCGAGGACGAGGTCGCCTGATCCGTTACTCCGCACACATTTTTCCCACGACCGAACCGCCTGCCATCGCCGCTCATGCCCGTCTTCCGCTACATTTTTCTCAGTGCCTTTCTGATCACCTTGCTGGTGGTCGGGTGGGCCGGCTTCCGCGGTGAAGCGACCACCAAACCGCCGCTCCAGATTTTGCCGGACATGGACAACCAGGCGAAGGTCAAGTCGCAGGCGGCCAGCACGTTTTTTGCGGATGGCAAAGGTGGACGGCCGCTGGTGGCGAGCACGGTGCCGATGGGCTTGAAGATAGCGGCTGAGAGCACGGCGACGGCACCGATCTCCGGCCCGTCTTTCAGCGTCGGCCATGATTATTACAACACGGGGCGTTTCGGTGATTATTGGGGTGACGGCATGCCGCCGCAGGTGGCATTGGAGCCGGCCTTGATCCGCCGTGGTGCTGACCGTTACAGCATTTATTGTGCGGTGTGTCACGGTCAGACGGGTGGTGGTGACGGCGTCACCTCGAAGTACGGCGTGCCGATGGCTGCGGGGAATTTCCACCTGCCAACATTTACGGACACGGCGGATGCCAACTACCGGACGGATGGCAACATTTTCGCGACGATCACCTACGGCAAGGGTCAAATGGGTCCATACGGGGCCATGATTCCGGTGGCTGATCGCTGGGCTATCATCGCCTATGTGCGGACCCTGCAGATGGTGAAAGCCACGCCGGCTCCCGCTGCTGCCACCACCCCGCCTGCGCCGGTCGCGCCGACCGCCCCCGCCCAGGAATCGAAGTAATCTGCTGCCATGAGTCATCACTTTGTATCAGTCTCCACCCTGCCTGCCGGCGGCGAGAAGCTCGATCTGTCCCGGATCGGAAAATGGACCGCGTTGCTCCGCCTTGGGGCGATTGCCGGGCTTGTGTTGTCGGCCGTTTTGTTTGTGGCGGGCGGCGCCATCAAGATTGGCAGCAAGGATTTTGTCAGCGGTGAAGCGATCAGCTACACGGTGCGGGAGGCGTTCAGCTATTCGTGGTTGTTCGCGTTCTATGTGTTCTTTACACTCGCTCTGGGCGGTCTGTTCTGGACGCTTTTGCACAATGCCTCCAACTCAAGTTGGGGCGTGGTCATCCGCCGCCTGCCGGAAACACTGGCGGTGCAGTTCGTGCCGTTGCTCTTTCTTGGGCTGCCGCTGCTCTTCCCGCAAGTACGCGAAACTCTGTGGACCTGGATGCATGACCATAGCGTGGCCGCTAAAAGCGGAGAAGCCGGCTCGTTGAAGGACGCGCTGCACCACAGCAACCACCTGCTGTATCATAAGCTCAACTACCTCACCCTCTGGTGGGGCGCCGTCCCGGGATTCATCCCGCGCTTTTTCATCTATTTCTTGCTTCTCGGTGTGGGAGCGTACGCCCTGCGCGGCTGGTCCGTCAGTCAGGACACCACTGGTGACGTTCGCCCGACGCTCTCGGCCCGGCGGTTCTCCTGCGGCTGGCTGCCATTGTTCGCCATCAGTCTGACCTTTGCCGGCTTCGACTGGATCAAGGGGCTCAATTACGCTTGGTTCTCGACCATGTTCGGCGTCAACGTCTTCGCTGGTTCCGCGGTCGCGTCGATGGCTCTCCTCATTGTCATCACAGTCACACTTTTCGAGAATGGTTACTTGAAGCGCGTGCTGACCGCTGAGCACCTGCACCTGATGGGCAAGTTGATGCATGCGTTTACCATCTTCTGGGCCTACATCGCTTTCAGTCAGTACTTTCTGATCTGGTACGCGAACATCGCGGAAGAAACCCAGTTTTACGCGATTCGTAACACCGGCGGCTGGAATTATTACAGCACTTTCCTGGTCACCATCGGCCACTTCTTCATTCCATTCATTCTATTGCTGCCGCGCGCTGCGAAGAAAAACTTCAAACGTGTTCGGGCTATTGCGCTCTGGATCCTTTTTGCCCACGTGTGCGAAGCGTATTGGTTCATCATCCCAGAACGCGGACCCAAATTGGCGGACCAGCCAGCCATCATTTGGGCGGTGATGCTCGATGCCGCTGCCTTTGTCACTATCGGTTGTGTCGTGGCTCTGACTTTCCTCAAATCGCTGGCCCAGCACAGCCTGTACCCCTGCGGTGATCCCCGTCTGCAGGAGTCGATCAACGTCATTAACTAATCTCCGCGACCTTCATTTTCCCATACCATGGACGATTCTCAGGAAAACCCGATGCTGCGGTTCAAAGCCTTCTGGCTCACCTTGGGCCTCATGCTGCTCTTTGCTGTGGCCGGCTTCGCCTTCCGCGCGGCAAGTGCCCCCGGCGAGGAATTGGATGCCGGGGCCGAGCTCCAGCGGCTGGCTACTCTGTCCGAACTGCGGAAAGCTGAAAAGTCCGCGGTCGAAGCAACCGGCCTGACCTATCACGACACCGAAGGCGGCCACCTGACCCGCGTCAGCGTGCCGGATGCCATCATTGAAAAAGCTTTGGCGAAATTGAAATCCCAGCCTGCCCGCAAAACCGAACTGCTCATCCCTGGAAGTAAAACTTTCCTCGAGAAGCAGGCCGGTACTCATGATCCTGCCGAGTCGGCCTTTTTGACCCAATAATTTCGGCCCATTACCGGCCGATTCCCGGCCCATTCGCGACCCTATTTTGACGACACCCATGTCCCAAGACTCATCCACCGCCCCCATCGAGCGCGCCACGCCCGAGGACTTGCGCGAGCGCGCGGCCCTCGACCGCTCGACCAAGCTGCCTGTTCTCTTTTTTCTGACCAGCGGTCTCGTCTGGCTGTTGATTTCCTGCGTGCTGGGTCTGTTGGCGTCGATCAAGCTCCATACGCCCGGATTTTTGGATATTGGTCTGTTGTCTGGAATCAACTGGGGTCGCCTGCAGCCTGCCTATTTTAACGCGCTGGTCTATGGCTGGTGTTTTCAAGCGGCGATGGCGGTTGGTTTGTGGATGATGGCGCGTCTGTGTCGTCAGCCGTTGAAGAACCCGCTGACCTTGGTGGTGGCCGGTCATTTTTGGAACCTCGGCGTCACGATTGGGGTGTTGCAGATTCTGACCGGCGGTCAGGCGCCCGGTGACCTTCTCGAATTTGGACGCACAGCGTGGTTGATGTTGTTTGCGTCGTTTGCCTTGATTGTTGTGTGGCAAGTTCTGATGTTTGCGAGTCGTCCCAAAGGGGCGGATTACGTGACCCAATTGTATATTATTGGCGCGTGCTTCTGGTTTCCTTGGTTGTTTTTGACGGCCAACGTCTTCACATCGCCGCAGACGGCGTCGGGTCTCCATGCAGCCATGACCTCAGCCTGGTATGCGAATGGGGTGCTTTTTCTGTTCCTCGTCCCCATGGCCGTGGGTACCGCCACTTATCTGATCCCGAAAATTGTCGGTCGTCCGCTGCACAGTTATCCGTTGGCCATTGCCGGCTTCTGGTCGCTCGCTCTCTTTGGGGGATGGACGGGTTTGCAAAAACTGATCGGCGGTCCGTTGCCGACGTGGATGCCGGCTGTCAGCAGCGCCGCCCAAGTGTTGCTGTTGATCCCGGTTCTTTGCGTCGCCGCCAATCATTTCATGACGGTGCGCGATCGTCATGATTTGGTGCAGACCAGCCCCACGCTGCGCTTCATTTTCGCCGGTGCCGTGTTTTATGTCATCAGCCACGTGGTCGCTGCCTTCCTCGCGCTGTCGCCCGGTTTGACTCAATACACGGCGGCCTGGGACGGCCTGCGGTTCATGCTCGTGTACAGCTATTTCTCGATGACCATGTTCGGGGCCATCTACTTCATCTTGCCGCGGCTCACCGGGTGCGAGTGGTTGTCGCCCGGCATGATTCGCGTCCACTTCTGGGCGAACATCTACGGTGGCTCGCCGATCGGTGTTTTCCTCATCATCGGCGGCATCTTTCAGGGCAATGCCATGAACGTCTGGAGCAACGGCTTCGGCGCCCTCACCGACATGCTCCATGGGGCCTACATCGGGGCCACTCTCGGCTGGGTCTTTGTCCTGGCGGCTAACCTCGTCTTTTTCTTTCACTTCATCCTCATCGCTCTGCGCTTGGGGCGCCGCAGTGAACGCGCCACCCTGCTGACCAGTGCCGCCGACCACGGCCCGGCCAGCGTCATGATCACCAAAGGAGCGGAGGCTTAATCCACCATGTCCCTGAAATCACTTCTTTTCGGCCTGCTCGCTACCTTCGCCGCCCCTTGGCTGGTGTTGGTAGTTCGCCCCTACTCCGGGATGGCCCATCTCGCTCCGGTCGCTTACGACGAGGAGGCCGGTGACGAAACCAAAGGTTTCTTCCCGCCCACCCGCTCCGCCGATCAGGCCCGCGGGCAGCTCATCTACTTCCAGCAAGGATGTGTCCAGTGCCACACCCAAGTCATCCGCCCACAATACCTCGGGGGTGACGGTGACGAATTTAAACGCAATTGGGGCGAAGCTCAGGACGCGTTGGCTCCAAAACGCACGCGCCAGACCGCTCCTTACGACTACCTCGGCGATTCCTTCGCCGCCATCGGTGAACGCCGTAATGGGCCCGACCTCGCCAACGCCGGCTTCCGGTTCTCCACCCGCCAAGCCTTCCTCGAACACTTGTACAATCCTCAGGCCCGCTACGACTGGTCATCCTGCCCGTCCCAGCGCCACCTCTTCTCCAAACGAACGATCCAGGGACAACCCTCGAATCTCGCCATTAAAACGACGGGAAAACATGCACCCAATGAGGGTGAAGAAATCGTTCCTTCTACAGAGGCCCTCGATCTCGTCGATTATCTGCTGGCCTTGAAGCGCAACGCTCCTTTGCCGATCTCGCTTGGGGGCGCGAAACCGACCCCCGCCGCTCCCGCCGCCCCCGCTCCCGCCCTTGCCGCCCCTGTGAAATGAGCACCGACCGCCCTTCTGACAACATCGACTACCGTTCCACGTTGAATGTGGCGCGGGTCCACAATGCCCTGTCCCGGGAGCATCCTGACCGCACGGCTGAGAGCAAACCGGTCTCGCTTTGGGTCACTCTGGGAGCGATTGCCGTGACGGCGCTCGGATTCACGTTTTATGGGGCCCAGCGGGGCACCGGATCGGACGATGTTCTGAATTACAATAAATTCGGAGCGTCTTACCAGCCGGTGACACCGGAGGCGTTGGTTCCCGAGACCGGGGGCGTCCAGGTTAATTTGGCTGCCATCGGTGAAAAAGTGTACAAAGGGAAAGGCTGTGTGGCGTGCCACCAGGCGAATGGTCTGGGTCAGGCTGGGCTCTACCCACCACTCGCTGGCTCCGAGTGGGTCTTGGGCAGCACGGAACGTCTGGCTTCTCTGGTCGCCTATGGTCTGATGGGGCCTGTAACGGTAAAAGGCCAGCAATACGGGGCCGCCATCATGCCGGCTCATGCGCCGCCGATTCTTTCTCCGAAGGAGTTTGCCGGGGTGCTGAGTTATATCCGTCAGGGATGGGGTAATACCGGATCTGAAATCAGCGTTGAATCGGTCACCGAATTTTTTGCGCGTACCAAGGGTCGCACTGCCATGTATACTGAAGCCGAATTGCTCGCCATTCCCGAGAGCACCATGCTGGTGGGAGCTGCCGCTCCGGCCGCTGACGCTGCTGCTCCTGCTGCTCCAGCCACCCCGCCTGCTCCTTGATTTTTTAACGCACCGCCCTCCATCTCCGCACGCTCATTGCGTTCCCACCTTTAGCCATTTTCATCCATGTCCGCCGCCGCCACCGCTCACGACACCCACGACCACCACGGTGATCATGGTCACGACCATCACGAACAGTCGTTTCTGTCAAAATATGTCTTTTCCACCGACCATAAGTGGATCGGCATTCAGTACGGGATCACGTCGCTTCTCTTCTTGGCTTTCGGTTTCATGCTCATGCTGTACATGCGCTGGAGCATCGCTTACCCGGACAAGGAACTGGCCGGTTGGGCCAAAACGTTCATTGATTTGCTCGGCGGCGGCGGTTCTGACCGCTGGCTGAACGAAGGCCGGGTCAGCGGCGAGTTGTACAATATGTTTGGCGCCATGCATGGCACCATCATGGTTTTCCTTGGTGTCGTTCCGCTCGGATTTGCCGCTTTCGGTAACTATGTCACGCCGTTGCAGATTGGAACCATTGATATGGCCTTCCCTCGTCTCAACATGGCGAGTTACTGGGCGTTTTTTGTCGGTGGTGTGCTTATGCTGGCCAGCTTCTTCCTGCCCTCGGGTGCGGCCCAGTCGGGATGGACCAACTATTCTCCTTTGGCCGGTATTACGCATGCTTCTGAGCCATGGTCATTCTGGAATGGTCAAACTCAGTGGCTGGTAGCCATGGCCATGCTGATTACTTCGTCGCTCCTAGGCGCCGTTAATGTCCTCGCCACCATCATTAATTTGCGGACCCGCGGCATGACGTGGATGCGCATGCCATTTTTTGTCTGGGGCATGTTGGTCACTGGCTTTCTCCTGCTGCTCGCCTTCCCGCCTCTGGAAGTAGCCGCTCTGATGCAGCTCAGCGACCGTCTCTTTGGTTCCAGCTTCTTTATGCCCACTGGTTTGGTCGTGAATGGCCAGCTTTGGAACGTCTCCGGCGGCGGCAGCCCACTGCTTTATCAGCACCTTTTCTGGTTCTTAGGGCACCCCGAGGTCTACGTGATCTTGCTGCCTGCCATTTCCATCGTGGCTGAAGTCATTCCCGCCAATACCCGCAATCCTCTGTGGGGATACAAAAGCATGGTCTATGGCGTGCTCGTCCTCGGCTTCCTTTCGTTCATCGTCTGGGCTCACCACATGTACATGACGGGTATGGGTAGCGTCATCACCACTTTCTTCCAGACGACGACGGTGTTGATTTCGATTCCTTCGGTCATCCTGCTGACCTGCCTCATGATCTCGCTCTGGGGCGGTTCGATTCGGTTTACTGTTCCGATGCTGTTCGCCACTGCTTTCTTGCCGATGTTCGGCATCGGCGGTCTGACCGGTTTGCCGCTCGCCTTCGCGCTCGTTGACCTCCATTTGCATGACACTTATTATGTCATCGGTCACTTTCACTACGTGGTGGCCCCAGGCGTGCTCTTTGGTTTGTTCGCCGGTATCTATCATTGGTTCCCGAAAATGACCGGTCGGATGATGAACAACTTCCTCGGGCATCTTCACTTCTGGCCCACTTTGGTGTGCATGAACGTTGTCTTCGCCCCGATGATGATTCAAGGGATGCACGGGTTCCACCGCCGCGCCTACAACGGCGGCCGTACCTACGAAGAAATCGCCAATGACATGCTGCCGGAACAATTGTGGTGGCTCTTCGGTAAAAACAACTACCTCTTCCTGAACGAAGTCATGACGACTGGTGCCATCGTGATGGCGGTCGCTCAAATCCCATTCATCATCAATTTCTTCTGGAGTATCTGGGGCGGTCGCCAAATCACCTCGGACAATCCATGGCAGGCCACTACCATGGAATGGAATACCCCAACCCCGCCACCCCACGGCAACTTCATCAAAGAGCCAGTCGCTTACCGCGGGCCCTACGAATACAGTCTGCCGGGCGTGGAAAGCGACTACACTCCACAGTGGGAAAAATCGCCCGGCCAGCCTGAGCCCGTCATCGCCGCTCTGCCCGGCACCCACCATCATTGATCTGAATCGGTCCTCGACCCCAGCAGCTACGCTTTTCGCACATGGAGATTCCCTACACCGTCACGGCCCGGCCTGATACCGGCCTTTGGAATGCCAAAATTGGCATTTGGCTCTTTCTCGCCTCCGAGGTCATGCTTTTTGGCGGGCTGTTCTCCAGCTACGTCTTTCTGCGCATTGGCGCCGACTACCCATGGCCTGTCCATGAGCTCGGCGTGCTGCCAGGCTTCATCAACACCTTTGTTCTCATCCTCTCGTCGGTCACCGTGGTCTTTGCCTGGGCCTTCCTGAAAATGCGTCAGTACGGTAAGTACAAGATTTGCATGGGGCTGACGTTGCTCTGCGCGCTGATGTTTCTCGGCATCAAAACCTACGAATATTACGGTAAGTTCACCCACTGGGCAGTTCGCCTCCCCGACGGCAGCGTGCTCGACGGCCACCACCCGAAACAAAAAATCGATTTCCATGAAGTGACGGCGATTAACGTCGATCTCCGTAAATCCGAGGCCAAGTTTCTGGAGCGGGCGGGCGCGGTCAATGGAAGCTTCAAGCTGCCGGACGGTACGGTGGTGGAAGGGTATAAAGCGGCGCTGAAAAAACTTCGTGACTCGGCCGACCAAGGGAATGTCCGGCTCGTCGTTGAGGGCGCACCGCTGAAGTTTTCTGCGGAACGCCGACACGTCGCCAGTTACCTCGGTAAGGAATTGACGTTCCGTGATGGTACTCGCCTCGAGGGCGTCTTGCACAATGACTCGCTGGTTTTGGAGGTCTCTGGCTTCGACCTGCGCCAAGTCAAAGGCTTGCAGGAAAATCTCGATGCCGGTGACTCGGCCATGATTTGGAAATATCTTGGAGAAGAGAATCGCCAAGTTTTCCTCCATCACAAATCCGAAGTCCTGACTAAGTTCGAAGAATCGAAGAACAAAGGACTGGCCAGCGATGACACCGACCGCCGACTGCCGCAGACGTACGGCGAAGTCATGCGCAAGGCGTACAAAGGGGATCATCTGGGATCCGACCCCGACGCGCATATTCATAAAGAGATCACGTTGCCCGCCAGTGAAGCCACGTTTTTCTCGAACTACAGCCCGCGTCTCAACACCTATTACGCTATCTACTTTCTGATGTCCGGCCTGCACGGGCTGCATGTCATCGGCGGGTTGCTAGTCCTCGGCCACTTCTTCTTTTTCGGGCGGCGCCTGTACGATAAAAATCCTGAACACCTCGCCAACCGCGTCGAAGTCGGCGGTCTCTTTTGGCACTTTGTCGATCTGGTCTGGATCTTCCTGTTCCCAGTGTTCTATCTCCTCTAAGCCCGCTTCTGTTTTTTAATTTTTGTTGCTCATGGACCATTCGCACGACTCAGCCAAGCCTGCCGTTGACTTGCACACGCCCGATCCGGCTGTGGTCAAGGAAATCAAGGCCAGCTTCAAGAAGTACTTCTACGTGCTTCTGGTGCTGATCTTTGGCACCATCATCACCGTGGCCGTGTCGTACGTCGACTTCGGTAGCCACGCCTATAACCTCGCTGTCGGTCTGGCCATCGCCACCTTCAAGGCCGCCTGCGTGGCCCTGATCTTCATGCACCTCAATCATGAACGCGGCCTGATTTATAAGTTTCTCATTTTTACCCTCATCTTCTTCGCTTCGCTGATGTTCCTGACGGTCTTGCACCATTACGATCCGATTCACTTCAGCTTCTACGACAAATAAGGCTCGTCCCCACCGCCCATCCGTCGCCATGTCCCTCAAATCATTCCACGTCTTCTTCATTTTGCTGGCTGTGCTTAGCTCAATGGGTTTCGCCCTCTGGGTCTTCACCCGCGGCGGCGCGGAGCTGGCCAGCGGCCTGGGCATGATGGGAGTTTTCAGCGCTGCCATGGGGTGCGCCCTCGCCGGCTACGGCGTGTGGTTTGTCCTTAAAAAGTCTGGTCGGCTCATCATCTAACTTGTTGTTCTCCATGCTCGCTCTCACCGAATTGCTGGCTTGCCCAACCTGTCGTGTCGATGCTGGATCGGCGATCAATCAGGCGACCAACGGGGCCATTTTTGTCATGCTAGGGGTGATGGCAGTCGTATTTGCTGGCTTTTTGGCGGTGGTTGTCGGCTTTGTCAGGAAGCAGCGGGCGCTGAGTCAGTTTCAACTTTCTGGTGTCGTCTCAGGCGTTTCTATTCCTTCGTCTACCCCCTAACTTTTCTTCTTACCACTTACACACATGGGCATTCTGAATCAATGGATGGGGATTGCGGACCTCGCGTCGGAACACGGCGTGGTGGTGGACCAGTTGCTGGAATTTGTCCACTGGTTCATGCTGATCCTGGGCGCTGGCTGGGCGATTTTCATCGCGGTCGCACTTTATAAATTCCGCCGGTCGAAAAACCCTCGTGCCAATCACTATGGTATTCAAGGTCACGCCACGACGCACATCGAGGTCGGCGTGATTATCACGGAAGCCGTTCTGCTGCTCGGTTTCGCCTATCCGCTCTGGAGCCGCCGCGTCGATGGTTTTCCTACTGACTCCACCGTCGTTCGCGTGCGCGCCGTCGGGGAACAATACCGCTGGTGGTTTCATTATTGCGGTCCGGATGGCAAGTTCGGTCGTGTGGATTCCCTGCTCGTCTCGTCGACGAATCCTGTCGGTATCGACATGGCGGACCCCAATGCCAAGGACGACTTCACTGATTTGAATACGCTGACGATTCCGCTTGGCGAGAAAGTGATCGTCGGTATCACCGCGAAAGATGTCATTCACAACCTTGCGCTCGTGCCGATGCGTATCGCGCAAGATGCCATCCCGGGAACGGAAGCCCACGTCTGGTTCACACCTCAGAAGGTCGGAGCTTGGGATATCGTCTGCGGCCAGCTCTGCGGCTCCGGTCACGGCGTCATGCGCTCGACTCTCGAGGTCAAATCGCCTGATGAATTTGCGACGTGGTACAAGGAAAAAACTCCGGCGCCAGCCGCGGCTCCGGCCGCCCAGCAGGCGGCCGCTGGAGTTGTCGCGCCGGTCGTGGCCACGGCCGCCCGATAAGTAGTCAGCAGCCTTGCTCGGTCTCGTCGACGGGTCGCCTATCAAGTTGTGGTCGGATCCCGACAATCAATGTCATCCGGCCGTCCGTTTCATTCGTTTTCTTCTAGGCGGGCAAGTCAGGACAGTCGGTCCTGAGGCGGGTCAGGTCACGCTGGGGGCGCTTCCTCGGCAGCTAAGGCCCCATCAGCAGTTGCCCGCGAGCCTCATTTAGCCGTGTCCGCGAGTTCTTCGATCCCCCGG
The DNA here is from genome assembly GCA_903954065.1 of uncultured bacterium. Taxonomy (GTDB): domain Bacteria; phylum Verrucomicrobiota; class Verrucomicrobiia; order Verrucomicrobiales; family V1-33; genus CAJBME01. Next base: position 82,252 of record CAJBME010000301.1, read on the forward strand.
TGGCTTCACCGTTTTGCGCTATTCATCATTGCGTGGGCTGTCCTGCTGATCTGGTGGGGGGCAGCAGTCACCACGGAAAATGTTGGGCTAGCCGTGCCGGATTGGCCGTTGGCCTTTAACCGCGTCAATCCTGATGGATGGTGGGGGCTTTTGCCGCTGCTCCTGGAGCATGGGCACCGCTGGTTGGCCACTCTTTTGACGGGACTGGTCATGTTGTTATTTTTTGGGGTGGTCGTGACTGACCGCCGGCGTCTGCGGCTCCCGGGGGTGCGCGAGTGGCCGCTCTCGGTGTCGGAATTGATCATTGTGGTCTTGTTGTCGGTAGCGCTGGTGGTCGCAGTGGCATTCAATCAATCGCCGCGGGTGGCGCCTGAAGGGCAAGTCGTCTGGGGATGGCTGGCCATCGGGCTGGGTGTGTTGTGCCTCGCTTGGCTCGGCGGCTCGCTGGCTGTCCGCCGGTGGTCGCTGCCGGTGCGGTTGATGTCGGTCATCTGGGTCGTTATCGGCATTCAGGCCATTCTCGGGGGCACCCGGGTCACAGCCCTGTCGGATGCGCTTGGGATTTTCCATGGGAGTTTAGGGCAGGTGCTTTTCTGTCTGTTGTTGACCGTGGGGTTGGTGACATCGTCGAACTGGCCGCATCCGGGTACGATGGTGGAGGCGACTCGCCGTCAGTTTCTGACTCTGGCTGTCGTTTTTTTGGTGGCGGTGGTGGTGCAGCTGACGTTAGGGGCGGGCATCCGGCACACGCAGCGGATGATTCCGGCGGCGCTTGATGTGGTGACGACGGGTGGGTCATTTTTCCCGGCGGCGGGGCGAGGTGATTTGTGGCTTATTTTTGCGCACAAGGCATGGGCCATGGTGGTCTTGATTCTTGGTTCTGTGCTGGCCTTGCAGTCGCGTCGAGGTCTGGCCGCGCATCCGGGGGTTCGTCGTTTGGCTCTCACCGTGCCGGTGCTGCTTGGATGCCAAGTCACGCTCGGGATATCTGTCTTGCTGACGATGGACCGATTTAAGCTGCCCCCTAGCACCACCTTGGTGCAGATGAAGTTGTCTCCGGTCTTCTGGGTCACCAATCTGCACGTCCTGACCGGCCTCGGCATTCTGGCGTGTGCCTTCACTCTCGTCGTCAAACTTATCGCAGCCGTTCCACATCGAGGTAAGGTCACCACCCAATCCGGTGAATCCACCGGTCTGCCCAAGTGACTCATTCTTCTACCAGCCAGCCATCCGCCAGCGCCGTTCCGCCCGTTCCCCCTCCGGCGACGGCCAGCACCAAGGACGATATCATGGCCCTCACCAAGGCCCGGCTCAGCGGCCTCGTGGTGGTCACCACCCTTGCCGGTTACTGGCTCGGTACGGATCGTGGCGGCGACTTCGACGGCTGGCGTCTCGCCCACACTCTGCTGGGAACCACCCTCTGCGCTTTCGGTTCGGCCGTCTTTAACCAGTTGATCGAGATCGAGCCCGACGCCCGCATGGCACGGACCGCTAGCCGGCCGCTCCCGGGTCGCCGCATCCCTGCGACCGCCGCCTTCATGATCGGTGTCGTTCTGTCAGGATGGGGCGTCGTCCACCTCGTTAATATGGTGAACGTCGAGGCCGCCGCCCTCGCCGCCGCCACCCTCATTACCTACCTCTTTATCTATACGCCGCTGAAACAACGCAGCACCACCAACACGCTGGTGGGCGCGGTTTCCGGCGCACTGCCGCCCGTCATCGGCTGGGCGGCCGCCGCCGGTCCAGAGACGACCGCCCTCGGGTTTCGCTGGGAATGGCTGAACCGCGCCGAATCATGGTGGCTCTTCGCCCTGCTCTTTTTCTGGCAGCTCCCTCATTTCCTCGCCATCAACTGGATGTATCGCGACGATTACCGCCGGGCTGGATTTGTCATGTGGTCGAATGATGATGAATCGGGCGCACTGACATCCCTGCTCGCCTTGATTTTTTCGTTGTGCTTGGTGCCGGTGGCGGTGGCGCCGGCCGTGGCGGGTTTTGCCGGATGGTGGGTGGCGGTAGCGGGGTGTGTGCTGACTGGGTGGCTGCTCTGGTTGGCGGTGAAATTCCGCCGCGACCGCACCCGTCCGTCGGCGCGTCGTCTGTTTTTTGCCACTCTCGCCTATCTGCCGATCGCCTTGATAGTGGTTCTTGCCGGTTCACGTCAGGGTTGATCCGCGCTTCATCTTAGTGGTCTTTTCACCATGCCCGCACACTCCGATCCCGCCAACCCGCCGCCACTCTCAGCCGACACCCCCGCCGTCCGGCCATGGACCATCTGGGCGCTCGTCGCCGTCATCATCTTCGGGGGCTTGGTCGGAACTCAGCTCCTCTTCAAACGCATCGTGCCCGAGGTCACGAAAAAAGCCCAGCGGCTCCCATACCTCGGCCGCCTAGAAAAAGACCTCGAAGCCGTCGATTCGACAGGTAAGACGGTGCGGCTCAGCCAGCTCGATGGCAAAGTGTTCCTCATCGCCTACGTCTACACCACCTGCCCACGGGGGTGTGCCGAAGTAGTCGATAAAATGCGCGCCATGCACGCCCGTTATGGCTCGGACCGACGGTTTCACCTGGTTTCTGTCAGCCTGCACCCAAGTCATGACACCCCGGAACAATTGACCGCGTTTCGCACGACTCACGGCCTGACCGCCCCCAATTGGTGGTTTCTGACTGGAAATCAGGAAGCCCTTCGCTATTACATGACCAAACAGGTCAATCTCCGCCCAGTCGTCGACATCCCCGAAAGTGACCGCGTCAGTCCAGAGGATCTCTTTGATCATGATACGCGAGTGGCGTTGGTCGATGCCCAAAGTCACGTCCGCGAATATTATGACGTCACGGCCCCCGATCCAGGGATCAACCGGCTTATCATGCAAAAGCTTGAATCCGATATCGCCTCCGTACTCGCCGAGGTCGTCGTTCCGGCGCCTGCGTCGGCTCCGGCTCCGGCTCCGGTTCCTGTGCCTGCTCCGGAGCCTGTGCCAACTCCTGCTCCCTAGGCGCCGCTTCCACCCATCTCATTTGTCTCATGTCCATCCATGACCTGCCAGCGCTGAATGCCGCGCTCAACGGGCTCGCGACCGTGCTTCTGGTCGTCGCCCTCGTCTTCATTAAACAACGCCGCATCGCGGCTCACCGCGCCACCATGTTGGGCGCTTTCGGCGTTTCCTGTGTCTTCCTCGTTTTTTACGTGGCTCATAAAATCGGCGTGCGCGGCGTCCATACTCCGTTTGGCGGAGAAGGAGCGGTCCGCACCGCCTACTACGTCATGCTCATCTCCCATATTCTGCTGGCCATGGCCATCGTGCCGCTCGCTCTGGTCACCCTCTTCCGAGGACTGAAACGCGATGACGCCCGCCATAAAAAAATCGCTCGTATCACCTGGCCCATCTGGTTCTACGTCAGCGTCACCGGCGTGCTCGTCTATTTCATGCTCTACGTGTGGTTCCCCGCTCCGGTGACCCTCGAAAAACGTCAAGCCGCCGCGGTCCAGACGGCCCGCTGACGGCACATCGTTGACCGCGCACTAACCACCTGCCGCCGCGCTGCCCGGCCGCCGATCATTTTTTCGCGGCCACTTTCGCCCACGAATCTTTTAACCCGACGATTCGGTTGAAGACGGGTGAACCGGAACGGGAATCGTGGGCGTCCGCAATAAAATACCCGAGCCGCTCAAACTGGCAGCGCTCGCCCGGCTCCATGGCCGCCACGGCGGGCTCGACCTGCGAGTCGCTCAGGACTTCCAGACTGCGTGGATTTAGTTCTTTTTCCACGTCTCCTCCCGGTTCTTCCACTGTCCACAACCGGTCATACAGTCGCACTGGCACTGCCTGAGCATGGGCCGCACTGACCCAGTGGATGATGCCTTTGACTTTTTTGCCGCCGTGGCGGGACTCCGGGTCGTAGGTGCAGACGAGTTCCCGGACGCACCCATCGGCATCCTTCACGACTTCGGTGCACGTGATGTTGTACGCGTAGCGCAGGCGTACTTCGCGGCCGGGCCCCAGTCGAAAGAACTCCTTGGGGGGATCCTCCATAAAATCATCCTGTTCGATCCAAAGCTCTCCGCTCATGGGCACCTGCCGGGTCCCGAGCTCTGGTCGCTCTGGATTGTTGGCGGCTTCGATCATTTCCACTTGGCCTGCCGGCCAGTTGGCGATGGTCACTTTGAGCGGCCGCAGCACCCCGAAATATCGAGGAACTGATTTGTTCAACTCGTCGCGGACGCATTTGTCGAGCAAACCAATCTCGGTCCGGGCATTGAACTTGGTGAGACCAATTTGCCGGCAAAACTCCCGTATGGCTGCCGGGGGCAGACCACGGCGGCGCAGCGCCGCTAACGTCGGCATCCGCGGGTCATCCCAGCCTGTGACCACTCCGTCCTCGACCAAGCGGCGCAGGTTGCGCTTGCTCAGCAAAGTGAAGGTCAGCTGCAGCTTGGCGAATTCGATCTGCCGCGGCTTGGCCGGAACCGGGCAGTTTTCGATCACCCAGTCGTAGAGCGGCCGGTGCGCTTCAAATTCCAGCGTGCACAATGAATGCGTCACGCCCTCTTTCGCATCCTCCAGCGGATGCGCATAATCATACATCGGGTAAATACACCACGCCCGTCCCGTCGAATGATGCTCCGCATGCACAATCCGGTACAATGCCGGATCCCGTAAATTCAAGTTGGCGGAGCCCAGATCAATCTTCGCCCGCAACACACAATGCCCGTCCGGATACTCGCCGGCCCGCATCTTCGCAAACTCCACCAGATTCTCTTCAGGCAAGGCGTCGCGCCACCGGCTCGGACGACCCGGCTCTGTTAACGTACCCCGGTTCGCCCGCATTTCGTCCGACGTCTGGAAATCAACATACGCCTTGCCTGCCCTGATCAAATGCACCGCACACTCATGGAAAAATTCAAAGTAGTCGCTCGCATTGTAAAAATGCGATCCGTACTCAAATCCTAGCCAGCGCACATCCTCCTTGATCGAGTCGACATATTCCACTTCCTCCTTCGCCGGATTGGTGTCATCCATTCGCAAATGACAGCCGCTGCCGGCCGCTTCGCCCGGGAATTCCAGAGGCAGCGAGAAATTGAGGTAAATCGACTTGGCGTGACCAATATGAAGATACCCGTTGGGCTCGGGCGGGAACCTCGTAATCACACAGGGATGCTTTCCGCTCGCCAAGTCGTCCGCCACAATCTGGCGGATGAAATCAAACGATGGTTTTTCAGCAGGGACACCAGGAGCAGGAGACGATTGAGACATGAAAACAAAAGAATCAGCCACCACTCATGGCGCTGAGCACGAGTCAAGACAAGACCCAAACACCCAGACCCAAAAACGGTCAGACACCGTTCGAGAGTTCCCTCGGCGATGCCCTCGGCCACGAGTGGGACATCCGGCGCAAGTTGAACTCAGCGAAGAAAACCTGAAACGACGATGCGGGACACCCACATTGATCGTCGATCTGGCGGACCAACGAGTGGGTGTCTGGTATCGTCGTCTGGTGGTATTGTCGCAGATGCGCCGAGCGACGATGGCATCTATCGCGGCGCAGCGGGTGGTGGATTTCTCCTATCAGCGTGAAGGTTCCCCTCCTTTTACGGCTGCGTGACGACCCGCAGGCGCCCAAAGAGGGGGAGGGGGAGGGATAGGGGGGTGGCGGCTCGCCAGGTAGCGGTGACGGTGCCGTCGGGGTTGGCGGTGCTTGTGACGAGAAACGACACCATGTTGGGCCAGTCGGTGAGGTTGTCGGTGAATTCGACGAAGGACTCGATGCCCACGGCGGCGGGTTGGTAGCGGAAGGTGAGGGTGAGGTAATCGTCGACGTTGCCATTGATCTCGATGGCCTGGACGTCGGGGCGGGGGAGGATGTCGGTGTCAGAAAGGTGGGGATTGCCGAGGAGGAAGAATTCGAGGTCGTTGCGGGTGCCGTCGTTGTCGTCGTCGCCGCCGGGTCCACCGGTGACGTTGTTTGTCTCGCTCCAGGCGCTGAAGTCGGTCCCATCGCTGCGACCGGGTGAACCGTGGCTGTAACTCGCGCGCCAGCTTGCGGGGAGGGCGTGATTGGGTGCGGAGGACGGATCGGCGAGGACAAGGCTGGCTCCCGCTCCGTCGACGGCGATCGGCCAGGGAGGGGCGTCGCTGTAAACGAAGTCATGGATGGCGGTGCCGAGGCCCAACGAGAGTTTCAGCTGCTCGCCGCTGTTGGCGAGGTTGTCTCCGCCGTAAGTGCCGAGAACGGGAAGGCCGGTGCCATAGCGGGCTTGGAAGGCGGGGATGTTCTTCACGATGAGGGCGAAGGCTCCGGGGTCGAGGGTGGTGCCGGGGGCGATGTCGAAGTTAACGCCTTTGGTGAAGCGTACGCCCGTGAGGTCGAGTTGGGTCACGCCGATGTTAGACAGCTCGATGTATTCGAAGTCGTCCTTGATGATTGAGACGAGGCTTTCGGAGGCATTCGGGACGGGCGGATTGTACATGATCTCGGTGATCATGAGGTTCTGCTGGTACTGGGTGACGTCCGGGACCCCGGCGACGAATTGGATGGGAGCGGACCAGTGCCCCCAGCGACCGGCGGTGTCCTTGTGGCGGACCCTGAGGCGGTAGGTGAGCCCGGGGCGGACGGCGACCGCGGGGACCTCGATCGCGGCGGCGAAGGGGGAGATGTCGCCGGTTGCCCAATCGGTCTCGATCTCGTATTTGCATGGCTGTGCTGGGTCGAAGAGGGGATCATTCACGTTGGTGAAGGAGGCGAGCCGCCACTGCATGGCCGCGAAGGCGGAGCCGGAAGGACTGCGGAAGTTTGATGATTGGGCGGAGATCCCGTTGGCGGGAAAACCGGAGAGACCGGTGTAGGTGAGAGTGGGTTTGGCGGGAACTTGGGCTTCGTCAGTAAGGATGCTTGAGTCGATGAAGCTGGCCCGCGTGGCGATGTAGTTCTTCTGCAGCGCGAGCATGCCGGCGAAGGTCTTCGGAGTAGCCGCCTGATAGAAGCGTCCATGCCCGGCCTTCGAGGGGTTGACGTAGCCCGAGGTGAGGATCGGGTTGTAGTCCCACATGGTGCGGTCGGCATCAACGTAGGACGGTTGGCCTGGGGTGTGGACAAAACGGGCGACCTCATCGAGGACCATGCCCGTTTGCTCGGGATTGAGGAGGAGGTCGCGGAGTTCGCGCATACGGTTGCGGTGGTCGCGGGCGAGGTTGGGGATGGCAAGGATGTCGGCACTCCAGGCATCGGTCTCGCCGAAGCCGCCGTAGGTCGTGGTCCAGGTGAGGTCCAGATCCCAGTTCTTCATCTCCCATTTGGCGGTGGC
>CAJBME010000302.1 GCA_903954065.1 uncultured bacterium
GGGTGTTTTCTGTAGCTGGGGGCGCTGACCCCGGTCGCGGCGCCGAACGTCTCTCCGAACGATTTTTGAGCAGAGGCGCCGCCCGGCTGCGTAAAGGCGGATTCGTGTCCGTGTCTTGAAGGATGTGGCCTGTGGGCCAAGTGTGGAAACCGGGGCCGGCGTCCCCAGCTACAGTGGCGGCGGCGCCGCCTGGCTGGTGGTTTCGGATGCGGGATGCGGGTGTTTTCTGTAGCTGGGGGGCTGACCCCGGTGGCGGTGCCGAACGTCTCTCCGAACGATTTTTGAGCAGAGGCGCCGCCCGGCAGCGGAGAAGCGGATTCGTGTCCGTGGCTTGAGGGATGTGGCTTGGGGGGAGAAGAAAGGATGCAGGATGAAGAGGGCGGCCGACGTGGACATCGGTGCTCCCGGGGCGCGCCGACGCGCTACAGGATGTCGCCGATCTGCGGGTTCTGGAGAAAAGCTGGTGATTTTGTTGGACATTTGGGGCGTGGTGGCTGGACAATGAGCGAAGTTTTAGCTCTTTATTTTTATGATGATGCCTTCCTCTCGTTGGCCATTCTGCCCGGGTGGGTGGTCGGTTGTGATCGCCGTTTTGGGATGGTCTTGTGTTCATGTCTTGGAAGCGGCGTCCCCGCCGTCGGGGAAAGATGGGGTACGGACGATTTTGGAGGATGTTCCCTATCGGTTTACGCCGGACGATTTTGGATTTAGCGATTCGTTGGACCAGCCGCCGGATCGCTTCATGGCGGTGCGACTGGCTTCTGAGCCGTCCGCGGGGGTATTGTCGATTGAGGGTGTGCGGGCGGGTGCTGGCAGTCTGCTTTCGTTTGAGCCATGGCCTGGACGGACGTGGGAGGCGCGTGAGACGGTACGAAATTGGGGCTCGGTGGCGTGTTCGAGCGACGGCGCCACGGTGGTGGCGGGCACCTTTTATGGCGGGTTGATTTATGTTTCGCACGATCGGGGAGCGACTTGGACGGCGTATGATCCTGTGGGTGGTGGTGGGACGTGGCATGATCTGGCGCTTTCCGGAGATGGCAGGCGCATGCTGTGTGCGGGGGGGCAGTCGAGTCTTTATGTTTCTGGTGATGGGGGTGAGACGTGGGTGTCGCGCGGGCCGAATGCCACTTGGTTGGGCGCGGCCAGTTCGGCGGATGGCATGCGGCTGGTGGCTGCCCCGTATCCTGGATTGATTCATGTTTCCACGGATGGCGGATCGTCATGGAACCCGCGCGGGGCGTCGGCTGACTGGTCGGACGTGGCCAGTTCCGCCGATGGAATGCGGTTGGTGGCCAGTCAGTTCAACGGACAATTGGCTGTCTCCGCGGATGGGGGTGACACATGGATAATGCGGGAATCAGCGCGGCAATGGACGGCGGTGACGTCGTCGGCCGATGGGATGAAATGCGCGGCCACGGTTCGCGCCGGGCAGATCTGGCTTTCGGATGATGGTGGGGTGAGCTGGCGTTCTACGAACGAAAGTCGGGCGTGGTTTGACATTGTCTCTTCGCGGGATGGGGAATATCTGGTTGCGGCGGCTCAAGGAGGGATGGTGTTTACCTCGTCTGATCGCGGGCAGACTTGGATCCCTCGGGAGACGAACCGGACGTGGATGGCTCTGGCTTTGGCGGCGGATAGCCGTGAGTTGTGGGGTGCGGAATTCGATGGCCGGTTGCACTATTCCCCCCCGCAGCCAGCAGAGATGGTTTTTCAGTCTGTGCCCGAGGAGTCAGGCCGCCCTTATGCCAGCTTCCGCTTTCAAGTGGCTGATTCCGGCCCGGATGGAGCGAACCTTGATCTGTCGCCGAACGTTTTTAGTTTCGATGTGACGCCGGTGGATGACCGGCCGGTGTTGGCCATGCCTCTTCCTGATCAGGCGGCGGCGGTTGGAAACCTGTTTCAATTTGCCATTGATCCCAGTAGTTTTGTGGATGCGGATGCTGGCACCACGCTTGTTTTCAGTGCGGTCCGGGCCGATGGCGGTCCACTGCCGACGTGGCTGACATTTGATCCGGTGAAGCAGTCGTTTACGGGTGTGCCGGCCGCGGAGGACCGGAGCCGTACGGAAATCGTGGTGACCGCCACTGACCCCACCGGGCTGGCCGTCATGGATACCTTCGCGCTGGAAGTGGCGGGTCTTCCGCAGGGAGCGGCGGGTAGCATCACACTCGAAGAGGAAACAAGTTATACCTTCACCAGGGCGGACTTTCCATTTGCGGATCCTTTTGACACCCCGCCGGATACCCTGACGCGGGTGCGGCTCACAACTGTGCCCGCCATTGGATCACTCCGGCTCAACGGCAATCCAGTGGCGAATGGCGATGTCGTCCCGCTCGTCCCCACTCCCGGTGGCAGCTGGACGCGGCGCACCACGCTCGCGGGCAGTTCGTTGGTTGCTTCCGCTGATGTGAGCCGCCTGCTGGCCATTCGCACTCCGATCCCAGGACCCTCCGTCTACCGGTCACTCAATGGCGGCCAAACGTGGGTGCCTGTTCCGTTTTTTGACACTAATACTCCAACCCGCCCAACTTGCGCCGCGACTTCGGCGGATGGATCACGATGGGCGGTGGCGTCGCAGGACGGCGGGCGGATTTATGTCTCCGCTGATTACGGCCAGACGTGGGCGGTCCGCGGGTTGTCGCGCAATTGGAGCGCGCTGGCATCTTCGGCGGATGGTTCCCGCCTGCTCGCGGTTGACTTCGGTGCGGTCGGTGGTGGGCTTCCCTCCATTTCAACAGACTATGGGTCGACGTGGAAGACGAGTTCGGTGGCGTTCGCCCTGTGGGTGGCGGCTGTGTCGTCAGCGGATGGAATGAAACTCGCCGTGGCTAGCGCTAGCGCGAGTAATGGCCCGCTCGGGTCGATCCTCACCTCAAGCGATGGTGGCGCCACCTGGTTAGGGCGCAGTCCGCATGCTGACTGGTCGGCGCTGGCGTCGTCTGGCGATGGCGAGCGCCTAGCGGCGGCGTCATCGAACGGGTTGTTTCTTTCCGATGACGCGGGGGCGACGTGGCGGCAGGTGCTGGTCGGGTCCCGACTGACGAGTGTCACTAGCTCCAGTGACGGCCGCACGCTGGTGACGACTGCCTCCAATGGCCGGATTTTCGTTTCTCTCGATCGCGGGGTGACGTGGGCGGCGGCCGGAGAAACGGCGGACTGGATGAGCGTGGTGTCGTCCAGCGACGGCCAAAAGCTGGCGGCGTCGGGGTCGAGTGGAATTTTTACCTCGTTGCCGACGATGCCATTGCTGGTTTATACGCCACCTGAAAACGGAGCGGGCAGTCCCTACACAACCCTCACATTTCAAGTCGGGGACAGCGGACCGGTTGGATTAAATCTTGATCCGGTCGCTCGGACGCTGGCCATCGATGTGACCAACGTCAATGACCCTCCGGTCCTCGCTGAGCCGTTGCCGACACAAATCGTGCCGCCATCCACCACCCTGAATTATCAGATTAGTGAGACGGCTTTTAGCGATCCTGATCCCGGCGATCGGCTGGCCTTTGGGGCGGTGCTGGATGATGACCAGCCATTGCCGTTCTGGCTGAATTTTAATGCGTCTACCCGCACGGTGACCGCGGTGGCGGACGTGGTGGTGCCGGGGACCTACCGGCTGCGCATTACCGCTAGCGATCAAGGAGCGCCGCCGGGGCAGACGCAGGCTCTGCTGCGACTGACGTTTCTGAGCGAGCCGCCCGTCGGCACCGACACTGCCATCAGCCTGAACGAAGATGCCGTTCATCGTTTCACACCAGCCGATTTTTCGTTTTCGGATTCGGGTGACACTCCACCCAATGCCCTGAGCCGGATTCTCCTGGAATCCGTTCCGGAAAAAGGCGCGTTGAGCATCAACGGTATTAGCGTCGGAGTTGGAGAGTACGTCTCGTTCCGGCCAGACGCCCGCATGGCGTGGACTCAGCAGGCTTCGAGAAAATCGTGGGAGGATATCGCGATGTCCGCTGATGGACGCCGTGTGGCTGCCGTCTGGGGAAATTCTGGGCAAGGTACGCCCTCGACTTTTGCTGGTGAAATCATGCTCTCCGCGGATGGCGGTACTACGTGGACCGCGTCGATGCCGGGCCGATACTGGAGTTGTGTGGCCATGAGTCCGGATGGTACGAAAATGGTAGCGGCGGCTCGCGAGAACCGGCTGGCTGTCTCCCGGGATTCCGGCCAGTCATGGATTCAGCGAGGTGTGGCCCGGGACTGGGTTTCGGTGGCGATCTCGCAAGATGGATTAAAAATGCTGGCCGCCCCGGTCTATGGTGAGCTCAGTGTTTCGCTCGACGGGGGACAGACGTGGGCTCAGAAGTTGTACATCTTACCGTGGTCCAAAGTGGCCATGTCAGATGATGGATCGGTGATGGCGGCGGCGGGCCCGGCGGGACTTTGGATTTCGCGGGATGCGGGAGCCACTTGGACGGTGCAGGGCTTGGGGGAAAGCTGGGCCTCGGTAGTGCTTTCCAGCGACGGTGAGAGAGTGGCGGCGCTCAATGGCGAGCAGTTTCGTTATTCGGATGATTTTGGTGCGACGTGGGAACACCGTGGCCCGTCATTGACGTGGACCGTGTTGGCTGGTTCCTCGGACCTAACCCGGCTGGTGGCGGTTGATCGGTTTTCGGGCCGACCGTATGTTTCTCCGGATGCTGGGTTCACGTGGACTCCTAAGGAAAGGCGTAACGATTGGGCGGGGGTAGCCTCCTCTGACGATGGCTCTCTGCTGGCGGCGGCGGCGGCGGGTTTTATTTTTACGTCGGCGGATGCGGTTTCGGAGCTCGTTTTCAAGCCGGGGGTCAACGGATTTGGGCCGGATTATGCTCGATTTTCGTTGCGGGTCGGCGACACCGGCACGCCTGGCTCGAATCTGGCGGCGACGGCGACGGCGATGAGGATTGACATTGTGCCGGTGAATGATGCGCCGGTAGTGTCGTCGCCGATTGCTGACCGCACGGCCACGGAAAACGTGGTTTTTAGTTACGCCTTTTCCGCCGGGGTCTTTACTGATGCGGAGGATGGTACGGCGCTGGTGTATGAAGCGACTTTGGCCACCGGCGCGCCGCTGCCAGCGTGGTTGAAATTTGATGCGGCGACCCGCACGCTGGCCGGCGTCCCCGGTCCCCCTGACACGGGGGTGATCGATGTCATGGTGACGGCGCGCGACTCGGCGGTGCCTCCGCTGGCCGTGAGCGACACCTTCCAACTGATCGTGCGAAATGTGGAGGAACCTCCTGCCGGAACCTCGGCGACATTGATGCTGGCGAAGAATGTGCCGTGGATTTTCTCGGCCTCGGATTTTGGTTTCAGCGATCCCTTGGATGTTCCGCCGAGCGCCTTGGCGAGAGTCAAACTCACCACCCTGCCTGCCGCGGGCGTGCTTTCCGTGGATGGGGTGCCGGCGGCGGCGGAATCCTTCGTTCGCCTGACACCTTCTTTGCCGGGAGCCGTGTGGTCGCCGCGCGGGACCAACGCCTCGTGGTGGGCTGTTTGCTCGTCGGACGATGGAAACCAACTGGCTGCGGTCGTCAATGGCGCGCGCATCCATACTTCTGCCGATGCCGGGGTCACTTGGACGGCCCGCGAGAGCAACCGCGGATGGTATGCGATTGCTTCGTCCGCCGACGGTCGAAGGCTGGCCGCCGTGGTGCAAGGTGGTTTGATTTATACCTCGGATGACGCGGGTGCGAATTGGGTGCCGCGGGCCAGTCCCCGTGCTTGGCGCGCCATTGCCTCATCGGCCGATGGATCCCGGCTGGTCGCCCTCGAATCACCAGGGCTCATCTACGTCAGTTCTGACTTTGGTGCCACGTGGGCACCGCGCGAGTCGTCGCGGGCATGGTACTCGATCGCCTCGTCGGCCGACGGGACGAAACTCGCGGCCGTCGTGCAAAATGGTACCATCTTCACGTCCGACACCGCAGGCGATGAATGGGTGCCGCGAGAAACCGTCCGCAACTGGCGCGCCATCAGCTCGTCCGCCGATGGCCTGAAATTAGCAGCCGTCGAGCAGAATGGCCTGATCTATACCTCCCCCAACGCCGGTCTCACCTGGGTCGGGCGCGAAGCCGCTCGCGATTGGTACTCCATCACCTCGTCCGCCGACGGATCACGCCTCGCTGCCGTGGTGCGCGACGGACGCATCTACCACTCCCAAGACGCCGGCGTCACTTGGACCCCGCGGGCGACAAATGGTTTCTGGCGGGCCATCGCCAGCTCGGCCGATGGCAACCGCCTCGTCGCCGTGGCGCCCGGAAACAAAATCTTCACCTCGGCCATCGCTCCCGCCCAGTCGCTCGTCTTCACTCCCGAGGTCAACGCCTCCGGCTCACCTTACGCGTCTTTTACTTTTCAGGTGGAAGATGATGGCGCTCCGAATGTCAGTCTCGATCCCACCCCCGATACCATGACCTTGGTGATCAACGATTCGAATGTGGCGCCGACGCTCGATCCAGTAGCCGATGTGTTGTTGACGGCCGCGGGTGCCGGTGGGGCGACGGTCCAGCTCAGCGGCATCAGTGCCGGCGGCGGCGCCTCGCAGGCGCTGGTGGTCAGCGCTGTTTCCAGCCACCCGGACGTGGTGCCTCATCCAGTCGTGACGTATTCAAGTCCGGCCGCCGTCGGCTCGCTCACCGTCACTCCGGCGCCCGGTGCGACCGGAAAGGCGATCATCACCATCACCGTCCGCGACTCCGGCGGCACCGCGAATGGTGGGATCGACCAGATCGTGCGCACCTTCACCGTCTCCGTGATGACTCCGTTTCAAGAATGGGCGCAGCAAAACGGACGGTCCACCGACCCCGCCGCCGCCGGTGGGATGAATTTCTTTGCCTACGCCTTCGGCCTCGAAGCCGATGGCAGCGAAACCGGTCCCCTGACGGTAGCTGGCGGCCTGATTCAACAACGGGGCATGCCCGCATTGCAACCGACGGGGGGAGCGAATCCGCTCTCATTTTCTGCGCTGTTCGGGCGTCGCAAAAATTCGGGACTTGATTACCAAGTCCAGTTCAGCAGTGATTTCTCTGACTGGGAAACCAGCCTAGCGGCCATGGTTCCGGCGGGGGAGGATGCGGTCATCGAAGCGTTTTCGGTGCCGTTTCCGGCGCGCCTAGCCAGCGGCCGGGTCCCTCGTTTCTTCCGGATTAAACTCATCGGGCGCTGAGTTTTCTTTTTAGGCTAAAGAATCGAATAATTGAGCGGCTGTATTGACAGGGTGGGGTGTTCTTGAGCAAAATGAGAATTTCTTGCCACTCATCGAGTGGTTTTCCGGACACTGTCATGGCTTCGATTTCTTTCTCTTTGAGTTCTTTTCGATTGGGTACTCGCGACTGGCGGCGGGGCGTGGTGGCGGTGGTATCGGGGGTTTTATTTTTATCGGCCGGGGTGGTAGCTGGGGTGGCGGCGGAGAAAGTGGGTGATCTGGACCGCGAGCGGGCGCAGCTTGATGCCACGTTGTATGTGAACGAGGTGGAGGCGCAGCGGCACGAGCAAGCCTTTGTTCGGTTATGGGACGCGATGCGGGCGGGCCCGCCATTTGCGGCGCTGAAGAAATTTCAATTTTCCACCTTACGGCTGGGCACGGCTACGCCGGCGGCGTTGATTGACTGGGGGGTGAGCGGGATTTTACCGGCGGTATTGGGAGAACCATTGCAGTCATTGACGCACGATGATTTTAGCCGTCGCATTGATGCGTTGCAGGCGGCGGGGTGGCAAATTGCGCAATCGGAGTGGCATCATTCGAAGTTTGAGCCGGCGACGGCGGATGCTCCGGCGCGTTCCACGGTTTCGTTTGAGATCCATGCTGTATTCGGCACGAATGCCCAGAGGGTGCAGATCCGGGGTCAGCTCAAGGTGCGGTGGCAGCGGCCGGATGCGGCCAAGGCCGAGCCGGTGGCTGACGAGATCGAGGCTTCGGGCTTAAAGTTGTTCGCGCGCAAGGGCGCTGCGCCGCTGGACAAAAAGATGGTGCTCGACCCCAAAGTCGAGGCCCCTAAGCGGTATCCGCGGGCCAGTCCGATCATGGCTCATGATCTGGACGGGGACGGCCGGTCCGAGTTGATTTTAGCCGGCTGCAACCTCGTTTATATGAACCGCGGCGGCTTCCAGTTTGAGAAACGCGATTTTTTGACGCAGGGCATTCGTCAGCCGATGGAGGCTGGGCTGCTGGCTGATTTGAATGGGGACGGCTATGTCGACTATTTGGGTGGGTCGCAGCCGGATCGGTCATTGCTCTTTTTCGCCGGGCGGGCGGACGGAACTTTTCCGGATGCGCCGAAGGTGTGTTTCGATGGCAAATTTTCTAATCTGCATGTGTTGACGGCGGGTGATGTCGACGGGGACGGGGATCTCGATGTGTTTGCAGGCCAGTGGAAAGCGCCATATGCCGAGGGATCGATGCCGACGCCGTTCCATGATGCGAATGACGGGTTTCCTGACTTTTTGTTGATGAACGACGGTGCTGGAATGTTTTCGGATGGGACCGAGCAGGCCGGGCTGGCTCCCAAGCGCAACCGCCGCACATTTAGCGCCTCATTGCTGGATATGGATGGCGACCGGCATCTCGATCTGGTGGTGGTGGCCGACTTTTCCGGGCTTGATTATTACCGCAACCGTGGAGATGGAACCTTCGAAGATGTGACTGAGAGCCGCGTGGATGAACGACATGGTTTTGGTATGTCACATACCTTCGGCGATTACGATGGCGATGGTCGGGTTGACTTGTACATGGTGGGCATGAGCTCGACTACCGCCCGGCGGCTCGATGCGCTGGGTCTGGCCCGCGAGGGGTTTGACGAGTATACGTCGATGCGGGCCCCGATGAGTTATGGCAATCGATTGTATGTTTCTCGGGGCGACCGTCTGGAGCAGCCGGCCTTTGCCGCGACCGCGGCGCGCACGGGCTGGTCGTGGGGGTGTACGTCGGCGGACTTTGATCTCGATGGCGATACGGATTTGTATATTTCCAACGGTCATTTGAGTGGCACGAGCGCCAAGGATTATTGCACGAAATTCTGGTGTCATGATTTATACACGGGCACGTCACGGCCGAATCCGGTGCTGAATGAATTTTATCAAAAGGAACTGGGGATGAAGCTGGGGCGCGAGTACTCCTGGAATGGTTTTGAGCATAATGCTTTGTTCCTCAACAAGCCGGGTCTGGGGTTCGAGAATCTGGCGTTTCTCATGGGCGCGGCGGATGAATTTGATGCACGGGCGGTGCTCAGTGAGGATTTTGATCTCGATGGCCGGGTTGATTTGGCGGTGGTCGAATACCGGACGGACACGATGAGCCAGCGGCTGCATGTCTGGCGGAACCAGTATGAATCGCCCCATGCTTGGATTGGCGTGCGCCTCAAGAGCGGACCGGGTATGCTGGCGCCAGACGGAGCCGTGGTCACGGCCCGCAGTGGATCCCGGACCTGGGTCAAGCCCATGGTGACCGGTGATTCATTTACCGCCCAGCATGCGCGTACCGCTCACTTCGGACTGGGCGAGGCCACCGCGGTCGATGCCATAGAAGTCCTCTGGCCGAACGGCACCGTCACCCGCCTGATGGCTCCTGCTCCAGGACGCTATCACGATATCAGCGAAAAAAAGCCTTGAGAGTGCGTTCCGACGACACCGTCCAACGCAGGCCCCAACACAGGCTCCTGCGTGTACGGAAACCGGATGAGAATATTTGTCGCTTGCATCCTCGTCGGGTGACTCTGATTTGGTAGGACTTATGCCCACGCTTTTCACCCGCATCATCAACCGCGAGATTCCCGGCCGCTTTGTGTACGAGGACGAGCAGTGCGTCGCTTTTTTGACCATCGCCCCCATCCGTCCAGGTCATACCCTGATCGTTCCGCGCGCAGAAATCGATCACTGGCTCGACCTGCCCCCCGCCTTGACGGCCCATCTGTTCCAAATCGCCCAAAAAGTCGGCCGGGCCATCCAACACGCTTTTCCCTGCGAGAAAGTGGGATTGTTGATTGCCGGGCTCGAAGTCCCTCATACGCATCTGCATTTGGTGCCGGCCGATACCATTGGTGACCTGGATTTTGCTCGCCAAAATGCCAGTACTTCACCGGCCGAGCTCGACGCCGCCGCCGATATGATCCGGGTAGCACTGGCTGAGGGGTGATGGGGATGAAAGGCTGAAGGCTGAGGGGGAAGCAGGGCAGTGGCCTGCCGGCCAAGGTTTCTTCTCTTCTGTAGCCGTGGGTCGCTGACCCCGGTCGCGGCGCCGAACGTCTTTTTGAGCCGTGGCCCGGCAGCGTGGAAGCGGATTCGGATCCGTGTTTTGAGGGATGTGGCCTGGGGGCCAAGTGTGGAAACCGGGGCCGGCGTACCCGGCTACAGCGGCGGCTTTGCCGCCTGCGTGGTTGTTTCGGATCCGGATCTTTTGTAGCCGTGGGTCGCTGACCCCGGTCGCGGCGCCGAACGTTTCTCCGAACGTGTTTTTGAGCCGTGGCCCGGCAGCGTGGAAGCGGATTCGGAGCCGTTTTTTTGAGGGATGTGGCCTGGGGGCCAATTGTGGAAACCGAGGTCAGCGACCCCGGCTACAGTGGCGGGGCGCAAAAAAAGCGGGTCGCCCGTCAGGGCGAC
>CAJBME010000303.1 GCA_903954065.1 uncultured bacterium
CTGCCAAAAAGACGTTCGGAGAGGCGTTCGGCGCCGCCCCTGTAGCCGGGTCCGCTGGCCCCGGTTTCCACACTTGGCCCTCAGGCCACATCCCTCAAGACAATGGCTGCGAAACCGCTTCTTCGCATCCGGTCCCCTGCCAAAAAGACGTTCGGAGAGGCGTTCGGCGCCGCGACCGGGGTCAGCGACCCACGGCTACAGTAGATCCGAATACGAAACGACTACGCAGGTAAGTTAACTTCCCGACGAGGGCATCGGAACGCAAATGTGGGGCGATTGATCCCGTCACTGCCATCCGATCATCAGACCGACAAGGGCGGCCACCGCCACGGCCCCGCCGGCAGCGCCTATGATAAGTGGCCGCTGGGCCGGCGTCGCTGCCTTGTAGCAGCGGACGATGAAGGCAGCAGAAAAGAGAGAAATGACCGAAAAACCAACGATGGGCGCGAAGTTCATGGGTGGGCGGGACGTGCTCCGCGCATTCTGTGCGGTGGTCCTGAACTCACCTAGACGGTGAGGATTTCTTTTTCCTTATGGGCTGTGTGCTGATCGACCTCTTTCACGGACGCGTCGGTGGCGGTTTGGATGTCTTTTTCGACGCGTTTGAGGTCATCTTCGGTCATGGTCCCGGCTTTTTCTGAGGCTTTGGCGGTTTCCATGCCTTCGCGGCGGGCGGCGCGCACGCGCACTTTCCCTTCTTCGGCCATTTGTTTGATCAATTTGACCATGTCTTTACGGCGTTCCGCGGAGAGTTCGGGGACTGGGATGCGGAGGCGTTTGCCATCGGCGATGGGGTTGAGGCCGAGGTTTGACTCGCGCAGACCGCGTTCGACGTCTTGCAGGGTGCTGTGGTCGTGGGGTTGGACGTAGATGGTACGCGAGTCTGGGGTGGAGATGGCGGCGAGCTGTTTCAGCTTCATGTGGGTACCGCCGTAGATACTCACGGAGATATTGACGCTTTCGACGAGGGCGGGTGACGCTTTGCCGGTGCGCACGCCATTGAATTCGTGGAGGACGAATTCGACGGCTTTTTTCATATTTTCCTGAGTGGAGGCGAGGATGGTTTTTGGGTCCATGGCGGGGGGTGTGGGTCGTGGGATGCGATGGGGCGGGCGGGCGAGTGGGCCCGGGCCCGGTGTGAATCAGGCGGAGACGAAGGTGCCGATGGGGTCACCGAGCAGGGCGCGGCGCACATTACCAGCGGGGCCCATGTCAAAAACGATGATCGGTTTGTTATTTTCCTCGCAGAGGCTGAAGGCGGTGGCGTCCATGACCTTGAGCTGACGCTGGAGGCATTCTTGGAACGTAATGCGCTCGAAGCGGGTCGCATCTGGATTTTTGATGGGATCGGCGTCGTAGATGCCGTCGACCTTGGTCGCTTTGAGGATGACATCGGCGCCGATCTCACTTCCGCGCAGGGCGGCGGTGGTGTCGGTGGAGAAAAACGGATTGCCGGTGCCGGCGGCGAAGATGATGACGCGTCCTTGTTCCATGTGGCGGACGGCTTTGCGCCGGATGAATGGTTCGGCCACGTTGTCCATGCGGATGGCGCTGAGCACGCGGGTTGGCACTTGGTGGGCCTCGAGCATTGATTGCAGGGCCAGCGAGTTCATGACGGTGGCCAGCATGCCCATGTAGTCGGCGGTGGCGCGATCCATGCCCCGATTTTGGGCGGTGATGCCGCGCCAGAAGTTGCCGCCGCCGACGACGATGGCGATTTGTACACCTTTTGTCCAAGCATCGCGGATTTGCACAGCAATGCCCTCGACGATTTCAGGCGAGATGTTGTCTTGGCTGCCAGTTTCACGCAGCGCTTCGCCGCTCAATTTAAGAACGACGCGTTGAAATTTCCGACCGGGTTGGGATTCGCTCATGCGAAGAGTGGATAAACACCACGCCTTGCTCTCGCGCAAAGAAGAAAGTGGATTCGCTGGCATCCGGGAGCGGATGGGCGGTTGATTTGTGGTCGCCGGGGGTCGGCTGAAGCTGGGCTTTTTGGGTTTTCCCGGGTCTTCGTGGGATGATAACCGGTTGCAGAGAGGGTTTTTGGGCCAAGGTGTGGGATGGTCTTGGTGGCCGTTTAATCATGAAGACGATGTTTTTTCTCGCGATTTTCGGGGTGGTCTGGGGCCAGCTGGTGGCGGCCCCTGAAGCGGGGCGGGCGGCGGCTTCGATCGAGTCTGTTTTGACCCATGATCCTGAGGATCAAACGATTTGGCCGAACCAGACGAGTCGAGCCAATGGCGACCGCTGGCTGGTGGAGAACCATGATCGGATCCGGCAGATGCGACCTCGCGTTTTACTGGTCAATTTCTCCAACGAGCATGATGAGGCGCATCTTGAGCAGTTGGTGACGCGGTTGCGGGCGGCGGTGGCCGAATCCAGTCGTTATCATGGATATGCGAATGCGGAGGCGCCGGTGTTTTTGCAGTATGAAATTTTCAAGTGTGTGGATTTGCGCGACCGCGACCGGACCACGGGTGATTCGCGGCTGGTTCCGCTCAAAGACCCGACGGCCCGGGATGGTTTTAACATGAGGTATGCCGCCTTTTTCAGCGACGAGTTTGCGCGTCACTTTGGCGTGAAGGACCCGCAGCAGGACGACCGGTTTTTGCGGCTCGATGAATTATTGGATCGAGGTTACTGCCATGAAGTCTGGCTTTGTTTGTCGGGTGCGCCGGAATCTCCGTGGATCGGTGCGTATGAAGTGGTCGAGCTGAAACCGAGGTATGACGCGGCCTTCAAGTCGACCCCGGGTGATTTTGTGCAAGCGGGTAACGGCGGGGACCCGGCGCAGCCATGGACTGGGCGTTCGGTGCGGATTGGCGCGATCAACGCGAGCCGCGGGGTGGGGTGTTTCCTCGAGAGTCTGGCTCACGGACTGGAAGGGATGTCGAGCGCGGAAGCCATTCCTTATTTCACTCGTTATTTCCGTGATTATGCCGGCTTTAACCTCAAGGAGAAGTATAAGGCGCCCTTTGACAGCCTGTATGGTGTCCAATACGGCCGTTCAGATGTTCAGTATCCGGATGCCAGCACCCTGATTGCCCGCCATGGAGTGACGGAATTCAAGATTGATTCGTACGTCTGCACTGGGGGCAATGCGCATTTCCCCCCCAATGGGCGCCGTCATTACGATTTGGACAACACGGCCCCGGTGCTTTCCACGATCGAGGACTGGCGCATCGGCAGCGGTCCGGAGGGGCGGGACGTGGCCAAACCGTTTACCAATGCCGCCTTCAGTCAGTATCGTGAGATGGCACCGGACTGCATGGGGCCCTGGCTGGTGTACTGGCGGCAGAACATGCCCGGTCTCGACAACCGGCAGAAAGACGCTGACGGCCGGCCGATAAAAAACTGGTGGCCCTTTTTGTTTTATTAGGGATTCGCTTGGTCTTTGGCCACCCGGGCTACTTCCAGCGCGTAGGTGAGGAATGGCGTGTAGAGCTCAGGTTCCAGTAGGAATGAATCATGGCCTTTGTCGCTGTGGACGGTGTGGTAATGGACCGCGACGCGCGCCTCGCGGAGGCGTTTGACCAAGGCCGCCTGCTCTTCCGGATAGAAGCAGAAATCACTGTCGATGCTGAAAATAAGGAACTGTTGGCCATGTTCTTTGCAGGGAGTGAGCAGCTCCTTCCAAGTGTCCACCCCAGCGTCGCGCAATGGATGGAAGCTCGACCACATCTCGCAGAACCGCAGATAAGAATTGGCATCAAATCGGCTCACGAATTTTTTCCCCTGATAGAGCATGTAGCTTTCGACCTGGTCGCGCAGCCGGTACCATGACAGTTGGTCCTCAGGTTGTTTCACATCACCGGTGGCGCGGTCTTCGATGGTGTCGAGGTGCACGAAGGTTTTGTGGGAAATCATGCGGGCGAGGGCCAGGCCGTAGGTAGGCGGTTCTCCGGCGTAATAATCGCCGCCGAAAAAGTGAGGATCGTTTTCGATGGCGAGGATTTGTTCGAAGAGGGCGAGCCGGTTGAGCACGGTGGTGGCGCCGCCGCTGGCGATGGGGATGACGAGCCGGACGCGGTCCGGGTGGAGGGTGGCGAAGGTCAGCGCCATGAGGCCGCCGATGCTCGGGCCCACGACCGCGTGTAATTTTTTGATGCCGAGGGAGTCGAGGAGGAGGACTTGGGAGCGAACGACATCATTGACTGAGAGGTGTGGAAACTGTGATCCCCATGGCTGGCCGGTGGCGGGATTGATGGATGACGGACCGGTTGAGCCGTAGCAGCCGCCGAGGTAATTGGCGCAAATGACGCAATATTTCTGAGTATCGAGCGGTCGACCGGGGCCGATAAAGTCATTCCACCAGCCATCGCGCACGTCTTCGGTCCAGCGATCACCGACGCCGGGCACGGCTTCGCATCGGCCGGCGGCGTGGGCGGTGCCGCTGAGGGCGTGAAAGAGGAGGATGACGTTGGAGGCGTCGGCGTTCAGCTCGCCGTATGATTCGTAGGCCAGAGTGAAACCGGGCAGCGACTCACCGCTCTGGGTGCGGAAAGTCTCGGGGTGGTGAAAGAACTGGGCGGACGTGATCATGAATGAGGTCTAAGGCGGAAGGGCCAAGGTGAAAGCAAGAACGAGGGTGCAAGTTCAAATGCGAGCGGGCGCGATGGAAGCGCGGTGAGGATTTGCCTTCCCATTGTCCATCTTTCCTTCATGGTGACAGGTCGTTTCCTCGATTTTTTTATTCATGCCTGTGGTGGCCAGCTACTGTGCGGACTTTCTTAAGGCCGACATGCAACACATTTACCGCCAGCTCAGTGATTTGAGCCGGTGGGAAGCTCGGGTCATGACGCATCGGCGGGATCAGGCTGAGCTTTTCCCCTGGCCGGAGAAGAAGCTGCGGGTATTGCCGAAGTCAGTCTGGCGTTGGCCGCGTCGACTCTGGCACCGGTCGGTGATGGGGCGGCCGCATCTTCCCCCGACGCTGGGCGAGGTGAAGGAATTTTTATATCAAGTCCGGCGTTTTGAGGCGCAGGTGTTGCATATTTATTTCGGGCATCAGGCGGTGCGCTGGCTCGGGGTATTGCAGACGTGTCCGGTTCCGGTGGTGGTGAGTTTTCACGGGGCGGATGTTGGGGTGGGGGTCGAGCGGGCGGCCTTGCGCGAGGTTTTTCGTCATGCGGCGTTGGTGTTGGCCCGGTCGGAGGCGCTGCTGGAGGATTTGGAGGCCGCGGGGTGTCCGCGCGGAAAACTGCGGTTGCAACGAACCGGCGTGCCGCTGGAATTTTGGTCTCCTCCAGCGGTGCCGCGGCTGCTGCCCCCCGCGGAAGAAGGCTGGCGCTTCGTGCAGGCCTGCCGCTTCGTGGAAAAAAAAGGCCTCATGACAACCGTGCGCGCGTTTGCCGAAATCAGCCGGTCGTTTCCCGGCGCCGAATTGATTCTGATTGGCGACGGGCCGCTGGCCTCCTCGCTGCAGGCGCTGGCCCGGTCGCTGGGCGTGGCCGACCGGGTCCAATTTCCCGGGTTTCTGGCGCCGGAGGCGGTGCGGGACATCCTGCAGTCGGCCCATGTGTTTTTCCACCCGAGCGAGACGCCCCCTGATGGCAACCGCGAAGGGGTGCCCAATAGTCTGCTCGAAGCCATGGCGACCGGCCTGCCGGTGCTGGCCACGCGGCATGGCGGCATCCCGGAAGCCGTCACCGATGGCGTGAGCGGGTACTTGGTCGCTGAGCGCGATGCCCAGGCTTTGGCGGCCGCCGCTCTCGCGCTGCTGCGCGAGCCCGCGCAGCTGGCCGCCATGGGCTCGGCAGCCCGGTCCGCGGTCATGTCCACCTTCGAACGTCGCGCCCAAACGGCCGTCTTGGAAGCCTGCTACGACGAGGCTGCCGCTTGCTCCAGCCAGTCGAATACCGCTTCCTGCACGACATAAACCGGCGTGAAATGCCCCTCGCCCGGCACGAGGTGAAAGACCGCCCCCGCAACGCGTCGGGCCAGTTTTTCCGCCAGTGACGGGTGGAAAAATGGATCTCGAGAGCCATGCCAGAAAGCGACTGGCAGCGCGATGTCCTCCGGTCGGAACCCCCAGGCCTGCAGATAAAGCCGTCCTTCATTCAAGACCCCGGTCCCGCCTCCGCGCCATGCCTCCAGACCGGCCGTCAACGTTATCGTGGACGCCTGTGACGCGAGAAAAGCCTCGTCCGGGACATGCCCAAAAGTCATCAACAGGCGACGCATCCACGGGACGTCCGCCCGCCGCAGGACCTGCGCCACGCAGCGGAACCCCCAGCGCATCAGCGGAGCCGCTGAACGCTCGATGGCAGCGAGTATGCGAAATTCTTTGAGGATTAATGCGTGATCGGCCGGGTCGTCCAGCGGCGGCGCTCCGCTGATGACCGCTACCGTCGAAACCCGGGATGGCCGGTGGACCGCGCTCGCTAAGGCATAGGGACCACCCCCAGAAAGCCCAATCACCGGACATTGCGAGATCCCGCGTTCATCCAAAAACCTCTCTAAAACCGCCGGCCATTCGTTGAATGACCAGTGTGGCTTGGAGGGCGATCGGCCGATCCCGGGACGGTCCGGCGTCAGAACCCTCCACCCGCGTCGGCGCGCCGTCTCCTCCCAGACTCGGCCCATCAGCCGCGAAGAAGGCCAGCCATGCAGAAAAATGACCGGCCGCCCGTCGGCCGCCCCGTATTCTGTCCACGCCAGAAAGGAC
>CAJBME010000304.1 GCA_903954065.1 uncultured bacterium
GGTTTCGGAGCCGTGTCTTGAGGGATGTGGCCCGAGGGCCAAGTGTGAAAACCGGGGCCAGCGGACCCGGCTACAGTGGCGGCGCCGAACGTCTCTCCGAACGTCTTTTTGGCAGGCGACCGGATGCGAAGAAGCGGTTTCGGAGCCTTGTCCTGATCGATGTGGCTCGAAGGCCAATTGTCGAAACCGGGGCCAGCGGACCCGGCTACAGCGGCGGCTTGGCCGCCTGCAGGGAGATTTCGTGTTTGGATCTTGAGGGATGTGGCGCGCGCCTCACCGAACGTTTCTCCGACGATCCCGGCGCGGGAACACCATCCTTAGGGAAATTTTTAAAAATTGCGCGGGATTGGCTTGATTATTTTGGAAATATTAATATTTTATCGATTTAAGGCTCTTGTTGAGCTGAAGGAGGTTCGAGAGTGGGCCTCGCATGCAGTTGATCCCTACCTAATTCTTATGAAAACTCATTTTATTGCCTTCACTTTGAGTGCCGTTTTGGCGGCAAGTTCCGCGGTGGCGGGTGTTGCGCCGTACAGCGACTCGGCGGCCAGCCCGTTGTATGATGGTGGCGAGGCGGCGGCGGGCGGCTTGTTTGTTGGACTGAAGGGCAGCGCCTTGTGGCTCGAAGACATGGGCTATTTGACGACCACGAGTGTGGGCACGGTCGGATTGGAGGCTGAGTTTGATGTCGGTTGGGGTACGACCATTCCTTTTGGCTACCAGTTTGCCAACGGCGTCAGTCTGGGCGGCTCGATTGGTTATTATACCGCCGGTGTGGACGAAATGTCCGTGCTGTTCCGCGGTCGATATGTGGGCGACGTTAACCTCGATGCTGATGCCAAGTCGGTGCCACTTTTCTTCAATGCCTCGTACGATTTCAAACTTTCTGACACCTTATCCCTGACTTTGGGCGCCGGCGCCGGGGTGGCTTGGACCGAATTCAGTGTCGATGAGGTAGCGGGTGTCGATTACGACCTGTCCACGGACGGCTGGAATTTTGGATTTCAGGGGTTTGGCAGCATGAATTATTCGGTCAACCCGACCACCGATCTGACCTTGGGCTATCGTTATATCCAGACCGAATTGGACGAAGATTCCATTCAAGGCCACAACGTGGAAGCCGGGGTGGTGGTTCACTTCTAAGCGACCCAGCGCCGGGCTCACCGGTCAACGACTGGAAATTGACTTCACAGCCAAGACCGGACCCATTATTTGGTCCGGTCTTTTTTGTTTCTGCGCCCCGCTCATCGCCCCTTCCCCACTGCCCCGGACGGCAATCCCCTTCCCCATCGCCCCCATCGCAAAACTAACCAGTTGCGTTTCTTCTGGTGGCCGCCATGGTTCTTCTTTCCTTGCCACCTCCGTGAGTGCGGAGAGCTGCAGGGAAAATCACTCAAATCAAACCGACCGTCGTGCGGATCGGCCTGTTGAGGCTGAGCGGGTTCTAAATTGTCTTGGAACTTCATCCCGTGCGAAC
Organism: uncultured bacterium; assembly: GCA_903954065.1. Classification (GTDB taxonomy): domain Bacteria; phylum Verrucomicrobiota; class Verrucomicrobiia; order Verrucomicrobiales; family V1-33; genus CAJBME01. Next base: position 1,478 of record CAJBME010000304.1, read on the forward strand.
GACGGCACCTACTCCATCATGTCCATCGAAGTCCTCAAAGAACTCGTCGAAGCAGGCGTTCATTTCGGCCACCAGAGCAAGAAGTGGAACCCGAAAATGAAGCCGTATCTTCTCGACAAGAAGAACAACATTCACATTATCAATCTCGAAGAAACCGTTCGGCAGATTGATGAAGCCTCGGTTTTCTTGGGCAAGCTCGCTCGGGACGGCAAAAAGATCCTTTTTGTCGGCTGCAAACGCCAGGCGCAGGACGCCGTGCGCGAAGCGGCGGAAGCCACCAAGCAATATTACGTCAACAACCGGTGGTTGGGTGGCACTTTGACCAACTTGGAAACCGTGCGCAAATCGGTCAAGCGTTTGGATTATCTTGAGAACATCGAGAAGCATCCTGATTTCAAGAAAATGTCGAAGTCTGAGCTGGCGGCCCTCGGTCGCGAGCGTTCCAAGTTGCAGCGCAACTTGTTGGGCATTCGCGGACTCGACCGCAAGCCAGACGCCATGGTCATTGTTGACACGGCTCGTGAAGTGATCGCGGTGGCCGAAGCCCAGCGTTTGGGTGTGCCTATCGTCGGATTTGTCGATTCCAATGCGGACCCTGACAAAGTTGATTTCCCGATCGCGGCCAACGACGACGCCATTCGTTCCATCCGCATCATCTTGCAGAAATTGGTCGACGCGATTTTGTCGGCCAAGTAACGCCCCATGGGGGGTGGGCCGTTTATCGTGAACTGACGGCAGGGAAACTGCCACCTCCGTCAGTCGTACGCCTTCGGCCCGCGCCGGAGGCGTCTTGTTTCCCGGCCAGTCAGCCGCCCCAAAATTCATAATTACTTCATCACCAATTACCGTCACCAATTTATGAGCGAAATATCCGCCAAACTCGTTTCCGAACTCCGCGAAAAAACTGGACTCGGCATGATGGACTGCAAAAAAGCCTTGGTTGAAAGCCAGGGTGACATCGAAGCGGCCATCACGGCCTTGCGCAAGAAAGGTGAGCTCAAGGCTGGCGCCAAGGCTGACCGTGCCACCAAAGAAGGCGTGATCGCCAGCTACATTCACATGCAGGGGAAAGTCGGTGTGTTGATTGAGATCAACTGCGAGACCGACTTTGTAGCCAAGAACGAAGCCTTCCGGGATTTCGTCAAAGACGTCACGCTGCACATTGCGGCGGCCAACCCCAAAGTCGTCAGCCGCGACCAGGTTGATCCAAAACTGATCGAGCAGGAGCGGGAAATTGCCTCGGCTCAAATCAAAGACAAACCAGCGGCCGTGGTCGACAAAATCGTCCAAGGCAAAGTGGACAAGTTCTTGAGCAGCATTGCCTTGCTCGAGCAAGGATTCATCAAAGATCCAGACACGACAGTCGAACAGCTGTTGAAGCAGCAGATCATGAAATTGGGCGAAAACATTCAGATTCGTCGGTTTGTCCGTTATGCTGTCGGCGAAGAGGTTTAGTCCTTCTTGGCGGCTGCGGCAGTGACCGCGGTGGTGCCCTCTTTTTGTCGTTGTTGTTGTTGTTTGGAAACACCCGGTCCTTGGACCGGGTGTTTTTTTTAGTGACGGCGACCGTTGACGAGGAAGCGGCCCGTCCGATAGACTGATGGATTGCGGGGAGACGCGAGTCGTTGGGTGATCGATCACACGACGGTGTTTGCCTGTTTTCATTTTATGAATCGATCATTCTGTGCGCGCGGGTCCATCTGGCCGGTTGTCATCCTGCTGGCGGGGGCTTTGCTCCCATCTCTGCTGCGGGCGGAGCCGCTGATCACAGAGCTGGTGGCGGCCAATGATGGCAGCCAGTTAGACGAGGACGGCGAGGCCTCGGACTGGATTGAACTGCACAATCCGGATGCGGAAACGGTTGATCTTTCCGGCTGGCACTTGACGGACAACGGCTCGAATCCGCGAAAATGGGCCTTTCCAGCGGGCGTCAGTCTGCCCCCGGGTGGGTTTCTGGTCGTATGGGCCTCCAGCAAAAACCGCACGACCGACCCGCAGCGGCTGCATACGAATTTCTCGCTGGCCTCTGGCGGCGAATATCTGGCGTTGATCAAGCCAGACGGCTCGACCCGGGTCAGCGCGTATAGTCCGGCTTTTCCGGCCTTGGACGACGGGGAAGCATTCGGAGCGCCGTTTACGGCCACGACCCTGCTGGCGGCGGGAGCGTCCTCCCACGTGGCCATTCCCACGGCGGCCATGGCTGGCACGAGCTGGACGTCACCTGACTTTGTCCCTGGCCCGGAATGGACCAGCGCCACGACCCACCTCGGATTCGGCGTGCCAACACCTGGGTTTTTCATCGAAGAGCGGCTGTCCACCACCGCCGTGACCACCATCACCGCCGCCGAAACACTGCTCAATGCCGCCGGCACCAACACGCTCCTGACCGCGGTGGCCCCGATGGTCAATGTCACCGGATCCACCGGTACTGACGGTCGCTTCGGCGACGGCGTCCCCACCTTGCATGGCGGCGACCAGTCGAATTTCGCCATGCGCGCCACCGCCACCCTCGTCATCCCCGTGACCGGCGCGTACACGTTCCATGTCAATTCCGACGAAGGCTTTCGACTGCGCATCGATAATACCGCCGTCATGAGCGTGAACGGCCTGCGCGCGCCCGCTGATTCCATCATCACCCGCACCCTCAGCGCCGGTAACCACTCGATCATCCTTACCTACTTCGACAATACCGGTGGTGATGAAGTCGAACTCTCCGCCGCCCGCGGAACCCACGCCAGCTTCTCCAATCTTTTCAGGTTGATCGGCGACACCGCCGAAGGCGGCCTGCCGGTCCTCGCTCCCACCGGCACCGGCCAGTCGATCATCGCGACTGACTTGAGCGCAAAGATGCTCAACATCAATGCCTCCGCATATGTACGGCTTCCGTTCACCGTCCCCAACCCAGCCGACGCCGCCACGCTGGATCTGGCCATGAGCTATAACGACGGATTCATCGCGTATTTGAACGGGGTCGAAGTCGCCCGCCGTCAGGCGCCGGTGGCAGCCGCCTTTAATGCTACCGCGACCGCCGAACGATCGCTGACCGACACCCTGCTGACGGAAAAAATTAATCTCTCGAGGTTTGGGTCGCTGCTCAAAGCGGGATCGAACACCTTGGCTTTTCATGGGTTAAATATCACGGCGGCTGATCCCTCGTTTTTGCTCGCCCCTGGACTGTCGTCGGGCCGCCATAATGCCAGTGCTCCGCGGTTTTTCCGCACGCCGACGCCCGGTGGCGCTAACACGACGACGGCGGTGGAGGGCCATGTGGCCGACACTCGATTTTTCCCCAAGCGGGGGTTTTATTCCGCGCCGATTCAACTGACCCTCAGCACGACCACGCCGGACGCGGTCATTCGGTACACGCTGAATGGGAGCACGCCGACGGCGACCCAGGGATTGATTTATGAAAGCCCACTAACCTTGAGCAAAACCACGGTGGTCCGGGCGCTGGCGCTGCGGGACGGATACGAGCCGACGAATGTTGACACCCATACCTATGTTTTTCTCGATGATGTTCTGACCCAAGGCGGCCCGACGGCTCCGTATCGCGCCAAGCCCGGCCCGGAGTGGCCGAATCCCGGATCGGTAGCCGGGCAGGTCATCGATTATGGCATGGACCGCAGCATTGTGAACAACGCCAACGCCACCTTGGGCGGACCGGCCCAAGTCAAGGCGGCACTGGCCGCGCTGCCCTCGGTTTTTCTGACGACGGATGTGCCCAATCTTTTTCATGCCACCACTGGCATCTATACCCATCCGGGCAGCCATGGTCGGACATGGGAGCGCATGGCTTCGATTGAGATGCTGGGCGACCCGAACACGCCCGAGGGCGGATTCAGTGCTCTCTGTGGCACCCGCATTCGCGGCGGTTACAGCCGCAGCCCGGACAACCCGAAGCATTCTTTCCGCATCTTTTTCCGAAGTGACTATGGCGCGGGAAAACTGAATTACCCTGTTTTCGGAAGCGCGGGGGCCAGTGAATTTGATGCGTTCGACATTCAATGTTCACAGAACTATTCGTGGTCATTTCACGGGGATCCGGCGCACAATGGACTGCGGGAAATTTGGAGTCGGGACGCGCAGCTGGCGCTGGGGCATCCGGCGACGCGCGGACGATTCGTTCATTTGTATTTAAACGGGGTGTATTGGGGACTGTACCAGATTCAGGAGCGAGCGGAAGCGGCCTTTGGCGAGACATATATTGGCGGCGACAAAGACGACTTTGACGTCATTAAACATACCGGCAGCCCGGGGGGATACACGACGGAGGCGACAGACGGCGAATTCCTGACCCGCCCGGACGGCACCGAAACCGCGTGGAAAAAACTCTGGAACGGCACCCGTGCCGCCTACTGGATCAACATGGACAAAAATCCGGCCATCCCCGCCCAGTCGCTGGTCTCCACCCCAGAGCAAAAACGCGCCTCCTACTACCGCCTGATGGGACTGCAAGCCGACGGCCGGACCCCATCTGCCGAGCCCGCCTTGCTCGATGTCGATAACCTCATCGATTACATGATGGTCGTCATTCTGGCAAAAAATGCCGACTCCCCGCTGACCGGATCAGGAAGCAATCCGAATAATTTTTATGCCATGCGCAACCGCACCGGCCAGCTCGGCTTTGTTTCCATTCAACACGATGCCGAACATTCGCTCAATGCCGGGGGCGCCGGGGATCGATGGGGCCCATTTGAAAACCCCCTGAGTGGAAACTGGAACAAAATCACTCACAGCAATCCACAGTATTTTCATCAAGACCTTTCCGCCTCCCCCGAATACAGAATGCGTTTTGCGGACCACATGTACCGCCACTTTTTTCATGATGGTCCGCTGACTGCCGCCAAAAATCAGGCGCGGCTCGATGTGCGTGCGAGCCAAGTCGAGTCTGGCATCATGGCTGAATCCGCCCGCTGGGGGGATGCCAAGACCAGCCCCGCACGCAATGCTTCGCATTGGCGCAGCGCCCGCACCAGCACGCGCAACTGGTTCAACACCCGCAGCACTCAGTTTATCACCGAGGCGCGTAGCAAGGGATTTTACCCCGTGATCGATCCACCGGCTATGAATCAGCGGGGCGGCAGCGTGGCGCCTGGTTTTCAGGTGGTCCTGACCAACCCTAATGCCGTGGGAGGAACGATTTATTACTCGACCGACGGATCGGATCCGCGCCCGGTGGGCGGCGGGTTTGTACCGACATTGTTGATCCCGGAATCGGCCAACGCCAGCTATCTCGTTCCCACCGTGGAAAACGGAGGCAGCACGCTTTCCATTGCTGACTGGACAAGCGTGGCCGGCCCGGCCAATGCCGCCTCGTGGATGGAAGGTCCCATGGGGCTCGGATTTAACCCGACGGGGCGTCCCACCGGCACCAGTTTCACCCCGTTCATCAAAACCAACCTGCAGGCGGCCATGCAACCGTCCACCGGCACGTCCACCAGCACCGTCTATGTGCGGCTGCCATTTTCACTGACCCCCAGTCAATTGGAGGCCATCGACACCTTTCGCCTGCGCGTTCGGTATGATGACGGCTTTATCGCGTATCTGAACGGTCAGGAAATCAGTCGCAAAGCCGTCATTGCCAGCCATGTCCCCACCTATACATCGTCGAGCTCGTCCACGCGCGCCGACACCATATCGATCGTGCCCGAGCAGATTGTGATCTCAAATTTTGCCGAGCTATTGAAGCCGGGGGCGAATGTCTTGGCCTTTCATGTCATGAACCAATCGCCGACCAATGCGGATCTTCTTTTCGGCGTACAAGTTGAAACCGAAACGCTGAGCGGCGCCACCGGCAAGACGTACACTGCTCCGGTACCGCTGGCGGCGAGCACCACCTTGCGCACCCGCGTCCTGCATGGCACCACCTGGTCCGCCCTGAACGAAGCCTCGTTTTTCACAGACAGCGTGCCCGCCAGCGCCGCCAACATCGTGGTTTCTGAATTTGCGTATAATCCATCCGGATCGCGAAATGCCGCCGAAGCGGCCTATGCCTCATCGGATTTTGAATTCATTGAACTCCTCAACATCAGTTCGCTCAATGTAGACCTTTTTAAAGTGACTCTCAGTGGCGCGGTCAATCGTATCCTCAGCAACACCATGCGCGAAGTAGTACTGCCTCCCGGCGGCCGCCTAGTGATCGCTGCCAATCCGGCCGCCACCACCGCGCGTTACGGACTGGTCACCCCGCTAACAGGACCGTACGAAGGCCGTCTGGATAATCTGGGCGAAACCATCCGCCTCTCGGCGGAAAATGGCTCCATCATCAAGGAGTTCACCTACGAGGATAATGATCCATGGCCAGAAGGCGCTGATGGAGAAGGGTATTCATTGATCCTGCTCAATCCTTCCGCCAATCCTAATCACAGCCATCCCGCCAACTGGCGGTCCAGCGCGAACCGGCTGGGACGCCCAGGCACCACCAAGGGAACAACCTACGCCGCCTGGAAAAACGAAATAGGCGCAACCTCCGATGAGGCCGATCCGGATGGCGACGGACTCACAACATTCGCGGAATACGCCCTCGGATCATCCCCATCCGTACCATCCACCAGCCCGCTGCCGACCGCCGCTCTGTCATACTTCGCCGCCGGCCCCGCCAATGGCGTATTCCCCACCATCACCTTCCACCGACGCCTCGACGCAGATGACGTCACCTATGACATCGAAAGCTCATCCAGCCTGCTCGCCAGCCAGTGGCAGGCCGGGGCCGGTATCCTCGTCAGCGAGTCAAATAATGGCGATGGCACCGCCACCATGGTCTACCGCACCGCCCAACCGCTCACCACCAACCAAAACGTCTTCCTCCGACTCAAAATGAACACTCGCTAAACCTGAAAGCAGGAATGACGAACGAACGAAAAATCTGCAAGTTTATAAATTTCAGCATATTAAGAGATTGATAGGAACAATTCAGCAATCACCCTGCGGGTGAGCATGGAAAAGGCCCCCTCGGTCTGGTGGGCCCCGTGTCCAAAGGGAAGAGGCCGCGCGACGAACCACGCCTTCCCAGCCCCAACGGGGCGCAATGTGAAAGCCCAGGGCGTCGCTCTGGGTTTGTAAGCAGCCAGAGCGTCTCGCGCTGGAAATGAAAACAATCCAGACCGGGACGGTCTGGCTACCAAAAGATCCGGATCCGAAACCACGGCACAGGCGGCCAAGCCGCCGCTGTAGCCGGGTACGTCGGCCCCGGTTTCCACACTTGGCCCCTAGGCCACATCCCTCAAAACACGGATACGAAACCACTTCTTCGAATCCCGCCGGCGGCCTCGGCTCAAAACAC
>CAJBME010000305.1 GCA_903954065.1 uncultured bacterium
CGGTCGAAACCACCATGATCTACCTCCACCTCCTCGATCGCCCAGGCGCAGGCGCCCCCAGCCCACTCGACCTCTAACCCATTCCTTCCAGGCGCCAATCCACAGTTTCCCCTTGGCTCCCCAGCATTTCTCTGCTAAAAAATCACCATGAACGCGCCACGCGAAGCCCTGCCCCTCCGGGTCGCATTTGCACCAGTTATGCGACGGTCGCATATCCAGGACAAAAGGTGACGGTCGCATAATAAAACTGTTAGGCCACTTCGCACACGTTATGAAAAAACAACACGTTCTCAGATGGCTTACCATCGGTCTTGTGATGCTTGTTGCGTCACTGCTTGCTTTCATCGGCTCGGAAGTGTTGTCCACGGTGTTCCCCAGCGATGCCATCGTCATCACCGCATCTGACGGAGCGAGCTTGAGAGTGGACGGTCGCGCACTTGAAGTTCTCGGTGGGAGTGCTGGCACTACGAGTTTCGCGCCGTTGATGCGCCCCGTCGCGGTTGGCTTGTTCGCAGTGTTGGTGGTCTTTGCGCTGATTGGCGCAGCCTCACTTTTTCGAGATGAGAGACAGACGACACGGTGGCCTAACCAGAGCGCTGCAGCGAACCGCCGCCCCGCTGGGCAGGCGGACGGTTCAGATGATTTGTCAGCGACTATTGCAGCCGACCGGGCGTTTCCGGCGGCGGTCGCTGAGCTTGATCGTTCGCTACAGAAATGAAAACCTACTTAGCAGCCCTGATTTCATTCGCGCTTTGCGCACCAGCGGCGTTTGCAGACAAGACTGCCGATGAGCATGTCGCTGCGATTCGCCAGATCGGCCAAATCCTTGCGGAATACACCAAGGTGAAGGGAACCACGCCTTTCTCCGAAAACTGGAAGGACGATGACCCCGACGACGGGCAATCGCCGGTGACCATCATTTGCAATCTCTCTGAGAAGAAGATACCCGACAAGCTGGCATATCCTCCCTTTTCTTGCTACCTGATGGCACACAAGCAATTGGAAGAATATCTCTCGAAGGGTCTTGGCCGGAAGATTCAACTTCCCTTGGACGACCGTGATCTCAAGCACGACGGACGACCTCTGCCGCTGTTCTACACCATCCAGATTGGCGAAGGAGACTTCTTTGTCGCGACTTACCTCACTACCGAACACAAGGACGCTCGGAAGCTAGCAGCCAACTTCTACAAGTTCGAAGTAGGCTCCGTTGCCGTTCCCGCGAAGAAGATCGAGAAGGCTATTGCGCCGACCAATAAAAAATAGAAAAGCGAACAAGGCGGAGCACAGAACCCCTGACTCGCCGCGAGTTTAATCCGTCATGACCATTCCACCCTCAACCAGCAGTCGATGCCGCGCCCCCGGTCAGGGGTTCTGTGTCCTCTGACGTTCGCCCAACTTCGCAGCGTCACATGCCGACCCATAATAGCCAGCCAGCGTCCGAGGCCGAGTGGCAATCTCGAAATACGCAGCTTGAACAACAGATGCGACTGCTGTGGTGGCCGGGCCGACGCTTGAAGCTTGCCA
>CAJBME010000306.1 GCA_903954065.1 uncultured bacterium
AGGGGAGAATAAAAGCAAATTGCCAGGTAATTTGTTTTGGCTTTCTCCTTCGTCGAGCGTGGGGATGCCTTGGTAAAAAACCCGGAGGAAGGCAGGCTCATCCGCGCGGATTTCAATCAGCCCCGAACAGAAGGCGGAGGCCAAGCCGGCTTGCAAGGACTAGCGTTGCATCAGCAGGATGTCTTTAAATTGCACTGTCATGGGTTCCCCTGATCGCAGTTGCAAACCGAGGATACCTTTGAGATCGAAGTACCCTGCTTCCATATCTGTAAGTTCCGAGCATTTTACGCCATTGATGCTCAAGGTAATCAAGTTCCCAATCGCTGTGATCTGATAGTCATTCCATTCGCCATCCGGCTTCAGGGCGGCGGCCTGACCAAGGGCGGTGACGGTCCGTCGTCCGGCGGCATCGATGACCGTTTTTTTGCCATTGGCGGTGAGCAATTCATCCCCTTGGCGGGTGTGAAGTTCGTCGCAAATACCACCCAGGTAAGGACCGTTTTGAAAGATATCTGCCTGGTAGCCGACCGCGAGGCCATCGGGTCTGATCACGCTGCGAAACTGCACCCCTGAGTTACAGCCATTGCCGGTGACGCGGAATTTGAGCTTCAATTCAAAGTCGATGACCTCCCCGCCCTGCCACACGATGAACTGGTTCGACTTACAGGGGTGCTCAGGAGTCGACTGACCGGTGAGGGCCCCATCGCGCACCGACCAATAACTCATGTCCAGCGCTTTCCATCCATCCAGCGACTTACCATCGAAGAGGGATAAAAACCCTGTTTCCGGCCGGGGCGTATCCCCGCTGGCGGTTACGCCTTGGATCGCGGCAGCTGCCTTTGTGGAATCGGAGTCTGGCGAAGCAGAGACCCCCTGGCCGACGCAAGCGCCTATCATCAGGCAAGCCAGGAAAATGGGGGCTTTTTTCATGAGGAAGGAGAGGGGCGGTGAGATTGGATGAGTTCGCGCAGGTGGAGCGTTCCCCGGCGGGGCGGGATGGCGAGGCTGGTTTTTCGACCTAGCGCCACCTCAGCAAAATAGGGACTTGGTGGAGCTAAGGACTGAGTCATCGGCTGCTCCGGCAGTCATGTCAATGATTGAAGGTGCACATTGCCTGGCAAGCGTGAGCGGGATCCCAAGGTCCAGCCACCTGCCCGCCCCATCTTAAGCACGCTGGTCTGAAAGGAATTTGCTTTTCGCGGGTGGCGTCATTGGCGGGACGGGGAACGGGGAGAGCGGGGGTCTGGGGGGGAGGGAGGGGCGGGAAAAGGTTGAAATTTGATGGAAGAATGATGAACCGCACGGAGACAGGGGTTCCGGACGGCTGAATTCGGCCCGTGGCATAGGGTATCAGCTTGGTTCATGGTGAATTTGAACGACACTCGAGCAAACCATTCCCGACCGCCTTGCCAAGCTATTTTTGGCAGCGTGTTTTGGGGCCATTTCGGCGGGTTGCTTCGAGTAGGTGGCCTTGGGCGTCAGGTGTATTCGAGGACGGGAGTGCGTCCATCTCCGGGATCGGTTTCCGGGGTTTTCCACCCCGTGCCGGTGGTTTGATCTCAGAGTTTGGTCGTATCGATTAGGGATTCGTCCTCGTTGGCTAGTATCCAAGCGCGGATAGCCTGCCAGGGAGGTTTGATGGGCTCGAAGGTCTCGATTTCCTCGTAATTTAGCTGGGAAATTGCATTTTTCGTAACTGTGTCCGGGTTTGGTTGTAAATAATTGGCGTTAAGCGTATTAGAGACAACATTGCCTCGCCAGTGCGTGGCTGAATTTTTCCACTGCTACCGCCATACCCGGCAGATTCCATCCTGCCGCCAAGGCACGGAGCGGCGGTCTGCATGGCCCTCCTCCAAAGCGGATAAACCGCCATTTTGAGAGGATTCCCCCTTGCGTCATAAAGAGCTAGGATAGCTGTTTTATGGTTATTATGACTGCCCCATCCCTCTCTTTCCCCCTCGCCGCAGCCTTCTTCAAACCACTCCTCGAGCTCAGCATCCCCGCCCACCTCGGCCGCACCTGCCACGGCATCGAAGACTCCGAGTGGCTCCTCATCGGGGCCTCCCGGATCCTCGGGGCCGACGCCAGCGGACGCGCCTTCCTCGACGCCCACCAATGCCCCATCGCCCGCACCCCGGCCCGCTCCAGCTTCTTCGACGCTCTCGCCAGCCCACGCCGCCTCCAGCACCTTCAGGCCTTCAACGAAGCCCTCGCCCGCCTCATGACCCGCACCATGGACGATCCCTTCGCCAGCTTCGGCGAACTGGACTCCTACGAACTCTTCGGCGGCGACGGCCACTGGCACGCCGCCGCCGCCCACGATCCCCGCAGTGCCAAAGGCACCAAACACGCCACCGGCCACGTCTACCACATCAACCTGCGCACCCAGGCCATCCGCCACCTTGACCTCTGTGATCCTACCTTTAAACGAAAGGAACACGACATCACCGTCATCAAGCGCGCCGCCTGGGACGCCCTGCGCGGCGGCACCCCCAAAGGCCGGCCCGTCATCCTCGTCTGGGACCGCGCCATCATCGACTACCGCTATCTCCAAAAAGCCAAGGACCAGGCCGGGATCTACTTCATCACCCGTCCCAAATCCAACAGCAACCTCACCCGCGTGGCCTATCAGGACATCGCCCCCACCTCCGTCAACCAAGGCGTCACCAGCGACGAATTCGTCGCTCCTTCCAGCACCGGCCGCGTCATCCGGCGCATCACTTGGACCGATCCCGACAGCGGCGAATTCTGGCCATATCTCACCAATGAAATGAAACTCTCCCCCGGCCTCATCGTCCTGCTCTACCGCCGCCGCTGGGACCTTGAAAAAGTTTACGATCAATTCAAAAATAAATTCCACGAGAAAAAATCCTGGGCCAGCAGCGTCACCGCCAAATCCGCCCAGGCCGTCTTTCTGCGCCTCGGGCACAATCTTATGGTGTGCTACGAAGCCACCCTCGCCGCCGCCGGCCTGCGCAATACCGCCGAGGAAAAACGGCGGAAAAAAGTCCTGACGGACCGCACCGCCCGGGTGGAAAAAACCGGGCGCAAAATGCCCTTCATCATTTCCGGCTTCCAGCGGCTCACCCAGCGCACCGTCAAATTCATCCGATGGCTGCGACGTTTTCTCTGGCAGACCTGCCCCCTCGACGATCTCCTGCGCATCCTGCGAAAACGTTATGCAACACCATGATCTTTTCCCGGACACCGTTCATTCCGACATGAGATTAAGCCTCATTGCCCTGGCTCAACTCGGCAATCGCCGTGTGATAGACCCGCGTTGCCAGACTCGCCGTCGGCACGAGCAAAGCGTTCGGCGAAATGCCAGCCGCTTGAGCAAGCTGATGAAGAGGCTGATGCCGCCCGTAGATCTCGGCTCTTGTTCCGGCTCTGACCAGATTCGGCTCACAACGCGTGACATCAATCGTAATGAGCCCCATCGAGATGCCGCCGACGATCGGGGCCGCAATGCCACCGATGAAAACCTGTCCCTGATTGGCAAGGCTGACCGGCAGGCCATCGCCGTACCCGATCGCAAGCGTCGCGAGCATCGCAGGCGCGGTGGTTTTAAACATCCCTGAATAGCCGACTTGAGTCCCTGCAGGAACCGACTGAACCCGCAACACCGGTGCGGTCAAGGTCACAGCCGGCCGATAATTCCTGAGAAAGCCCGGCGCAGTCTCTACTCCGAAAAGAGCACTGCCGATTCGGGCGTGATCAAAGTGCCAGCTGCTGTCGGTAAACAAGGCCGTCGACGCCGCGAGGCTTCGATCCGCGCGTGGGAGCAACTCGGTCCAGCGAATGAATCGCTCGCGCTGATCGAAACACTCGGCCGATCTCGGATCATCGAAGCGCATCAGTTGCGTCACCCAGGCATCGACAATCAGCCCATCGAGACGATGCGGTTGTTCAACGAGTACCTCGACTTGCGTCCGGTCAAGCCCAAGCCTCGAAAGCCCGGTGTCAAGATGGATCGCGACTCGATATCGTTCACCGAGTCGCGATGCTTCGGCACTTGCCAGCAATACTTCATCGAGACAAGCAAGGACCGGAATCAAGCCATGGGCAGCGTGGTCATGCAATGAATGCCGGCCACTCCCATGCAAAACGTAGATCCGGCTCTGCTCCGCCCCCAGGATCTCGCGAAGTGCTACCCCTTCAGCGAACTGCGCCACCCAGAAATTTCGGCACCCCAGTTCGACCAGACAGGGTGCAATTCGACTGGCCCCAAGGCCATACGCATCGTTCTTGAGCACCGCACCAAGGTGGGCACCCCGAAACACGTGGCAGGCGTTTTGCCAGTTGCTTGCGATGGCCGAGAGGTCAATCTCGACCACAGGATGGTCCGGGATTTCCACTGTCAGCCCTGCACTGCGTTTTGGATCATTGGTCGGTACCGGATGAAGGGCGAATTTTCAACCGCCTCGATTCCTCGCCAGCCCTTTGACAGAAACTCGGACTGCCGCGTCAGATCATCACACGCAATGTCGCGGCCGGGATGACCTTGATCGGGCAGCGAATCGCTGAGCGCCGCCCCGGATCTCGCCATCAGGAAACGCGGATAACCGCCGTAACGATACTGCAGGGCCCGAACCGTCAGTCCGCATGACAGCAGGTTGAGCCAACTCTGAGTATTCAAGGGCGCCGCGGTCGCGAATGTCAACGCGCCGTCGCCGGCAAGTGCGATTCGCTCTTCAATCAGCAATCGCTGCAGCCCCTTGCCTCGATAGTGATGATCGACACCGGAACCCGCCAATTTCAGCAGCAGCGCGCCAGGCAAAACGCCGAGTTGTTCTCTGGGATTGTCGTCAGCATGCAGATCATGCTGGAGTACACCGTAAGCGACGAGTCGATCATCGTCTTCGATGCCGATGAGGCGCCCTCGGCCACTCAGAATCTCTTCGAAAAATTTCTTTTCTTCCGGCTTGACAACATCAGCACCAAGCCCCGAAATCGTACAGCGATGCAATCCGTCGACCGCCTCCAGATCGCTCACAGCAAGCTGCCTGATCACCAAGCTCTGCGGCAAAGCAGTGCTGACATTGGTGCCACTCACGAAGCAGGGCCCCCCTGCTTAGGGACATTGATTTCTGAAAGGAATTTGCTTTTCGCGGGTGGCGTCATTGGCGGGACGGGGAGCGGGGAGAGCGG
>CAJBME010000307.1 GCA_903954065.1 uncultured bacterium
CCAGACCCACCGCCACCACCGCCACCGCCGCCACCGCCGCCGCCACCACCGCCGCCGCCACCGCCACCGCCACCGCCGAATCGTGACCCGGCCCTGATGACCATTGAGAACGTGACGTGGTATCCACCGTGTTTCCTCGACAACACGGCACCGCCATTTCAGATCCAGCTAGGATTCCGCGTCACTCTGGGCGCGGCACCGACCCCGTATGCCAACGGCATCTACTGGGTGTCGGTCTGGGTCCACGGCAAGAAGATCGACACGCCGAACATGACGCCCGGGCAGTCGATCGACTACTCGGTGCCGGTCGTGCAGGACTTGGGTAAACCGGTCCTGATTCGCGCCAATGCCTATCTGCCAATCAAGAAGTTGCAGTCCAGCGATCAGCACGAGTTCAAGTTCCCCGAAATGTGCGACGAAGAGCCATGCTGCAATCCTGACGAAGACGGCGTCCAATGCGGCGACGTCTATCCGTGCTGCTGCCCCTTTGCCTACGCACCCGTCGGAGAAAACTGCGCCTGCGAATATGTCGGGAGTTAGGAAAGCCACTCAAGCCCATGCACGAAGAAAAACTAACGAAGATTCTCTACGCTCTGGAGATTGATGCAGAGCCGTCCATCGAACAACGGGCTGTGATGCGGAGGCGGGGAGGAATGTCCCACCTCAACAAAGGCGAGCTTGCCGAAAAGTGGAAGGCGCGGATGAAGACGACGAAATACAGGAAACGGGCCGAAGCGATCTATGCCCAATACGAGGCCACTCTCAACCTGATTGCCGCTGGTCATGCTCCAGCAAAAGTCTCTCCCGCACAGCGTTCACCGGGCTTGATCAAAAGGGCCGGCAGTTTGGTCAAGGCGATCCGCGCGGAAACCAAAGCGGTGGTCCAAGGGCAACCGAATCTGACCCCGCCTCAAGTGGCGTCACGGCTTGCGGCATGCGGATCATGCGACCAACTGAGATCGAACCGGACATGTGCCCAGTGCGGTTGTTTCGTCGATGCCAAGGCACGTTTCAGATCCCAGGGCTGCCCGCTGCGCAAATGGCCGGCAGTGTGATCCGGTTGACAGGCAGGCATGGGCGTGAACCTCCACGTCGATCTTGAGACTCTCCAACTCATCCAGGGACCCGGCCAGCGCAGCGCGGTTGCCGCCTTACGATTCAAACGTGGCGATGCAGCCCGTCTCCGGGTGGTGTTTCTCGAAAGCGGTGTTACGCCAGTCACGATTGGCGATCCAGATGAATTGGAAATCCAGATCGGCATCAAGCCGCGCAACCAGTTCGACCACTCCTATCTCGCGCACTGCGTGGACTGGTCGATGCCATCCGAGGGCGACGACACGCCAACCTACGAATGCTTCCTTAGCTTCAACACGCTTCAGCTCAACTCGGCGCTCAATATCGACTCTCCCACCGCCGACGAACTTGCTGAAATCACCCTGATGGGAGAAATCACTTGGCGGGAAGGAATGGGCGAACCCACCTCCACCCGCACCTTCCTCGTGGTCGTGGAGAACGATGTGAACCGTGGCACCGAGGGCGCGCCCGACGATGCAAATCCCGTTTACCCTC
>CAJBME010000308.1 GCA_903954065.1 uncultured bacterium
AAGCTTAACGCCATCGTAGGCGACTCAGATGGACGGAAGATGGTTCTACCGACAGAAGCGCAGTGGGAATACGCGGCGCGTGCTGGGGAAACAGGTCCCTATTCAGGCGGTACGGTGGAGGAGGTGGCTTGGTATGCAGACAACAGCGGGAGCGGGACCCATGAAGTAGGCACGAAGAAGCCGAATGCATGGGGACTTCACGATATGCATGGGAACGTGCGGGAATGGTGTGCTGACTGGTATGAAGATGAGTTGGAGGGTGGAGTAGATCCACATGGCACTGCTTCGGGCTCGGTTCGGGTCTCCCGCGGCGGCTCGTGGAACTACGTTGCTTTCAACTGCCGCGTGGCCCTCCGCTACGGGTACCTCCCGTCGCGCAGGTACTACGGCTTCGGGTTTCGCCCGGCCCGAGGACTCTAGCCTCCATCCGTTTATGAAGAAGGCGAGGCAGAGCAGAACCGGATCGGAGCCTCGCGACCGGAGCGTGAGGGAGAGAGGGACGACCGGAAGCGCAGGCGCGTGGCGGGGCGGTGTGGCGGTGTGGCGGTGGAAAAGAAGGGCAGCGCGGTTCGCGAACCATTTCGGGGGAAGCATTATGAAATCCCTGAAAGTCAGTAACGCGGAGTGAGAGGCGAACGAAGGAGTGAAATGGCGGCGTGAGGAGCCGCTTTTTCGAGAACGCTCCTTGCATGCAGCGGACGCGGCTGGCACCGCAATCAGTGCCCGGCTCTAAAAAACTACTAAAAATTATACTCTCTTTTTTCAACTAATAACTGATCCAGAATTCGATTGCATCTCAGACTGTCTCGGTGCAGTTGTCAGACACAACCAAAAGCTGGGCAAGAAGCTTAGCCTGTATGAAATAGACTCTCCGAACATGACCCGTCCATCCGATCCTAACGCGGGTTCCCCAAAGAAAATTCCTGCCAAAATTCCAAAATGAATTCACCAAGTTCTAATCGTAACTACGGATCCCTTACATGTGGTTATTGTGGACACGAAACCTCATTCAAGGTGAAATTTGAAGGCCAAAGCATAATCTGCCAAAAATGTACCTCATCATTCAACGCACCAGAGGATTCACGGATAGCAACAAGTTTACTAATACGTAATATTTTTCTTTATATAGATCTGTTATCATTTGGTTCTTTATTTGTTTTCCCTGAATCTCCTGCCCCTGCAGCTTGGGGTATCATGTTGGGGACAATCGGTTTCACAATTTTTCACATCGTTGCTGTAGTTTATGGCCACAGGGCGTCTTTGGAAAGCGCCTACGAGGAGGATGAGGAGGATGAGGAGGATGAGGAGGATGAGGAGGAGGATGAGGATGAGCCAGCCGACGAGGAGTCTGAGGAGGAGGTCTGTTCTTGAATGCGGCTCGCCAAATAAGCTTCCACCGGCCCCAGCAACCAGTCAAAGCGCGGCCACGTCCGCGCATTCAACGCTTCAGCAAAATCGACACCCTCGGCCATTGAGGCGAAGGATCGGTCAACATGGTAACGCTCGATGCGCTCCCATCGCTCATTGACCAGCCTGCATCGGTAAATTGAAATCATCGCGGGTCAGTGTTGAGTCTCCCGGGTTCCATGGTGCTTGAGGAATTGGCATCCAGTGCACAGGCGGGTCAGGCGCACCATCACGAGCCTTCCGTCGGGTGAAGGGTGGCGCCTCAGCTGGATGAATTGCCTGCCACCCGCCTCCCGGAGTGATCCACATAACCTGCACGCTTCCGCGCTCGGTACTCGCAAGGACGATGGCGCTCTCGCTGGGCGGGTCTGTGGCGACAGAGCGCCATGGTGATTGCTGGTCGGTCATTGCTGGATCTTGCTGGAAAAAGTAGGAACCCGGCGGCGGGATGAGGGTGACTCCATCGCCCCACCACCGGGATTGCTCGTCTGAGCAAAGTTTGCGCCGCCGGATTCAATGCGGAAAACCTCCGTGCCTGCCCTTCGACAAGATCTAGCACCGGCGACGCGTCCCCATGGTTGAGGAAATTTCAGACGCCGGTGACGGCGGTTTCGAAGCCAGCAGGTGAGCCAAGTCCTCGGATCTCACGAGCGGCTGCACTGGGGTCTCTGTTTTCCATCGCACGCCTGACTGCGGTGGTCAGCTTGGCGAGGTGGTTTTCATTGCCGGCCTCGGCACTGATGAGGCAGGTGCGCTGGAGTGGGCGGACTGCACTAAGTCCGTTCAAGTACGGCGAAATCCGCACCACCATGATTCTCACGCTCCGGCCTCCGTGCACGTAGTCGAGCGTCTGGAGGTCATCCAAGGCTGGGTTGGTAAGCAGTTCGTCCAGTTGGGCTGCGAAGAAGTGACCGGCCTGTGCGGCGGCTTTCGTGATGGCGGCTGGATCGGCGGTGATTTCGAGAGATGGGTTCATGGGTGCGGTGATTGGATTGTTTACTGGTGGCGGAAATTGCTGGCTCATGGATGTCGGCGGCAGGGCTGTCCGTGAAGGAATGGCTGCGGATAAAATCATGCGACGGGTGGGGGGGGGGGTGGTGGTGGCTATTCCTGATCGAGGGTGTGAATCTGGCTTCGGTTGAATGGTTGTTCGATGGAGCGGACGGCCAACATTGAAACCTGCCACTGCCTCGCTCCCGGCAGCTTCATCGCGGCCAGCTTGCCGGATCGGATTGAGCGCCGGATGCACTCGGTCGAAAGGTTCCACCGGCGGGCCAAGTCGGCGGGTGAGATAAATGGCGTGTCGCTCATATAGTGACGCGTCGCGTCAACCCGTAGTGCGTCACGTCGCGACAGGATGCGCTTTAACGCTCGCCACATGCTCGACAGGCTGAGTCACAAGTAATTGATCCTAAATTGATTAGTATACTAATGCAAAAAGTTTGCGCGAGCAGGGATGGAGCACGTGAGACGGAAACCTGCCTTTCTGAACATATTCAAGAGATTACTTGCCCGGGGGCGGGTCTTTGCCGTCACATTGAACGCTACCCACATGAACACCTCATCACGCCACCGGATCGGTCGGCGCGTCGTCGTCGGCACCGGCTTCCATGGCAGCACCGGCCGTGATGAGGCGCTTTAGCTCAAGAACCTGATGCAGCGCATAGCCAACGCATCGTGGCCCGTGTCGCTTGCGTTCAAGCTGATGCCGATCCTCAAGGCGAACGAGCTGCCTGTAGCTCAAGCCAAGCCACTTGCCAGCGACAAGCTGCGACACGTACGGAACGCCCTCATGCCTGAACGCGACCAACGGCTGGCCATCTTCATCCATGAATGGCGTCGGTTGGCGTGCTGGTGCTGGTGCTGGCGCTGGTGTTGCCACATCGGCACCCGCGGTTGGCGCTGCAGGATCTCCGACACTCACGGCCAGCAGCACCGCAACTAATCGGCACTCGGCGGAGGCACCGGGCAGTAGGGCGGCCAGTCGTTCGATGGCAGCGGCCGCGGCCAGTAGGTGGTCGCTTTGGCCGTTGGCGATGCTTCGCAGCAGGCTGTGTCCGGTTGCGTTTAAGAGTGCTGGTGTCGGCTGGGTGCTCACACAAAAGGCTGCACTGTCACCGCGCATTCCGCTTTCAAATCGGCAGTTTTGGCGTGTCGAATTATCATAATCTCCACAGACGAGTGCAGAGGTGCAGAGGTTGCATAGGTTTTTCAGCCTAAAACATTTTGGAGCTAAATGATCTGCTGTAGCGCAGACGCTACAGAGAGGCCAAAATGTTTACGCCCGGAATACCTCTGCAACCTATGCGACCTCTGCAGCCATGTGCGCGAATGCTGCCTCTTGCAAGCCCCTGCAATGTTCACGCCATGCACGCCAAAAGGAGGGAAGGAGGTGCTGCATTATAGGCGCTACGCCTGCCGCAATCCGTAAACCCGGTTGCGTCCGCTTCCTTCAATCACAAAGCGAACAGCGCCCACCTTTTCGTCCACGCCCACCACCCGGCCGTCGAATCGCCGCAAAATCAGACCGAATGCAGACCGTGCGGCAGGCGTCAGGTTACCGCCGAAGTCCTTGTCGGTGACCACGGATTCGAACAAGCCAGTGTTCTCGCACAATTCGGCGAGGCCGGCGAAGCTGCGCATGTCGTCCGGGTCCAACTCTCCCGGCAATGCGGCAATGTCGGCGGCGTCGGTGTCACCGGCCGTGGCCACTTGCGGGGCAGCCAACGGGCAAGCCCACCCGGCGAACTCCACAGCGCCGCCGACGACATCGCCCCAGCGTCCAAAGCTCGCACTGGTTATGCTTGCGCCCGGCCGTCCGGCGGCATCCCACGCGGCAACCAGTCCCCAGCACGCGGCCAGAATCTGCGGGCGGAGTTCTCTGATTCGCACCGGGTCTAGAGACTTCGTGAACACCCGCTCTTCCGGACGAAGGAGCGGGGAGAAAAGTTCGCACATCAAAGTCCTGCGTCGCAAGTCGGGCGAGGTGGTCACGCCGTTGCCAGTGAGCAGAACCGTTGCTCCGGCCTCACCGGTGAACTCAGTATTTCCGCCCAGCACGCGGCCGGTGAAATGCGAGCTGGTCAAATATGCTTCAAACGCTGCCGAAGCGAGGTTCCCTTTCAAATTATCTAGGATCATCACGCGTCGGCCGGAAATAACGAGACTCAGCAATTTCTTTCCCCATTCGGCCTCATCCGCAGGCGCCGCTTCCACAGGTGAATCCCCGGGCTGCGCCGCCAGTGCTGCCAGCTTCGCCAGCGTTGTCTTCCCAGAACCTTCACTGTTTGCGACATACAAAAATGCTGGCTTGGTCGCAGCGTCCGGAATAAGTGCAGTGCAGAACACGCTCAGGATTGCGGCAATGGCCACCGCCTTCGACCGGCCGCCGTCCTCGGCGAAGGGAAATTCGGACAGTAAATCTTCAAAGAACGCGACCGCTTCGGCCAGCGGCATCGGTGTACTATCATATGAGGCTTCTGGGTCACTCATGATCCAAGTCTTCGTTTCGGCATCGTAGCCAATGCCTGGCAATTCGATCCGGCCGTCCTTGCGCATCACGGGCAGCTTGCACGGCAACACGCGGGTGAGCGGTCGCAGTCCGCGCAAGAACCGCCGACTGGCTAGAACGGCTTTCGAGACATCCCCACTGCAGGTGTGAGGCAGGAGCAACATTTCGCTGGTTCCATCCTTGTTTTTCTTGATACTAACAACGTGGGGCGCGGTAGTCTCCTCAATGTAAGTCCGAAAAACTTGATCCTTAAACAAGACCATGCCGCGTTTGTCGTCGTCCAGTTTTACGCAGAATCCGGATCGGCTGAACACAGGTTTTTCGTGGAGGAGATCGGCCAACTGCCAAGCGAATGCCGAAACCGGGTTATTTACTGTCGGCAATCGCACGCCGGGTTTGCCTTTGATCAACGGGTATCTCATCAAGCTACGAGGCGATGTGTAATAATTCATATTAGGCGGCTCCGGCTCGCCGTCGTACTGGCTGCCGACATCATCCGGGACACTATCGTCGATGACGAAAACTTTGGGGGGGTTGCCGCCAACATCCTGCTGAACATCGTCGAACGTCATATAATCGCCATCATCCGATGCCGCGCTTGCCCCCGGCAGGGCACTGCTGGGAGCTGCCCCCGAAGTGCCGGCTTTGGCTGCGGCGGCCCGCTTTACGGAGGCTAGCGAAAATACCGCCTTGGGAGAGGGGTCGTATCCGTACTCTTTGGCGTAATTTACCAACGCCCCCATTTCTGGTTTTTTCAGTCCGGTGCGCATAGCCTTGGCGTACTCGCCTTCTTTTTCTTCCGGCGACCACTGCTTTAGAACTCTTTCGGCTTCGGCCGGTGACAGTTCTGAAAAGACGGCCGCAGTGATTATCAGCCATTTCATGTGGCCCGGCCGCGGCGGAATAAAGCTGAGTATGTGGGCGACCTTTTCTGCTGAGGACGGCGCAAAGCTGGTCGTGTGCCCGGCCGCGCTGGATCGGGTAGATGGTGGCTTTGCGACCGTAAGCAAAGCGGGTTCATCGGTAATGGGCAGTGCCTGGCTTTCCGTTTCTCTGCACCATGCCTCCGGATCGTGGCTCAAAAAGCACAACCGCTCCACGTCCTTGCAGGCCCCGTCTATGGTCAGGTCGTATTCGCTTTTGAAGTATCTCGCGGCGGAACCAAAACTTTCGCGATGGCGGCTGCCGTCGATACGAACGGCGCATTTGATGCCGACGCCGGACGGCCCGACGAATACGGCACCGATATGTGGGTCAGCCTGTAGGCGTGCCCGTATATCGCTCTGTACTAGGCCTAGGTTCTCCTTACCATCAAAGTCGCACTGCAACCACCCGCTGTGTGTGCGGACGCGCTCAGGGGCATCCTTGGCGCGAGAAGTCATGCTGCAGCTGAGCGTGACCGCGGGCAGGTTGCGTTTCAGCAGGCCTACTTTGGTTTTGTCCCCGGCCGCGGCAGCTTGTCGGATCGCCAGCACGGAGCCTCTGTAGGCTTCGCCCCGGCACTCGGCGATGAACCCCTGCAGTGATCCGACGGCCTTGGGTGTGGTGGATGTAGCACTAGCGAACCACGAGACGCGGGCGTCCGGTGTGCCGATGGCGTCGGCTTCGGGGAGGAAAAAAACTTCGTCTGTTTTCATGGGTGGCAGATGAGCCACCGCCCGCTTGCAAATCTCCGATCCTGCGCTAAAACAGAAGTCCCTTAAACTACTGTCTTCCAAGGCAGGTCGTCGTTCTCGTTCGCGGGGGCGGCGGCTTTTTTTTGTGGTTGGTTGGTTGGTGGGTTTAGCGGCGGCCAGCAATTGGTGTACTGAATGCGCGCAACTCTGCCATAAAGGTTGCGCGGTCGAATCTCACCACGCGACCAAGTTTAATGCAGCTTACGGACTTGGATTCCAACCAGTTCCAGACGGTTCTTTGGCAGACTTTGGCCAGTTTTGCGGCTTCGATGACGTCGATAAGGCAGTCGTTTTGAGTTTGTGTATTCATGTTTGTAAGCGCCGGGTTGTGGGCGTTCCAGACAATGCAATCAGGTTGCTTCGACTGCCGTGGCTACTTGCGACTTCAAACCTACTATGGTAGGTTACCCTCATGGCGAGACCTTCCAAAATTCGGACACCACTAGCTGCACTGCGCGTTGCGCTTGGGATCGAGCAAAAACAGATGGCTGGATTGCTCGCGATGAGACCCGATGTGTATTGGCGTTATGAAACTGCGAATGCGAATCTGAAAACCACCAAGGAAATCGCCATGGCTTGCCAATCGATATTTGGGGTAAGTGGTCGATGGTTAAGCGAAGGACTACATACGGACCCGATCCCGGCGATTGATGGCAGGGCGTGGGATTTGAGCTACCCGACGACGGAACCGGTGACGGTGCAACGCCTTAGGGCCGAGCAATCAGTGCTCGATGCGATGGCGGTGTTGCGTGCTATGGGTGAGGAGGCTGCTCTTAAACAAAAAGGTCCTGCCTTTGAGGCGGCTTTGGGGTGCGCCCTTGAGGGGTTGGCTGAGCGGTTCGGACTGTCACAGGACTACGCAAAACACTTTGCTGAAGCGGTGGAAAAAAAAGCGGTTATCAGTAAGCAAATTGAGGAGATCAAGAAGGCTGATTTCCCCTACGCAAAAGCTTTTCAGCGCTTGAACGAGGGTAAGGAGGCGGATTGCAAGGGGGCGTCCAAGCCCGTGAAGTTGGCACCGGGTTTGATTCGGCGCGCGCTTGCTGATGGGGCCGCCACAAGCAAAGCTGGCGTTGTGCTCAAGCACAGAGGCGGTGCCACCTTTTCCATAATGGAGCCATCCCGAAAGCCTGATAACCGCACAGCTAACAAGCGGCCACCGAAAACTGAACAACCGTCCCCGCGGAGGAAGCAGGTGGGCGGACGTTGAACCACGCGGTGGCTTGTTCGTGGGTTAGCAACGCTTTA
Source organism: uncultured bacterium (assembly GCA_903954065.1). Lineage (GTDB taxonomy): Bacteria > Verrucomicrobiota > Verrucomicrobiia > Verrucomicrobiales > V1-33 > CAJBME01. The sequence goes on from CAJBME010000308.1 coordinate 7,843, forward strand.
TAGTGCGCATGAATGATCGAGGGTGAGTTTCCGCACCAGCTAGCCACGCGTGCAACGTCGGCTTCAAGGCAGCACCACGCGCTGGCGCAAGTGTGTCGCAACGCGTTTGCTGGCCACTTGGTAATCAATGCTTTACGTCTGGCAATGGCGAGGTCCCGGCGGAGTGTGTTGGGGTTCTGCACTAGCGGTCCAGTGCCTTGGTGGAGCGGCCGGAGCCACTCAAGCAAGCCGTCACTGATCGGCACGTGTCGCCGCGATGCCGTTTTGGCGGCACCGGCGGAAATCGTGATCAAGCGGTGTTCCATGCTGATGTTCTGCCACTCAAGGCGTTGAGCTTCAGCCGCGCGGACACCGGCCAGTGCTTGGATCGCCACACACGCAAGGCTGCGTTCAGGAAGGGCGGCGAGCAGACTGGCAAGCTCGGCGGCAGTGATGATGCCTGGCTCGGCGGTCACGACTTTCGGCAGGCGCACCGAGGCGACAGGGTTCCGTGCAATTCGACCGGCTGCTAGGTGTGCCGTAAAGATTGAACCGATGGTGTTTAAGTAGTTTTTTTGGGTTCTGGAACCGCCACGCGTTACGGCCCAAGTTTGGAGTTCTTCGCTCGTGATACTGGACAGCGGTCGGTCGCCGAAGTCATTAGCGAAGTGACCGAGCCGCAGCCGCAGATTGCTCTGGTGTGCCTCCGACAACTTCCGGCGGCTGACATCCTCAAGCCGGTCGTCCACTGCTTGAGCCACGGTCCCCGAGGTCCGAAGGGATCGCTGGTGCTCAACAAAATGCTTGAGCGCGTCGGTCACCGAAGGGCGTGGTGTCCAGTCGGCAGTCTGCGCGTAGAATGAGGTGACCGCGTGCAAGTCGGCACCGGATGCCCCCGTTGAGGCCTCTGCCCCGTCACGAGCAATTCCGGCGACCCGAAGGCTGAATGCTGCGGTTGCTTCGCTTAGAGTTGTAAATCTTTGCCGCGAGCGCTTCCCGTCCGCATGGTGAGTGCACAACATGAATCCCGGGCCGTCGTGTTGGACGGTCACTGTAACAGGCCCGAGCCGCTGCCTTTTGATTGGTTGGCGGCGTTTTTTGATTGTGTCGGCAGTGGTTATTGAAGGGCGAGGCATCCCGGATCGTGCGGCTGCACTAGGGGGAAATCAAGTGAAACAAGCCACGATTAAGCCACTTGAGGCTTGGACCCCTTATGGGATAAGGAACTTCAGCGGGTCAGCGACCCACGGCTACAAAAGATCCGGATCCGAAACCGCTGCGCAGGCGGCAAAGCCGCCACTGTAGCCGGGTACGATGGCCCCGGTTTCCACCATTGGCCCCAAGGCCACCCCCCTCAAGACACGGCTCCGAAACCACTTCTCCGCATCCGGTCCCATGCCAAAAAGACGTTCGGAGAGGCGTTCGATGCCGCCACTGTAGCCGGGTACGCTGGCCCCGGTTTTCACACTTGGCCCTCAGGCCACATCCCTCAAGACACGGCTCCGAAACCGCTTCTTCGTATCCGGCCCCCTGCCAAAAAGGCGTTCGGAGAGACGTTCGGCGCCGCGACCGGGGTCAGCGACCCACGGCTACAAATGATCCGGATCCGAAACAACTGCGCAGGCGGCAAAGCCGCCACTGTAGCCGGGTACGCTAATCCAGTCCTCCGTGAAAGGGAACTGTTTTTGATGTTGCATTGAACAAAAAAAGTTGGAAGTCCACACTAACACGCTCTAAATACAACACTAATACGACACTCATACGACATGAACACGACACTCATACGACACCCCCGACGCGCGTCAGCGCCCGAAAATTGCCCGAAGGCCTCCCGGCAGTCGGTCCAGTATGAGGGTCGCAAGGTCCCACTCGTCCGTGACAACAACGGGGTCTGGCGCCTCCGGTCCCGGTCCAAGCACTTCCGCATCGACGTCTGCCTGGGCACCTCGGTCCTGGCAACGGCCCGGGTCGTGGCGAAGGAAATGCTGGAGGCGGGCCGCGGGACATCGACCAAGTCGGCCTCCCGGGGGACGATCCAGCAGCTGGTGGACATCTACTTCGCGAGCCCGCGCCGGTCATCCCTGGTCGTGGCGAAGGGCAACGTAAGCCGTCTGCGCGTCATCGTGCGGCTGGTCCACGGGAAGGAGATGAAGGATGTGCCCATCGCGGCCTTGTCGGCGAAGCTCTGGTCCGAGTATCAGCGCCTGCGCCTGGAGGAGGCGGGCCTCCCGTTGGACTACTCCCGCCGGATCGCCGAGGCCCACAGCATCAACAGCGCGATCCGCCAGGCCATGAGCCTGGTCAGCCGCCCGTCCCAGGTCGCCTACGCCGCCCATGGGATTACCCTCCCGTCGGACGCCAGCACCATCATGCAGCTGCCTGAGCCCATCCTGATCAAGCCACCGGCCAATGACGATGCACTGGTCACCGCGTGGCGCCAGCTGAGGGACGTCGACCGCCCTCTGTGGTTGGCCCTCGGGCTCGCCCGCTTTGCTGGCATGAGGCGTGAGGAGATCGTGAACTGCCGGGGAAAGTGGATCGTGACCCACGAGGGGGTGGTTTCGGTCGAGCTGCGTGACCGGCCGGAGGATCGATACCAGACGAAGACCGGGTGGCTGTACTTTGCCCCAATCCTGGATGCGGACCTGGCCTCTGTGCTGTCCTCGATCAAGCCAGAGCAGTTGGTGGTCGAGCCTGAGGGGGTGGCTCGGGCATACTGGTTTATCAGAGCCCCGCAGCAGTGGTGCCGCCCGTATGTCGCAGACGTCCAGAAACCCCTCCACCGGCTGCGCGGGCTCTACGCGGTGGACCTCAGGATCCGCACCAGGGACGCGGTTGCGGCTGCCCTGGCGGGGACAAAAGCGGCGTCGGCTGCCCTGGGGCACACCTCGACCGAGATGACTGAGCGACACTACCTACGTTGAGGGGCTAGGTACGGTTCTGATCCCAGAGACCGGCGTGCCGGTCCCCACCAGATCGACGGCTCGGGTTTTAACCTCAGCAGTGGATCGCTAGACAGGGTCTTGTGTTCATTTGGGCTAATCGTAGGTCTGGGTTGAGTGTGGAGGTGGGGGGGCCACAAATCTAGGGCCCCTCAGGCCACTTTTGCGAGGACAGGCCTTGCGTGCAGCGGACTCGACTGGCACGGCAATCAGTGCCCAGTTTTCAGAAAACTACTCAAAATAACACATTCTTGTTTTAAGCAATAAATGGTCCAGAATTCGATTGCCTCTCACTGAGCATGATCGGCCGTCTGGTTGTTGCGTTGCTGCTCTCAAAACGTTCTGACCACCACGATACCTACAGGATGCCCAAGGCCTTCGCCGCAGCGGTCTGAGGATCTGAGAAGAAAATAGGATCCACCTTCTCGGCGATGTCTCCTGACACCTCCAGGAAGTTCCGTTTGTTGCCAAGAGGGATCAGCGCACGGCGTGCCCCGTTCTCCATGGCGACCTGCAAGGGTTCGGCCAGTGAAGTGACCGGCTTGAGGTTGCCTTGGATGCTCAGGTCTCCGAGAATCACCATTCCGGGCTGCACCGGGGTTTTCTTGAGCGCGGAGATGATCGCAACCAGAACGGCCATCCCGGCATCGCAGTTGATGCGGTTCGACATCAGGTCGATGGCCTCGACGTGGAAATCCGTGGTGTCGAAGGCGCTCGCGATCCCAAGTGCTACCTTGCTTCCCTGGAGAAAGCCGAAGGCACGTGTGATGGATTCCTTCATCGAGGTGTTCGCCCCGCCGGCGTGTTTGAGTTTCCCGGTTCCCGCCGACGTCCCCACTTCGATCCTGTAGAGACCGACCTTGCCTTCGTCGTTGACGGACGCTGCATAGACGGAACCCGGCGCAAGCGGGTCCGTGGCGATGAGGGCGCGCCCGCCCTCTTCTGGGACACCAACGTAGTGCTCCTCAGTGGTTTCAAGATCCCGGTAGGAGAACGAGGTCTGGTGATACTCGAAGGAACCCATCTTCTTGAGTTGTTCCTTGACCCTGCGGCGGCCTTCCATGGCCACGTCGAGTAGTTCTGCGAGCTCAACCTTGGTGTAGTCACCGTGCGGATAGACGAGCTTGATCAATCCGGACACCGTCTTGCGCACGGCCTTCACGTCGCGCGCATTGAGGTGCTGGCCGAACGAGAAGTGGTGATCGCATACATCAGTGAAGGTGTGGCGGCGGAGTTCACGAAGAGCCTCGGCCAGATAGTCCACTACGAACCCGTAGTGATCTGTGAAGAACTCAATCCTCATCTTTGGGACTTCCCAGCCGGGGATGTAGTAGTGAATGCGGTCGAGGAAGGCCATGTCCTCGCGGATCACATCGGGCATGGGCATGAACAGGTGCGATGAGCGGACCATGGTCTCCACCGGCTGGTTGGTATTGCCGAACAGTGCAATGGAAGCCTTTCCGGTCAGCGAATCCTTGCCACGGGCGAAGGTCCCAGACTCGCAGTAGGTCTTCAGGGTCGTCACCACTTCCTTGGACATCTTTTCGAGATCGGCGACTTCATCGAAGGCCACCGCGTCCCACAGCCCCACGAGGCCGACTTTCCCGGAGGACATGTTGTAGAACATGTTTGCCACCGTCGTAGAACCGGTCATCAGGATCGAGTAAGGACTCAGCTCTTGGAACGCATACGACTTACCAGTTCCGCGCGGGCCGAGTTCCACAAGATTGTAGTTCGACTCGCAAAGTGGGATCAAACGGATGAGAAACAGCAGCTTCAGGCGGCGCGAGAAGTGTGAGGGTTCCATGCCGATAGAGCGAATCAGAACGTCCAGCCACTCGTCGGTGGAGAAGGCCGCACGCCCTTGTTTGTATTCGTTCAGATTGAAACTGGCCATCTGAACGGGCGTCAGTTTTTCGATCCAGAACGGGCTCCGCTTGCCCTTCGCTTCCTCGTCGTATTGATGCCGGATTTCCACCTCCGCCCACACACCGCCCATCAGCAGGCGGTCGTAGTCGCGGACGAACTTGTCTGGCACGTGGATGTATTTGCTGCCGAAGTGAAACGCCTCCGCCCAGTATTTGTCGTCCTCCGAGAGGTAGCGCACGCTGACTTTATCGATGAAAGTGTGGCGCTCCTTCTCCTTAACCAGTGCCTGCGCCTTGTTGGACTCATCTGAGCGAATAAAGCTGTCCGCCAAAGTGTTCGTGACCACCCTCATGCCGGCATCGATGGCCGCCGGATCGTCGGTGGCGCAGTATTTGCCGAGCAGGTATTCGAGCACGAAGACCGGCACATTGGCACCGACTTTGATCTTCCGCACAAGGTCCTTGCGGACCACGCGACCGGAAAACACTTCGGCAAGTTTCGCATCAAGGTCGTCGCTGTTCATATCTTTAAAGGGCAAGATTCAGTGGGATGTCGGCCATGGTGGCCAGGATGGATTCGTTTTTGCTGTCGATGACCCGGAGTGACGCGGTCGGAGGAAAACTGGAAACCGCGAGCATCAGGGTTGCCGAGTTGGGTTGCCCCACTTCCAGTGTGATTTCCCGGGTCCCTTCCTCGAATCCGTAGGAAGCCATGGCCGGGTGGCCGATTACGTCCTTTCCGCTAATGAGTTCAAGTCTCACCTGCCGCTTCCTAGGGGCAAACATGTCATCGCTCTCCAAGGTGAGCGTGACGGAGAAGAACCGGTTAGTGATGGCCTTCTTTGCAAAGCCGATGACCACCCGCGCCGCCGCGCTCTTGGTAACTGCCGCCTTGCGCGTGAGACGGGCGACCGGAATAAGCTGTTCCTGAGGACTGGCCCCGCCATGGAAGTAGGCACCGGCTCCACCTTTGACTTTGAAGGTACCGAGGCCACGCGGAAAGGCGCAGTCCAGTAATCCTCCCAATTCCAAGGTGCTGGCGGCCACCCTGAAGTAGCCGTCGGCATTTGTTCCGCCCTGGCCCAGCCAGCAGCGAGCGTGCAACTCCAGCGTATCACCTCCCGGTGGGTCCATCTTCAAGCCTGTCTCAAAGCCTTCTGCGAAGATAAAACCATGGTCTGCGGCGATCACGAAATCCGTCACGCCGGATGCAGCGAGATTGCGGATGCCACGACGGAGCTTCTCCAACACATCGTCCATGTAGATCCTGGCTTCGTCGTCTTCGCTGCCGTCTTCACCGATGCGGTCGATCTCTTGCGAGGTCACCACCAACAACTTGGCGGCGGAAAGATCCTTTTTTTTCTTCGGGGTGAGTCGGATGATTTCACCGAGTTTCAGCACTAAGGTGCCGTCACCGGTCTTCGCCTGAAGCCATGCCATGCGTGCCGTCCGGTCGGTGATCCGTTTCCCAGCGATGCTGACGTGCATCTTGCCACCCTGTTTTTCTAAGGTGAGTCCATTCTCCGCGCCAGGCATCAGGGAAGCCATGCCCACGGGAGTGATGCTCGGGAGTTGGCCTAGCGCGGGCCGTAGGTCGATGGTGAAATCGCCTCCCAGTCCTTCCAATAGTTCCGTCGCCATCTCATAGCGAAGGGCGTCCACGAGGAGGTAGGCGGTTCTACGTCCGTCGGCCAGCAGAGGGGCCACGGCGTCCTTGAACACCTGACTATGTGGCAAGGCGGCCGAGCTGCCAAACTCCGCTTCTCCCAGCGCCCGCGTCCATGCTTCGGTGAGCAGGTCCAGCGTCATCAGATAGGCCGCGCGGCACTGGGCCACCACCTTCTCCCAGTCAGGCACGCCGCTTTCATGCTCGAAATCAAACCGGGCGTAGCGGCTATCCAGATGCCGGGCCAGCGTGTCCAACTTCATCCACGGCGCGGAGTGGTTGGTATAGGCGTTGATCAATTCATCCAGCGGCCACTTCCGCTTCTTGAGGGCGGAGGAAATCACATGGGCTTCCTGCGACAAAGCGGCGGCCACCTCGACCAGCGACCATTGGAGTTGGAGCTGAGGCATACGCCGGTTCCAGAATGTCGGGCGACGCATCGCGGCCCGCTCCTCCGCACGCTGACCATCGCCCTTCATGAGCGCCTCGGCAGCTTCTGCTAGAAGTGGTAGATCGAGGCAAGGAAATGTCTCCAGCGCAGAGATCGCGTCATTTGGCAAAACCAGCGAGCCGATGCCGGCGCTTTGTTCCAAGGCTTCTGCGGCGCTGGTATAGGCTTCTTGCAGATCCAGCCGGTTGCGCCATGTCTGGCACAGATGGACCAAGGTATCACGCTGCACCGCTTTTCCGGGGAGCTGCAGCAATTCAAGTGCTCCGCTGCGATGCGATTTTGGCAGCGCCAAACTCACTTCGCCAAGCAACAGGTGTCTCACCAGAGCTTCGCGCAGTGCCGCCGACGTCTTCAGCTTGCCGGTCACCAGGCCGGTTTCCTCTTCCACCAATGTCGCCAGTTCCTTGAGGGCGTTTTTTTTCGTCACCTTGCCGTCCTGCTCCGTGCTGGAGGCAAATTGCAGCAGTACCTCCACCGGGGAAGCCTGGCCGAAGATCAGCTTCAAGGCTCCGGTCGCTGTGGAGCCGGCATCCTCGGCCATCTGCTCCACTTCCTCGAAGTTCAGCAAGCCGTCCTCCACCTGCCGTGCCACATGGCCCGCCTTCTCTGGGGAAATCTTTGCAAACACCCGCTCGACCAATCCTGAAAGACGCGTATTCCGCTCCGTGACCGGCGCCCCAGGCTCCACCACCACTCCGGCGGTTTCTACTTCGATCAGAGCAAAGTGGCTCTCCGTGCGGTCCTGCGGCACATACACCAGCAGCTTCGGCGGCACCTCGCGGTCCGCGATCGGCCGGCCCTCGTCATCGATCCACTCCAGCCAATTCTCCAGTTCCTCGCGCAGACGGAAATAACCATCCAGAAACTTGAGCACTGTTACCCCGGTGAGGCTCAGTCCATCCACGGCCTGAGTATAGGCCTGGTCCGGGTCATACCACACGACGATCCCGCGCTCGTTGATCTGGCGCTGGAGGAGTTGGCTGAGGGTGTCAGTGAGCTTCGGCATGGCAGTCAGTCGGCTTTCTTCTTTCCACGTTTCGCCTTGGGCGGGGCGGCGGGACAGAGGTGTTCGAGATTGTGGGCGATGGCGAAGCTGCGGTTGCTGCGGCAGGCTTCGGTGACGCGGTCGGGCCAGTGGCGCATGGCTTGGTGGGACCACTCGTATTTCTCGGCTTTGAGTTCCTGCCAGGCGGCGGCCGTTTCGGTCCAGCTTGGGAAGAGATCGTGGAGCGGGGCGGCGTTGAGGAGGACGCCGTCGTCGATGCAGGAGGTGTAGCCGGCATCGATGTGGACCTTGAGCCGGTTGGAGAACTCCCGGAGGTCGTCGGACTGTTCGAGCAGCTTTTGCAGTTCCTTTTCCTTTGCCCGGTTCGTCGCTGCGGCCGGGCGGAGGTCGGTGATCTCGCGCTCTAGCAGGTTCAGGCGCACGTCTGTGAGGTCCTTGAGGGTGTGCAGGGTGTTCGGGCCGATCTTTTCGTGGAAGACCCAGAGGGTGAAGGTCTTCTTTGGTGACTGGAAGGGCCAGTAAACCGGGCGCTTGCGGTAGAGCTGGTGGTGGTATTTCCAGAAGGATCTGTCCGGGGTGCCGGTGAAGCGGTCGAGCCAGCCGCGCAGGGCCTCGACCGGGTCGCCCTCGGTGTCGGTGGCGTTGCGGATGGCGTCGCGGGCTGGCGTGGCACCGAGCATGAGTTCGAGGCAGCCGAAGGCGCGGGCGGCGATATCCTGCGGGTGGCCTGCGTCGCAGGGCATGATGCCGTCCGGGTCGATGAGCTTGCGGATTTCGGCGACAGTGGCCTCGGAGACATCGCCGCAGCCCAGCCCGCCTGGCTGCCCGATCTCGAAGCGGCCAAGCACGGTGCCGAGGGCATAGGAAATCCAGCTCCGCGCCCAGTCGGCGGGGCTGAGGTCGGCGGTGGCTTCGGCTTCGTCCTCTGAGTCGCCGGATTCTGTGTCGGCCTCCTTGTTGTAGTCACCAATTGATGCAGATTGAGTGTTCAATTCGCGGTCGATGGCAGCGAGGTCTTCCTCACTTAGGCCATAGAGTCGGGAGACTTCGGCGTCGATCTCGGCTTCAAGGGCGCCTAGTTGTTCCTTTCGGGTAGTGCGGTCGACAATGGATCGCAGTGGCTGGATAAAATCGCAGGTCGTTTCGTTTTCGCGGCTGTCCTGCCGCACAAATTCAACACTGCGATTAACGAGGTCGTCGATCTTTAGACTGCGTTCGCTAGGGACGGGTAACCGTTCAATGTCCCCGACCTGATAGTTGATGGTTGGACTGATCGCAGATAGCAAAAATCTGGCAATCTTCGAATTTAGAACAGCAAGAGTTGTCGCAGTGCTCTCGGCTTTCGGAAAACACGTCATCCCAGCGACGTCAAAAATGAATCCATTTGGAGAAATACGTGCGGCAAATCCTCTCGTCGAAATCAGGCTCCAAGTCACTCCTGCCCGAAAGTAATAATCAGGGTTTCTGACTACAGATTTCGGTTTTATAGCTTCAATCTCCAGACCATCCGAAGCCCAGTTGACGACATTCTGTTGTCTCGAAGCCCAAGGAATCGGGCTTCCGCCTTTGTTGTAAGGAAACCATTTGAAACCTCGAGCCGCCGTTTGTGCCCGGGATGAACAATTACGATCAACCGCTGAGTAGCCGACTTCCCAAAAGTATCGGAGAAATCTCGTGTTATCTGCCGTTTGTAATCCCACGCGAGGTGGGGCAAAGCCTTTCAATAACTGATACCTAGAAAAAAGCCCCCGCAGGCCAAAGGTTAGCCAATAGATCCACGGCTTGTCTTCGACAGTGTTAAAATCAGCTTGATCGTAGTGGAAGACCTGCGGATTGGGTTTGGTGCGCCGCAGGGCATCAAGGGCCGACTCGAAAGCAAGGCGTTTGGCCTCAGCGTCGCGTTCCTTGACGAGGCGAAAGTAGGTGCCCACCTGCCCCTCCCGCTTTGCCGCATCCGGTTCCCGTCGAAGGACGAGGGCGGCGGTGTCGACTCGTTCCTTGAAGAGGTGGTAGTCAAATTGGGCAAGCGTCTGGATCGCGGCGTCATTGAGAATTTCGCTCCTTAAAGTTTCATAACTACTGATGAACATGAAAGACTGCCCGGAAATCATTCCCACAAGCCCCTGTGGATCGGCTAGTTCGAGGCAGCGCTGTATGAACGCAGCGAATAGGTTGCGCTTTGCGGCTGGAAACTGATCTTCGAGGTAGGCCTTGTGGACTGCGTTGTAATCCCTGGAATCCAGATAGGGCGGATTTGTCGCCACAACGTCGTAACGGGTTTCGACGAGCCGTAGGAAGCGCAGCCCTTTCGCCGCTTCAGAAGCGAAGATGCCTCCGCCGCTGGCCTGCACGAAGTGATCGAGGTGGCGGCCAATTTGGTCGGTCAGGATGGCGAAGAACTCCTCTACACCTTCCTGGGTCTCGAACTGCTCTGGATCAAAGCCGGGTAGTTTCTCGAACAGGTCGGCGGATTTCTTTCGCTCCGCGGCGATGAGTTGCTCGATTTCGTTCTCGATACGGAGAAGCGAACCGAGATAGTCGGAATCCTTCAGGCGAGCCGCGAGGCGACGTAGAACACGTTCGTAGATCGGGTGGCTGAACGGGGTCTTCGAGATGAACTCGTCGAGCCGGCCGCCTGTGAGTTGCTCGATGTTGGCGGTGGCGAGGTTGGTGTCGGTGACGCGGGCCTTGGGATTGAGCATCCGAGCCTTGAGGACGAGCGTGAGGGCGGAGAGCTGGACGGCCCGGGTGTCGATGTCGATGCCGTGGAGGTTGTGGGCGAGGATGAGTTCGGGGATTTCCTCCTCGGTGGCGGCGGAGGGCGTGTCCGGCCAGCCGGGCTTGCCGGCATTTTCCCGTTCCTCGCGATACATTTCGACAAAGAGATCGAAGGCAAGCACGCCGAAATGCATGGAGCCGCAACTTGGATCGAGGAAGGTGATGTCTTTAACTGTCTTGAGTAGGCGCTCTGTGATGGATTTCAGCGGAACGAGGTATTCGAGCGACCCTGCTAGCCGGCTGTCGGGGTGTATTTCCACCCAGATGCGGCCGAGGGTATTTTCGATCAGGTAACGGACTACCCAGTTAGGAGTGAAGATTTGAGTAGCCGCCCCGATGCGTTCGGCAGTGATTTTCTTGCCTTTCTGGAAGCTGGCAAAAGTTTCGGCTTTTTCGTCAGTGTTAAAGCCCTGATAGACCCAGCCGATGGTTTCCTCGTTCCCGGCCTTCCAGGCTTCGGAAACGTCATCGGCCGTCATGGACTCGGCCAGTTCCTTGAGCACGGCGGGACGCGGGCAGAGCTTGCTGGAGAGTGTCGCGGGATCGAAGAGGACGGAGACCTCGGCGGCGAGTTCTCCACACTGCCAGAGCAGGAACTCACGGTAGGCGGCGTCCACCGGGCCTTCGCCGAGGGCGTTGAGCGGCGTGCTGGCGGGGATGCTGGCCTCGCCCTTCACGTCGGTGAGCCAGTAGATGAAGGCGTTGGACTTGTGGAGCTTGGCGAAGGTGGACTTGATAATGCCGCGCTCCTCCATGAGCCGGATGGCAACGGCGCGGTTCAACCAGGTGAAGGCGGTCTCGCGCTTGAGCTTGGCCCGGGCGGCTGCGGCATCCAGACCGGCTTCGTTTTCCTCGGCCACATAGAGTTCCAGCCGCGCCCGTGTCCCCGCCGCTTCCGGCAATGACAAGGCTGTGCCGACACCGAAGAAACCGTCCGGCAGCCAACCATAGAGTCCCTGGAGCTGTTCCTCAGTCTCACGCTCCAGCAACTTGCGGGCGGTGAGCGTGAAGGCTTGGATGGAGGAGATGAGTGCGGGGGTCATGGGTCTTGGGACTGCTGTTTCTTTTCTTCTGTCTTTCCCTATAGAGCGTCTTCAAAGACGCGTACAAAGTCAGGCGCCTCTTCCTGCTCGGTCGGTTGAGCGCCGAATTCCGGGGCAGGGTTGGTCACGGCCTCCGCCATAGCAAAGAGGGCTGGTTCCTTAGGCGTGGCCACCATTGTCTGTTGTGCCAAGCGTTGCTCCTCTTTCTGCTGGATGATCGTTTCAAGCTGCTTCATGGCAGCTTCCACCGAGGCTGCGGCGGCCTGGACGAAGGCCTTGGCTGTGGAAACCCGCGTATTGGTCCACGCGAAGGTGATGGGCCTCAATCCGTGCGGATCGAGCTGATCTTCCGGTGTGTTGTCTTCCGGGCGGTCCGCACGGTGGGCGATGTAGTTGCGCCGCTGAATCAGGTCGCTGAGCTGGGATCGGATCGTGCCAGCATCAAGCCCGATCTCCTTCGTCACATCTCCCCAGAAATCACGCACCGTTAGAATCTTCATCACCTCGTCGATCTTTGCCGAGTCGTAGAGGGTGCCACGTTCAAATCGCTTGAGGATGATTTCCCTAAGCCGCGCGTCCGGGTCCGTGTAGTCCTCCAGAGAAATGTAATCCTCCATAGTCAGGGTGATGTTTCTCAATGATTCGTCGGCCTTGCGTCCCCTGACTTTAATCACCGTCAACGCGTTCTCCCGGAGGATGTCCCAAACAAAGGACTCCAAGGCACTGCAACTGACCACGACCGCCTGGCGGAGCAGGAAATCGAGGCCTTTTGAGGTCGTCAGGCACGACGGCACGGACACCGACCCCTGGACGCCCATGACAGCGCGGCTGTTCTTTACGTGATGAAAAGCTGTCCCTGATGGCAGGGCAAGCTCCGTGCATAAAGCCAAGGAAAGCCCCTCAGCCGGCTGATAAGCAGCAGCACCTGCGAACAACTCCTCAAGGCGAAGTAGATGCTCCGCCACGGCGAAGTTTCGGATTGCGAGGTCGAGAGCTTGCATGGGTCACTCCAATATGATGGTGGCACCCTGCGCGAGCGCCTTCTCGAGGCGCTCCTTCAGTGAACCCACAAAGGCATCGAGTTCTTTCTGATTGGTGATGCGTCCCGGATAGAGACGCGCCACCGCGATGCGCTCCGGTTTCTCCTCGGGTGGCGCCGCAAGCTCCATTACCTTGCGAAGAACTTGCCTTGCTATGGCTTCCATGGCCTCAATGTCACTCTGCAACTGACCGAGTGACGCGCCGGTGCGGCGGCAGGTGGTGGCACCCGTAGGTAGGTCGAGTTCGGTTTCGGTCCGCTGGGTGAGTGGTGCGATCAGCGAGGTCAACTGGTCGGGCTGTTCCGCGAAGCGCTCGTCCAGAGTGAGCCAATCTGGGTGACCCTTCACTTCCTCAAGCGCCACGCCATAAGCCTTGCTGCGTTTTTCAAAGGCGCTGGTGTAGGTAGCCCGGTAAGCGGTGGCGATGGATTCCGCATCGAGCCGGAGGGATTCAATTTCCTCTAGAGCGGTATCGGACTGGAGGCGTGCCTCTAGGTCTGCTGCGGACTTTTGTAACCCATCATCCGGTTGGCGGGATGCAATAAGCGGCCATTGCTCCGCCAGCACGCGCTTCGCTGTGGCAATAGTCTGGATGTTCGCATCGGTGGCCAGCTTTTCGAGTTTCGTCGATCGCTGGCGGCCTTCGAGGTAGGCTTTGCCGTCACCGGCGAGGGTTTTCACGCAGTCGTCAGCCGGCATTTCAAGAATGCCCTGCGCCCACTGGAGTTGTTCGCGCACGGCGTCGGAACCAGGAAGCTTGAGCGCGGAGAGCCGAGCTTCGAGCGGGATGAGCTTTGCCAGATCCGCTGTGGCCACGGCCTTGAGCGCCTCAGCGATAGCACCTTCCTCAATGTTGACGTCCTTGCCTGTGATCTCCTCATACATGCGGGCGGCATTGGCCAGCACCTTGAGGTCGAGCGTTTCGCGGGGTGAGAATGAGGCGGCACGGAAGTCCGGGTTCTTGGTGAAGGGCGGGCGGGCCGCCGGCTCGACGTAGTTCCGATATTTCCTCCCCTGATGGGTGACCTCCACCGCTCCACCCCGGAAGAGGATGGCCACGCCTAAGCGGATGGATTCCTGGTCCCAGGCATACCCCAGTCCGGAGAAGTGACTGATGAGCATCTTGCCGGTGACGCGGTTGCCGTAGGAGTGCTCGCGCTTCAGGTGGTCGAGGATTTCACGGCACAGGTCGGAGCCGAGGTTCGGGACGAAGCGGTTGCTCTGCTTCACCACCAGTGCGCGGGCGGCGTTGTCATCATAGAAGACCGCGGGCAGGCCACTGAGGTTCGCGGAGTCCAAGAATGTTGTTGGCTCGGTGCCGGCGAGTGGTAGGACGCCGATCTCAATCTTCGGATAGAGACTAGGGATAGTCAGATTCAACAATGCGTGAACAGCAGGCGTCAAGCTGGTGCCAAGCGCGGTGACATCGTGCTGAACCGCACCGAAGAACGCGGTGCCGCCTTCGATGGAGGCGAGCACCATCCCGCGCAGGCGACGGCGGATTCTATCTTTCCGCGTCTTTTCGTCCGCGAGGCAGGCGGACTCCTCGCTGGTGAGGCGGTTTTGCGCACCAAGACGGTCGTGCTCCGCGATCATCTCATTGGAGCGATGAAGCTCGGCCACCTGATTGCGAATTTCCTCGTCAATCGTGGCCACCCAGAACAGCTCAGTGGTGGTGCTGGAGCTCTGCCCCCGGGCCTCGGTGAGGGTGGATTTCTGCTCGTCCTCCGAGGTCAGGGAGAGGTTGAGGGTAACCTCCCCATCAGAATCAACGATCTCGCCATCCACTCGCAGGACAACGTGAAAGGGTCTGAGTTCCTTATATTTGTAGGCGCGCAGTTTCGGCTCGCTGAACAGGTCCTTGATGAGTTCGCGGTGAAGACGGTTCCGGTCGCTGGGACGGGGATCGATGGCGCTGCGGCGGGACTCCCAGTTTTTCTCCTGATTGGTGAGCAGCTTGTAACCCTCGTCTGTCTGCCGGACGAACTGGGCCTCCTCCAACAAATTTAGCGCGGCCTCCACGGCCTTGGTGAGAGGTTTGGAATCGATGGAGGGATGGAGCACCACCGCGAGGTTGTGCTTGGTGCGCGGCAGGTCCTTCACCGGCTCCAAGAGGGCGATGGCCTTGATGACCTTCTGCGCCATTTCCTCATTGGGGAAGCGTGCCGCGACGGACTCCACCTCACGGGCCACCTCGGTAGGCAGTAGATTTCCCATGTAAAGGAGTTCGTAAATGCGATCCAGGGTGACGAAGGTGCCGACCGGCGCGTCGGCAAGTCGGGTGCGGTCGTGAATCATCAGCTGCTGCGCCTGCTTGATGATCGTGCGGTTGCTGCCGCCGACATGACGTTGCGCCCCGCGCTTGAGACGTAAGCCGGCGACGATGTCGATACTCAGGTCCACTTGATATGGCACGTAAGGATAGAGAGAGCAGAAGTTCTCGGCCTCGATGGTGACGTTCCGGCTGGTGCGCTCCAGCGTGGTGCAGCCTTTGATGCGGTCCGCCCCTTCGGTGAAGAATTTTGAGAGGAGCTGGGTGGCCTCCGATTTCTTCTTGAGAACGCGCTCGCTGGTGACGGCGGCGATGTCCGACTGTTTGAGGTCCACAGTGACGCGGAACCGGTCCAAAAGACGGGCAAGCTCGATTTTCTTGGAGTCTAGTGCGGTGACCACCTCGTCCAGTTTCTCCTGAGAGGTGACCGCGATCCACGCGGGCGAGACGATCTGTTTGGCTTCGGTGCGGTTTCTGCCCTCCACGCCAAATGCCTGAACCACTCCCATGAGGTCGAGCATCTTGTCCACGCTGCGGGAGACATACTGCCCCACTTCGTCGATGATGAAAATGAGTGCCTTGCCGGGGTGTCGGCGATGCATGAGTTCGAAGGCGCGTTCCGCGAGCTTGTTGGCGGAAATGTCCGCCTTGCCCTTGTTCGCCTTGGCGTAGGAATCCGCAGACGGATAGGTGACGGGGTCGAGTTTCGACAAGACCGCACCGGCCTCGTTCGCCGCCATGCCACGCCGGCGCCGCTCGCTCCATGGCTTGTTGTAGAGTGCTTCGAATGTTTTTTCGAACAGCGGCAGCTTGCCGTCGCCCTCGAGTGTGAACTCCAGCTCGGCGAGGTCGAAGTCTTCCGCGTAGTCCAGCTTCCGGAGCATGGCCTGATACATGATCTCGGTGAGTCGCTCGTTTCCTACCCTCACGCCTCGGTCCATGGAGACATCGAAGATGACGGACTCGAAGGGGATGCGTGCGTTGATGGAGTCTAGGAAAGCCGAGATTTTCGCGTCAGCGGCGACTTTTTTGAACATCGCCGCCGCCGTCGTGTCACCGACCTTGGTGTTGGCCACGGTGTAGCCGAGGATTTTGGCAAACGAGGATTTACCGGAACCGAAGAAGCCCGAGATCCACATGCCAATGCCCTCACGCGGGTTGGTGGCACCTTCCGCGATCTCCCGGTATACCTCAATAAATTGGCTGCGGATCGAGTCCGTGGCGATGTATTCCTCAAGCTCGGTCCGGACGGCATTCTCGTTCGTCTGATCAACCTTGATGACCTCCTCAATGGTCCGGTCGATAGGCTTTTCGAATAACTCTGCAATGGTTTTCATCAGTTGGTTCCGTAAATTTTGACGCGGTAGTTGTAGGCGCCTAGCCCTTCTCCTCCAGACAGGTCATAGAACTGGAGATCGGTCCCGACCACTGCCGAGCCAGGGTAACACAGGATAGTCGGAGTTGTGAGGTTCAGTTTGTGCAGTTCGTCCAAAAGCGTGGAACTTCGGTAGATGTGGGGTGCGAGTCCACCGGCACGAACGAGAAACAGGACATCGGGCTTTGGTGAAAACCCATCCAAGATGTCCATAATCTGCTTGGCCAACGCGTAGGGTTCTTCCGGGATGAGTCGCCCCTTGATGTCGTTCTGCGCTGACTGGACTCCGTCGTCCAGCCCCTCGGTCTGAAACAAGTAGTCCACGCCGTCCGTCTCCCGAATGGCGTTCCAGACGAGACGTGACACAGAGATGAAGGCAGCTCGGCGATGATGCTGCTGTTCAAGTGAGTGCGCGAAAAGCCGCAGCAAGCGGCGCGCCCGGAACTCCTCCGAAGGGGAATACCGGAGAATGGCAAACGGAATCCCGCTCTGGGCCGCGATACTGACGCGGTCCGCCGTCAGGTCCCGCTCCAAGGACTTCAAGGCTTCATCGAGAGAGGACGCGTCGGACATAGTCATCAAAGGTGGTGTCAGGAAATTCGATGCGGGATACCGCCCCAGCGGCTTGGTAGTGGAGCCAACCATGTTGGTGTGCTTCTAGCAAGAGTCTCTCAACAATCTGGGGAGAAAGGAGAAATAGCCGCCAGTCAGGGTGTTCTGTCAGATTCTGGCTATCACTGAGGACAACGCGCAGGCAGAACGCGATCAGGCAGAAACTCTCAAGTGGCAGATTCGCGACGGCGATGGTCTTATTGGAAGAACCGGTCAGAACTCCAAAGTCCCGAAGCGCCGCGAGCATGGCACGTGCGACCTTGATGTTGACCACATCAGACCAAGCCTTGCCGTCCGCAGCGCAGGTCTTCTTGATCCAGACCGCGAGTTCGGGCGAGCTTACGTTCCTCGCGCCGGCACGAGCCTGCTGGTAAAGCTCCCCCGTGGCATAGCGGTAAAGCAGCGGCTCCGCGCGCGCCGTGACCCAGTAGTAGAACGGCCTCACGATCTCCACCGGGGGCAAGGTGGCTTCCAACCTAGCACAGAGTTTCCACGCCTCGGCCGGCGAGCCATTAATAAAACGCGGCATGAATGCACGAATGTAGGTATCGTTTGCCCGGGCCTGCGTCGCTTTCGGTAGCACGTTCTTGACGAAGCGCCCCGGGGAGACCTCTGGCGGCAGTTCCTCCCAGTGGCAGACGAGCTGGCGCATGTCCCCAAGCAAGGCTCCGCCCTTCTGGATTCTCGAGGTCAGTTCTAGGGGACTTGGGGGCATTGGACGCTTGGATTTGTGGTGTTTGCTTGAAAATTCAGAAAATCGTAAATTCGTTCACAGCCATCCCACAGGACGCCAGAGTGAGGGCAGTGAAAGCGGGATGGTGTTGAGTTGAAATACCTGACATTCAGTGAGGTTTTATGAACAATTCCTCACAAGCGCGTCGCTGGGGGCAGTCCCCGTACTTTCACAATTTGTCCAGTTCATCGACTTTTTTGGAGTTTGCGATCTCGATTCACGATATTCATTTGCCGTCTGGCCGGGTCATGCTGCCTCATGCCTAGCCGTATGGCAATTCATTTGGCTCTCACCGCCGGTATCGCCTGAGCACCGCCTCGAGCATACCCTCGTGCAGGTCCGTCAATTCCGCGACCTCCACCGACAATCCTCGTTTCGGCCCATCTCACTGAAACGATCGCTCAGCATCCGCCTTCCCATGAACCTTCTCCAATCCATGCTCGAGGGACCCACGTCGCAGAGCACCGCCCAGATAGTTCAGAGAAAATCACCCCGCCGCCCGTCAACCACTAACCAACGATCAAAAGTGGCCTCCGCGGCCTCCTTGACGACCAGGTCTGCTCTTGGGCTTTGATGGCCTGGGTGACGGTGTCCGACAGTCGGGGGGATTGATTTGTTTAATGGCCCAGGCGCGCCATTTGATGAGAGCGAGGCCGCGGTCCTTGGACCAACGCTCTTTCCGCGTTCCTCCTGGATCGGAGGTGAAGAACATATAGCGGCAATGCTCGAGAAGTCCTCGACGGTGATTACTACCACTCGTCCTCGACCATCTGGACCGCCTCCTCCCTGGTCTTCGCCAATCCCCTTTGTAGCAAGGAGACGACCGCCCGCCGCTTCAATACGTCCGATGCCACCCACGAGGGACTGGCCGGCATTGTCCCTGGGTCCAGGCTGCTGCCCCCCGACATCGGGCCGCCCCTCATCGAGAGGAGTTCCAATGGGTGAAGTGCGTTCGCCGAAGGATTCGATGAACTGGTCGAATCGGGCGCGCTCTTCTGGGCTGAGGCTTTCAGTCCAGGAGCGGGTGCGTTCGGTTCCGGTTTCATCTTTCTCAAGGGGGGGCTTGCGACCTATTGCCTTGTCGACCAACTCCTCTAGTAGTCACTGTCCGATTCCCTGTCACCGGTCACTTGAAAGTGCACCACCGAGGAAGTTTGAGGTGGACTAAATTTGTGGACCACCCGCATCCACAATCAACCCAGATCTACGAATAGCCCAAATGAACACTAAGCTCAGCCAGTGATACACCGCTAAGTGTGAAGCCCAGGCCGTCGAACTGATGAGGATGGGCAAAGCGGTCACTGAGATTGCCGAGGGGCTGGGAGCGCGAGGCGCCACTCCCTGGCTTTTACTGAAGAACCTGAACCCCTTGCTTCATTGAGTAGGATTTTCACGGCCCACTCACCGCGCGCTTTTGCGCCGAGGAGGTCGATCACTTACGCGTCCGGATGCGCTGGATTAGTTCGGACACGCCACCTAGGGCATTCGCCGCATCCCTCTCTGCTTTGTTTCCGGTCTCCCATCCGCAGAGCCGAGCCATCAGGCGCAGGGCGTCGATCTTGCCAGGCATCTTGATTCGGGAACACGTTGTCCCATCTGATGTGGTCGTGGTCACACACTCCTGGCATAATAGTGACGCTGGCGTCACCTCGCCGGCTGGCGTGATGACGATCATGGTCAGGTAGCTCAGAACATCCTCCCGACTGAGTCGGGAAAGCTCGGCATTCTCCGCTTGGATCTCTGAGATCCGCTGGCTGATGCTGGCATTTGCCAACAAACGAGAAGCGCTCGAGCGGTGGTTCTTGAAACCGGCGGCCTCGTAAGCGGCGTCTGCATACTCACCATTGGCGACCGCTTGCGCGAAGGCCTCATGTCGAGGGTTCTTCAATAATTGAGGAGTTGAAGTGTTCATGTGAGAGGCTTTCTGGGTGTTGTTGTTGTTGTGTTAGGTATGGGAGACAAGCTGCTTGAGCACAAGGGAATATCGTGTTCAACGACCCGGGGTCTTGGAGTCCGTTGGATCAATTTTCCTGCTGCAGACACGGGCAGCAAAGGAGGGGTTGGTCAGCCTCAGACTGAATCCAAACAGTACGGAAGCCCGAGACCGATGACTGCCGGCCCATCAGGGCCTCGATGATTAACTCGTCGTGCACGGTGCTGATGATCTCGGCGTCCGCCGGTAGCCGCCGCCGCCGGCCGAGGAGGGTCCAGGTCTCCCTTGCACGGGTGCGGACCAGCGTCCACGCGCCGGCATACCACCGGGCCAGCCCTTCTAGCGGGCGAAGAAAAGATCGCGGATCCGGGCGGCATCCTTCTCCTCGATGTTCACACCGTTGGAACCGGCCGCATACCTCACCACCCCCGGAGCCCCTTGACCGTAAAGCAGACCGAAATTGACCGCCTTGGCCAGCTCCTATCCTCCTGGATGACCTGCCCTACGGTTTTTTCGAGGACAGCGGACCGGTTGAGGAAAACCGTACGGTCACTGTCCCGGTAGGGTTGAAGCTGCAACGAAGGCGACCGTCCCGCCCCACTGCCTTGATAAGGCTCGCCGGCTGTTGTGCGACCTTCTGTGTGGAGCGGTGACTCAGGAGCGCACTGAGCACGCCCGGCTCGCCGGCGTCGAGTAGGCGGGCGAACTTTTATTCGCCCATTCGCTCAAGCTCATGGGAAGACTGCCGACCAGATCGGCCAGGGCTTCTTCTTTCCTTGTGCCCCTGGTCGGGTGTCATCCCAAGCACGCCAAGAGGCCCATTTTGCGGTGGACCTGATCCAGGTCGATTCGGGTGTTGTTGAGCAAGGAGCCGATCGCAGTATCAAGGTCCATCCAGTCTTGGCGGCCGTGTTTCTGGTCGACCGCGTAGGTGCAGCTTCCCTTGCAGGCTATCCGGTATGGGCGTGGGAGTGGTGGAGCCTCCCCGCGAGGAGTAGCGGGGTAGAGGAGGTTGGCATGCGAGCCTGTAACGGTCTCGCCGCAGACGTCGCATCGTGCGATCAGGCCAACGGTCAGGTCATTGTGGGTTTGGAGTTCAATCATGGTCGTCGTCGGTTATAGTATTTGTTCGCCTCAGGCTTGGCTCTGGAGCGCGTTTCAGGTTTTGGGTGGATGGGAGAAGGGGGCGAGCCGTGAGCGGCCTCTGGCGGTGAGGGGTGAGTATTGTGGTCAGGGGTTCAAATGGTGAGAAGCTTCACCCGCTTCCCCGTGCACTGACTCCACTCTGAGAAGATGGCGTCTCGCCAAGGTAGGTACTCGGCGATGACCTGCTCGCGGTCGGCCGGTGGATATGGCGGTGGCGGGGACCACTGGCATTCGAAGGCGGCTGTGGATTCGTCGAAGGTCATCTCGCAGGTGACGCCGACGCTGGTCTTGAGGATGTGGGTTGTTTTCATAAAAAAGGTTGATCGGCTCATGATGGCCGTGCTTCTGCGCTTTTTGCTGTTTTCAGGGGAGGCACGAGAGCTGAGGACTGCCGTTGTGCCGCGGTTCGATTAAAGGCAGCCCTCCACCTCGATGGGTGCTTTGGTGTGCCAGCTTTCAGAAATGAGGGCAGCCAAACCGGATCCGTAGTCTTTACCCGGTCGAGGACGGTTGGCCTGGTAGCGCCAGACCAAGGGGCGGTGCTCACAACCCATGATCCGGCGACCAAAATTGGGAGAGTCGGGGGTTTTGTCAGTTTTGTCAGTTTTGTCAGTGAGGGGTCCTCGTTTTGAAAACACGCAGCAGGAGGGGCTCTCATTTTGCATAAAATAATGTTTATGTTGATTATAAATGACTTATAGAAGAAGAAGTAAAAAATGGATTAAGGGCACTGACAGACAAAACCCAGAAGGCTGGTGATGCTGCAAAACGTGAACCCCGCACTGACAAAACTGACAAAACTGACAAAACCCCCCCGGCTAGTTGAAAAATGAGACCCGTCCTGCCGCCGGATTAGCGAAAAATCGTGTCGTCGGCCTGCCTCCAGCACCCCCACCAGGAATTTGCTCGTACCTGATCAACCAGCATCGGTCTTCAAGGGATGCCATGGCAGCTTTAACGACCTCCTTATCGGTGAGACCAGACCAGTTCGGGCGGAGCACATCACGTGCTGAAAAGCCAGCCATGTCCAGCGCCCCCTCCTGCAGCTTCTGCCAGATCAGATTAGCGACGTGCATGTCTTCGTTGGTACAGTCGTGAAGTCGTCGCTGGTGGCTCTCTGCTATTGAGCTGAGCTCGATGGCGCCTTCGAGCGCGAACCTATCGATACAGATCGATTTAGGGTTGTAGCCCAGTTGCAGGATCAAACTTAATGCAGGCACGAGCTTCCTGGTTTTGTTCAGGAGTTCCGCCATCGCGTCCGGCTCTGTATCCAAGCGTAGCCGATTTTCGAGGTCGGTGTACCACTCGTAGAACAGCTGCTGAGCGTCCTTGTCGTAGCGGAGTCCCGCTGTGTAGGCCCCGTTTTCCCAGTGGAAGTCGGATTCTTCCATAGCGGCCAGCGTCTGGAAAACAGCATAGGCTCGCTTCTTGGCATCAAGGTTCGGCTTCTGATCAACTAGAACAAAGTCCGTCGTCGGCGGGTCCGGCCATGCCAGCAGCTGGAAACGCGCCAGGAAGCCGTCAGAACCCTGGCCCCCATCTAGCCCGGCAGAGACCATGGGCCGCAGTCTCCCCGGCTGTATGCCGCCAAGAACGCTGGCACAAGCGCGCGGAATGAACTCGGATCCGCGGCCGATGCGATCGACATGGTGGCTGCTTTTGCCGGACCAGCATTTTAGTAGAAACTCCTTTAGTCCCGGGTCGGCTTCGATGGATGCAAGTAGGCCCGCTAGTTCGTCGTACTCGCACAATATGCCGGTAGGATTCTCCTTTATCAGCGACGCCAACTTCTCTTTGGTGGTGTCACTTGTGGAAAACCTTCGAGCACGTGGTGGTTCCACCTGCTTCTGTTCGGGCATCTCGAAATACTCGCCTTTGTTGGCGAGTGCTTGGATCTTTTTCATCTCGGCTTTGCGTTGGATTTCAGCGCGAGCAGCCCCCTTCTGGAATTCGTTCATCTCCTTCGTGTGACTTTCATTCCAGTAGTGCTCGACCGAACGCAGGGGCCCCAATGCCGCAGTCATCGCGGGTGATTTCATCGTGCCCGGCCGGCCGACAAGCATACCCCACAAGTTGGCATGCTCGTGCCAATCATCCTCGCGTTTGGGGTACACCGCGACCTTGGTTCCGAGGCAAGCCCCCAGTCCGCACAGCACAGCCACAACCAAAAAGTCCTCACTAAAACCGTTCCTTTCTACAAGATCGGCGATCCATTCCCTGAGGTCGGGCGGCAGCAGCGCGGCGCTATAAGGATACACCTTTCTCTGGGTGGGTTTTGGAAAGGGCTGTGGTAGGCGATATTGATCCGCTTCCTTTTTAGAGGAGGACGAGGCAGAGGTAGAAAAAGCAGGGGGTGACTCAGAGGCAGGGGAAGGTGTGGCAACAGTTCCAATTCCGGGGAGGGTGTTGACCACTATGACATCTGATGTGGAGCGGCAGCCTCCAGCTTGCGCCAAATGCACGAGAGTTCCCATTCCGACCCGCTCCAATGGGCTGCGAAGCTTTTCCGCGTACTCACCTGCCTTTTCTTCCGGCGACCATTTCTTCAATAAGGCTTCAGCGTCGGCAGGTGGAAGCTCGCTGGCGACAGCCGAAATGATTCGCAGCCACTCCGAGTAGTCAGGCCGCGGCGGAATAAAGCTGAGCAGGTGGGCTACCTTGGCTACCTTGGCTGCTGAGGACGGTGCAAAGCTGGTCGTGTGCCCGGCCGAGTTGGATCGGGTGGTTGGTGTCTTGGCCGCCCCTGCAGCGGCTGCTTCTTCTGTGATGACAAGTACCCGGCTGTCCCCCTGCCGGCACCATGCGTCTGGATCATAACTGACGAAGCATAGGCGTTCGACGTCCTTACAGGCTTTGTCCATGGTGAGCCCGTAATTGTTCATGAAATATCGCGTCGCGGTGGCGAAGCTGGCCAAGTGTTGGCTGCCGTCGATGCGGATGACGCATTTGATCCCCATGCCGGATGGCCCGACGAATACAGCGGCCACGTGTGGATCCGCCTGCAGGCGTGCCCTCATCGTGTCCTGTTCTAGTGCTGCATTCTGCTTGCCATCAAAGTCACACTGCAACCACCCGCTGTGGGTGTGAGCGCGTACAGGGGCATTCTTGGATCGGCTCACCATGCTGCATGAGAGCGTGACGGCAGGAAGCATTTTCTTCAGCTGGCCCACTTGGTAGGTATCCCCGGCTGCGGCAGCTTCTCGGATCCTCAGCACGAGGTCTTGGTGCTGGCCGGCTCGGCACTGCTCGATGAATTCTCGCAGTGACGTAGTTGTGCTGGGGGTAGTGGCTGTTACGTGAGCAAACCAGGTGATCTGGGCTTCGGCGGTGCCAGAGGCGTTTGTTTCCTCGATTGAGGGGGTTCCTTGAAATCTCATGCAGGTGCTTTTTTGAAGCAGCCAACTTGCAAAAGGTGCGTTCAGCCTATTTTGAAATTCCTACGTTTCAATACAGGCCGTCGTCTTCTGCAAAGGAGGCGGCGGTTTTTTTTAGTGGATGGTGATGATGTGGGTGGCACAAGCCGCGGCCGTTTTTTCTAAACCGACGGGGGATTGGGGTCGGTGCTGCGATCGGATTCCCAAAAGGGCAAACGGCAGCTGGCCTTCCCGGCGAACTTTTACCACCAGAGCATCGGTTCGCTGCCATCGGCTGGGGAGTGGCCTATTGGCATATACCGTCGTGATTTGGGTTGGGTTTTGAGGGTTATGGTTGGTCATATGGATCGCGCCTAACAGAGCATGAAAACTTGTTGCCGGCCCATTCAATACCGATGAAGTCGCGCCGTCAAACCAGAGCGTGGGGGAGATATTTTCCTGATATCATCTTGCATTTTTTCATTCATAATTTTGCCCAGACACAGAGGGCGTTCCATGGGCCCGATTTTTGTGGAACGCAAGTGGGACGGGAGGCATGGAGGTTTGTGCGTTTGAATTTTAGATTCAACGCCTGTGGTTAAGTGTCGTGTTAATGTCGTGTTAATGTCGTATTAGTGTCGTATTAGTGTCGGATGTAATAAACTTGAGTTGTGTAATAGATTGATTGTAAGAGTATAAAGACTTCCAAAAAAATGGATCAAAAATCCTCCGAAAATGGTCGTTTTTTCGTGGGGTGTTGTGCTGACAACGCGCGCGGCGGAAGCGTTTTTGGCTGAGACTGAAGAAATATTTTTTCGCCGAGGAGCAAAATGATGCGAATTCGATGGTTTTCGACAAATTGGAAGCCTCGAGCCGCGGTTTCTATCTGCCGAATTAGGTTGCTGAAGCCTTCGATCAGGGGGTCGGTGAGGCGATTGAGAAAGGGGTTCAGTAACCCATCGAGATGGCTCGATTATGGAGGAGCCAGCTTTGCGAACTGAGCGTTTGGTCATTTTGACTCGTGCACACCACCTCTTGACGAAAACGCGGCTGCTCCCCGTGCGGCGGCTGGTGTGAATGTCCGGTAACACGTGGGGTATAAAAACGTGACCGGGAAATGGGTGATTTCGGGAGGTTGAGAGGTGTTCATTTAGCGAGTTGTCTTGCACGCGGAAAGGACGGTCTTCGATGACGACGGTGTGACCGTGGTGGTGGAGGCTGTCGAGGACGGCTGAGGTGATGGTCGCGTCGCCATTGAAGTGGCGCGACGATCGGTACCCTGTTGCTCGATGAGGAGCAAGAGAAGGGTCGGAGCGTTATGAAGGCGTATTTCCGCTTAGAGGGGGCCCCTGAGCTGAGCGGAGTGGAGGGGAGGGAGTCGATGACGTCGATGGCGGTGGTGAAGAGGACGCTGTAGCCATGCAGGTAGGCAGCATGACCGAGGGCGGAGGCGAGGTGGGGGTGTCCACCGTGATCCAAGGCGCGCGCAAGCTAGGGACTATTGATGGGAACAACCTCTTAAACACCTTGGGCGTCTTCCCGGCGGATCTTCCGCCTCGCCGCTTATCTCAGGTCGTCGCGAAGGGCAACGTGTCCCGGCTGCTGGTCATCGTGCGAATGGGCACGGCAAGGAGATCAAGGATGTGCCCATCGCGAACTTGTCGGCGAAGCTGTGGTCCAAGTATCAGCACCTGCGCCTTGCCTCCCCGGCGCTGCCCACCTTCACCACCCACTGAAATCAGGGCGCGGGATCTCCTTGGGCTGCGCGATCACGTGCCCCACGCTTTGCACACGTCCAGCCCAGTCGGGGGGATGACGAAGCTGGTGTCTGATGGCGTTGAGCCTTGCATAAGATTTTGTACTTGCGCCAAAGGAGATAAGCGAAAATCTGTTATTAAGTCGTACGGCCGACCAATCTTCTCATGATCTACGCCTCCGCCCCTGCCCACTGTATCACCTGGGCGGCACCCAATCAGCATTTTCAAGATCTTGGCTGCCATGGCTATCCTCATGACCGCTGTTTGCGACCCAGTTTCAGCATAGGCCAACAACACCTTAGCCAGCCAACACCGGCCCCATCGAGGGCGCCTGCCCGCGGACGCCTTGTCTCAATCCCGCTTTCCGCGTCTCATTCTCAAACCCCTGCTCGAATGCACCAGCTTACCGCTCAAAGTGGTCGTCTCCCGACTGAAGTCCCTCCTGCCGCCCGTCCTTTGATGCATCTTTCAGCGGCCTTTGCTCAGCTTACCAGATCACTTGGCTCATCGCCCTCCGTCGCGCTTCTCGCGATCAGCTCGCGCCTGGCCACCTTTGCTCTGATTTTCTGGCTCAGCTTGTTCGCGGCGGAAAGCGGCGCCCAGACTGTCGCGGTCGACACCGACGGCGATGGAGTCAACGACCAGCGCGAGGCGTATGACGGCACCAATCCGCTCGACAAAACATCCTTCGATCCGCTCAGCGTCAAGCTCGTGGCGCATTACCCTTTTGACGGCAGTGCCAATGATGCCAGTGGAAACTCCAACCACGGCACAGTCAGTGGCGCACAGCTTTCCACTGATCGCTTCGGTGGTACGACAAAAGCCTATACGTTTGACGGAATCAGCGAAAACATCTCAGTGCCAGAGGTGCCAGGCTTTGAAGGGGATTCCATCAGCGTTAGTGTCTGGATCAATGCCGCCTCCCTCAGTCCGGGAGGCCGCGTCAGGTCCAACATCATCGAAAAAGGTGGCAACGCCTTTCAATGGGTTCTGCAATTGGAGAGGTCAGGCAAGATTCGAGCTGCCGTGATTACCTCGTCAGGCGAGAAGCTTCTCGACTCGACAGCCGAGATATTCACAGATGCCTGGCATCAGGCCGTTTTTACTTGGAATAAGGCTGATCTGAAAATCTACATTGATGGGGTTTTGGACAGCAGCGTGCCAGCCGCTGGAGACATGGTTCAAGGCCCTTTGCCGGTGATCATAGGTGGATCGAACTATTTCAATACCTATCTTCAAGGAAAGCTCGACGATGTGTACATCTATAATCGGGAGTTGAGCGCAGCTGAAGTGTCCTCGCTGTTCGTGGTCAACGATCGCTCGATAGAGGGTGCAGCCACAAAAGCCCCCTATGACCCGGCTACCGCGGTCCACTGGAGTGCTGGAGGTGTGCCGTGGTTGGTGGATGCCACGACAAGTCACGACAGCAAGGACTCGATCAGGGCAAAGACGACGGACGGTCAGGCGACCTACCGGGAGTATACGGTGACAGGCCCGGCGGTGGTGGATTTCTGGTGGAAGGTGAGTTCGGAGAAGAACTACGACACGTTTTCCTACTCCGTGGACGGGGCGGTGCGGGAGACTATTTCGGGCGAGGTTGACTGGGCGTATCGGACGGTAACGGTGCCGGCTGGCAGTCATGTGGTGCGCTGGACGTACCAGAAAGACGCGGCTGACGCGGTGGGTGCGGATGCGGGGTGGCTGGATGACGTGGCGGTATATGCCGCGGAGCCGCTGCTGAGCGTGCGGCAGGGAGGCACGCTGCTGACCGGTACGGCGACCGTTGATTTCGGCTTCACCGGAGTTGGGGCGGCGGCGGTAACGAGGGTGCTGAACTTTACCAACGAGGGGTATGTGCCGATGGCGGTCGAACTATCGCTGGCGGTCGGCTCGGGTTTTTCCTTTGAAGGCGCCTCCACCGCCTCACTGGTCCTCGGCCGTGGCGAAAGCGTGGCGGTGCCGGTGAGCCTAGCCACGGGCTCGAGCGGGACCAAGACTACCGAGTTGGCGATCTCGGTCCCCGGATCCACGGTCGAGCCGCCTCGGATCACTCTTGCGGGACAGATTCTCGGGCCTGTCATCGGCGTGTCGTTGGGGAGTGTGCCGCTCGCCTCGGGGCAGTCGGTCGATCTGGGTCTGGCGCCTAGTTCGCTTGAACTGACCATTACCCACGCCGGGAGCGCCGGTGTCCTCGATATCAGCCGGGTGGCCACCACGGGCCAATTCGAGGTTGCCCCGCTGTCGACGGCTTCCTTCTCGCCCCAAAACAGCGCCACTTTTAAGGTGCAGGCTCGGAGCACCACCTTCGGCCCCCAGTCGGGAAGCCTGGCCATCCACAGCAACGACGGCGACACGCCTGTTTTCACCCTACAGTTGGCGTCTCAGGCGTATGTCGCTGCCGAGGGCGGCGTCGCCGAGGGGGCGGTGACCACTTTTGGCTTTGGAGGGGGCGTGGGATGGGCCTTCGGCTCCACCCGACTGCCGAACGACACCACCGGGCCGGCCGCCAAAACTGGCGCCGCACCGGACAACGGGTCCTCCGTATTTGAAATGGTGACACAGAGCGCCGGCATCCTTTCATGGTCGTGGAAGGTGTCGGCCCAACAAGATTTCGACTGGCTGCTCTGCGAGGTGGATGGCCGGGAGGTTGCCGGCCTGTCGACCAAGACCGCGGCGTGGCAGTCCCAGGTGGTGCAGGTGCCCGCGCAGGCGGTAGTGCGATGGTCATACCGCAAGGACGGATCGGCGAGCGCCGGAGAGGACGCAGGCTATCTCGCGGACGTGGCGTTTCGCAGCCTCGCCCCCCAGTCGTCCTTCGATACATGGGCCTCGCCGTACGGTCTGACCGATCCTCAGCAGCTTCTTCCCTCATCCGGAATGCCAGCCCTGTTCGCCTGGCTCGGCGGGTTCAACCCCGCTACTGGACCCGAGTCCGCGGATTACGCGCCGCTCCGCGACGACGGCCGCCTGAAATTCCGCTTCGCCGCTTCCAAATCTGCCGATGGCACCCAGTCAGTCGAATTCTCGGAGGGCCTCGGCCAGTGGTCGACCCGCGGCCTGAGCCAGCGCCTGCTCGCAGAGGATGCGGCCACCTCGACGATCGAGGTCGTCAGCCCGCGGACCGCCCGCGGGTTCTTCCGGGTCGTCGGCGACACCAACTCCTCGGCTGCTCTGACAACGGTGAAGGGGACGGTTGTGGGTCCGGAAGGTGATCCCGCCCCAGGGGTGACGGTCACCATTCAGTTGCAGGACGGTTCGTTCTCGCAATCGACTACCACCGCGAGCAATGGGAGCTTTTCCGTGCCGGGTGTGCCCGCCGTGGGGGGCCCGTTAGCCCTGTCCGCATTCAACACGGCCGGCGGCCAGTCGTCCTATTTCGCCGTCGGCAACCTCGCCCCAAACGCCGCCGGCATTACCGCCACCGGCACCCACAGGCTGGTCCTAAGTCGCTCCGCCTTCGTCCTCATCCCGGAGGGCAGCTTCCAGATGGGGGATGCGCTGGACGGAATAAGCGATGCGCCTGTTCGTACGGTGAATGTTAGTGCCTTTATCATGGCGAAAACTGAGGTGACTAAGGCGGAATGGGACGAAGTTCGCTCCTGGGGATTTTCTCGCGGATACACGGATTTGGCGGTCGGAGGTGGCAAGGAGGGCAACCATCCTGTGCAGATGGTCACGTGGTTTGACGTGATCAAATGGTGCAATGCTCGCAGTGAAAAAGACGGTTTGGCGCCGGTGTATACTTTCAATGGCGCTGTCATGCGCACCGGGATCAGTGTGCCGACAGCGAACTGGACCGCCAGAGGGTATCGGCTGCCGACCGAGGCCGAGTGGGAGAAATCCGCCCGCGGTGGATTGAACGGGAAACGGTTTCCATTGGGCAATACGATCACCCACAGTCAGGGGAATTATTACAGCGAAAGTGCTTACGCCTACGATATCAGCCCGACGCATGGGTTCCATCCGACCTATGCGGTGGGCAGCCAACCCTACACCTCGCCCGTGGGAAGTTTTGCCGCGAACGGTTATGGGTTGTACGATATGAGCGGGAATCTGTTCGAGTGGTGCTGGGATTGGTATGGTACCCACGACAACGCGTCACAGACGGATCCTCGGGGTGTTAGTTCGGGCGCGAACCGGGTGTTCCGGGGCGGCAGTTGGATCAGCCCCGCGTTCCGCTGCAGCGTCGTGGACCGCGACAACAACCTCCCGTCCAACTCGTACTTCAGCGTCGGGTTCCGGGTGGTCCGCAGTTCAGTTCCCTAAAGCCAGCAGGTAGTGAAGCGACCGGAGCGTTAGGGAGGGAGTGACGACCGAGCGGAAGCGGATGCGCGTGGCGGGCGGTTGGTCGGCAGGCAAGTAAGGGCGGCGGGATTCGCGAACATTTCGGGAGATGCAATCTGAAGTCCCGAAACAGCCAGTATCGCGCAGCACCGTGGAAGTTCAGCAATCGCAGCGGAGCCCCGAGTGAGAGGCGCCGCGAAGGGGCTGGGTGAGGGAGCTGAACGCACCCATTGTTCTATTTTAAAGTGACCCGAGAAGCTGTAGCACACACTCTGCACCTGAGCTCAACCAGTCTAAAATGTGGTAACCGCGCTCCAGAGGCGTCTCTCTCTGAGTTCAACCGCGCCGCCACTTTTGCCGGCCTCCACGCCTGCATGGAGCGCTGAGCGGCCAGGGTGAATGAACCGGCATCGCCTCACGCCGCCGCGCTGACAACCACGCCCCCCAGGGAGACGGCCGCCAGCTCCAAGAGCCTCTGTCTCGTGGCGTGGAATGGCGTGGCGTGACATGCTTGAGAAGTTCAAAAAGTTCTGTGTTTTTGAGGATGTAAAAATTACTTCATCTGATGGTAAATGGCAGTGATGTAATTTTAAAAACTACACTTGTTTCATATTAGGTATTGATGGTAGTGCTCTCTTTTGGTTGTCCACACCTGCCCGACTCTTCCAATCCCCCTGCTCTGCTCATGAAATCATCCAATGGCATACGCCTTTCGGCTCTATTTATAGCGTTAATGTTCAGTTTTTTAAGTATTCTGCGCGGTGGGAACGTGTTGATGACGAATTTTGATGAATCGCGGGGGGCGCAGGTGCCGGTGTCGTTGGCGAATGGTACGGCATTGTTGCAGGGCGGGTCGGTGCAGGTGGGATCATTTGTCGGGGCGGATCCGGCGGTGTTGATCAACGGACTCATTTCGCCGGCTGGGCTGGCGGCATTGTTGTCGAATTTCGTGACGTTTGGACCGGCGGCGAGCGTGGGAGCGGCGTTTTCTGGATTGTATGGGGTGGACGTTTCGGTGCCGCTCAATGCGACCAGTCCGCTGGTCGGGCAGTCGATTTACACTCTGATTGGCAATGCGGCCACGTTGTCGACGTCCAGCGAGCTAGCCATCATCCGACATGCGTCGTTGTTTGAAGCGGATGCGCCCGTCTTTGGACGGGTAGCGGACATTTCTGATCCGACGGCCACCATTTTGTTTGGTCAGCGGCCAGGACCATCGGTGACGACAGCTCTGGGGGCGGCGCCGTCGTTGCAGCTGGTCCCGATGCGGGAAACGCTGGGGGTAGAGGACGCGAACGGGCTGGCGGTATCGGAAAACGCGACCCAGTCATTCGGAGTGGTGCCCCCCGGAACGGCCGTCGTCCGCGAATTTCGCGTGCGCAATCAAGGGTCGGGGGAGTTGAGCGGGATGACGATTCAGCTGGACGGGTTGTATGTGTCGAGTTTTCGAATCGATCGGACGCAGTTGCCTGCGGTGCTCCTGCCGGGAGCAAGCGGGACGTTTACGGTCACGTTTAATCCAGTGACGAGCGCGACCAAGTCCGCGACTGTCTCGGTGGTCAGCAGCACTCCCGGGTTCAATGTGTTTTCCATGCCGGTCAGCGGTACCGGGGATTCGTATTTCCTCACCCAGCCGGTGTCACGCACGGTGACGGCGGGTCAGCCGGTGACATTTTCCGCGGTGGCGGGGACATTCGACGGCTTGGCGCCGGCGTATCAATGGTTTCGCAATGGAATGGCGCTGCCTGGAGCCACCGGCTCCACGCTGACTGTCTCCCCGGCGCAGCCGTGGCACAGTGGTGAGTATGCGGTGCAGGTACCGGGATCGGCCGGGCCGATCCTCAGCGAGACCGCGAACTTGCGGATCAACGGGGCGGCCTATGGCCCATGGCAGGGGCTGGTTTCGTATTATCCATTTGATGCATCCTCCGCGGATGCCGTGCGTCCCGCCAGTCCAGCGGAATTGATCAATGCCTCGCAATTGGTCACCGACTCAGAGCAGGCGGGGGTGGTCGAGGTGGTCGGCCGGGGCTTTGCCATTCCTCCTTTTCCTTTTGAAGCACCGGGGACCGTCGGACCGGGCGGGTCCATCCGCCTACCGCGTCCGGTCTCGGCGGAAGGTGAGGCCTTTACTTTTTCATTCTGGCTCAAAGAACAAGGATACAGCAGCCGCCATGGCGAAGCCTTTCTCACCCTCGGGGAAGGACTCGATTCCGCTGATGTCCTCGGTCATTATTGGATCGGGGGTGGTGACGGCGTCGCCGATTATTACGGCAGTATGACCGATGTGGTGGAACCCGGGCGGCCGGGAGCGGCCACCATCGACGCCGACGGGGTGGTGGTCATGAACGAGCCGTGGACGTCGTGGACACTGGTGGCGCGAGACGGCGTGATGCGGGTCTACCGCCAGGGAAC
>CAJBME010000309.1 GCA_903954065.1 uncultured bacterium
CGGGCGGCCAGTGGCTCGACCGATGTTTTGTTCAGTTCGCTCAATCCACGAGCGGCCTCGGCCTTGCAGGCCCTGACCCCGGAGCGCATGCTGGCCGTCTACGGAGCCACCACCGTCGACGCCACATTTTTCCTGCCCGGCAGTCCGGCGCAACCAGCCTTCGTCCGCGGGTTTGGCTTGGTCGTGGCCGATGTGAATGTCGCCGGCTCGACCCGACTGGAGGCTCTCGATGCCCTCGGCGCGGTCATCGGCTCCGTCGACGTCCCGCCAGCCCCCAACGGCTTGAGTTTCGCCGGCCTGTGGATGGAAGGATCCACATGGATTTCCAGCGTGCGCCTGACCGCCGGCCAGACCGGCATCAATGACACCACCAGTAACCTGGATATCGTCGCTATGGACGACTTTATCTTCGCAGAGCCGCAACTGACCGCGATCCCTGAACCAACAGCTCCGCTCCTGCTCGCGCTCGCCGTCATCAGCCTGCTGGGCGGACGACGCCGCCTACCATAGGAAGCTGGTCCGGTTGTTGTGACCGCCGCGGTTGTTGTGACCGCCGCGTGGAATCAGCTCGGAGGGGGTTTTTAGGTTGAAACTTGGACCGGGCCACCGGAGACGTGCGGGCATGAGCAACAACGACGAGCCGGTTCCCATCGGCATTATTGGCGGCAGCGGGCTATACGAAATGGACGGTTTCTCCGGGCGCGAGGAAAAAGTGGTGACTACGCCGTTTGGCGCCCCCTCCGAAACAATTGTGGGCGGATGGATCAGCGGACGACGCGTCTACTTTCTGCCCCGCCACGGCCGGGGTCACCGGATTTTGCCCACCGAAATCAACCACCGCGCCAATATCTACGCCCTCCGATCACTCGGCGTACGCTTCATCATCGCCGTCTCCGCCTGCGGCTCGCTCCAAGAACAATACCCCCCCTGCCATATCGTCCTGCCAGACCAATTCTACGACCGCACCAGCCGCCGCGAACACCATACGTTCTTCGGAAATGGCATCGTCGCCCACATCGGGTTCGCCGACCCCATCTCCACCGGACTGCGCCACCTCCTCCATACCGCCTGCCTCGCCCAACACCGCCACGTCCATAATGGCGGTACCTACGTCAATATGGACGGCCCCGCCTTCTCCACCCGCGCCGAATCAAATGCCTACCGCCACCTCGGATTCGACATCATCGGCATGACCAACCTGCCCGAAGCCAAACTCGCCCGCGAAGCCGAAATCGCCTTCGCCACACTCGGCATGGTCACCGATTACGACTGCTGGAAAATCGAGGAGGAACCTGTCACCGCCCAACAAATCATCGGCCACCTCGTCGCCAACGCCAACGCCGCAAAAGAAATCCTCGCCGCCGTCATCCCCACCGTGCCCACCCACCCGTCATGGCCAGAACACTCCGCCCTCGACGTCGCCGTCGTCACCGATCGCTCGATCTGGCCCGAAACCACCCGCCAGTCACTCGGCATCCTGCTCGATCGCTGGGAAATGGCCCGAGCTTAAAATACCACCCCGCGTGAGTCACACCGTCCCACGCATCTCGGACATCGCCCCCGCCCTTCCCTATGCGGTGTCCCTTCAGAACACACTGATTCTCTGCGATGTGGTTCCTAGGGCGATGCCCTGGGCTGGTAGGCGTTGCCCCTTTGGGGCAAATGAGACAGCGGCGGTGGCGATACAGAGTGACCACCGCATTTGCAAGCCCCTACCTCAACGGGGCATCGCGTGCCATTGGGTTGGTGTGGCCGGGCTGGGGCCAATTGAATGATGACGTGTTCCGATGCCGCGTCCGTGCCCCCAAACGGCGCATCGCGTCTCATTGGAAGCGTATGGCTCCGTTGGATCCAATCAACCACCACGTTTCCGATGCGATGCCCCAAAGGGGCATCGCATATCAGCCCAGGCTGCCAACCCTGGGAATCTACCCGGCAACATTCTTCGCGTTCTGAAGGAACGCCGCATAGTCGCGGGCCTCAAACCTAGACCCCGCCCTCAGCCTTCATTCCTTTTTCGCCACTCCTCTCTTCCGCATTCCGCTTTTCTTTTCCAAGTCCCGGCCTTCTTCCCCGCCCTGCCGGCCCCGGGGCCGGCAGGCAGATGACGCCCACTTTACTGAGCGAAGGCTTTGTCCTTCGGATCGCCGCCACTTTGCAGATAGGCCAGCAGATCGAGAACTTCTTCTTCGTTCAAACGATTCATCAAGCCTGGAGGCATCATGGAAATCGGATACGGCTTGCGCGTGGCCACGGTGGTGACCGGCACGCTGATGACATCTGACGGCGCCAGTGGATTCATGGCCACCATCAACGCCCCGTTTTCTTCTTTCATGACGCGACCGACGATGACCCCACCGTCTTGAAGATCGATCTGGGTGCTTTCGTATTGATCCGAGATCACTTTGCTGGGTTCGATTAAGTTTTCGAGCAAGTCACGGAGCGAGTAGCGGTTACCGATGCCGGTGAGGTCTGGCCCGAGGCCACCGCCATCACCGCCGAACCGGTGGCAGGTGCTGCAGGCGGTGGCGTCGTAGAGGTTTTTGCCACTGGCGAAGTTGCGTCCGTGGATGCGGCCTTCGGCGAACTTCATGATATCATCCACGGTGTATGGGCGGCCCGGGCCTGTGGGTGGAGTGAACGTGAGGGTGGCGGGCTCATCCACCTTGGTGGAGAGCGTCTCGTACGTCGCGCGCTCGGCCTCCGGCACATTGGCCAGCGCTTCCTTCCGCGCGTTGTCGATGAACCCATGGAAACTGTTGCCCCCGCGCCACTTTTTGGTCATCGGGAACCACGCAAAATACTGGCGTCGCAATTCGGGAGTCCATCCGGTTGTCGCTGAGCGCAGGTTCCACGCCAGCGCCATTTGCTGGCGATTGGGGCGCCCTTCCATCGTCCCTTGCACATCACGAGCGTAATTCTCGTTGCGGGCCAGCAGCTGGGCACTGGCCGTTTCTACTCCCTCGAGTTCTCGGGCCACCGCCATCAATTGCAATGACTTGGCCACCACCGCCGGATCCCCGAGGAAAATAAGCACCTGACTCAGCTCGCGATTCAACATGTCGTCAGCCGCCGGAAACCGGCTGCCCACCGCCTCGATCACCCGAGCTGTCGTCGCCGCATCTGGCTTACCCTGATGGATCAACGTGAGCTGCAGCGCACGCACCGCCGCCAAACTCTGGTCTACAGTGAGCCCAGCCCCAGCCAGCGCTCCGAGTTTCTGCAAAATCATCGATTGCGTGTCCGGCCGCTGACTGAGGCGGGCCATCGCCACACATCCTTCAATAATCGCCGACGGCCGTGATTCATCACGCAAGCGCGCCACCCACGTATCAACCGGCTGCCGCTCAATGGCCACCCGCGCCGCATACCGAACAAAACGATCGGCATCCCCCAGCGCCGGCCACGCCTTGCCCACCACCGCCGCCGCCGCCGTCCCGTCAATCGGAGCCGAATGTAACTTCTCCAATTCACGGCGCAATGCAGGCTCGGGCCCGACTTTGCGATCACTAACAATCGGATGAGCTGAGGGTTCAGCCTTTTCCGCCCCCGTGTAAACAACGCGATAGAGCGCCGACTGGGTTTTGCGGCCGCCAATCGCGAAATACATCGCTCCATCCTGCGGGTGAATCAACAAGTCAGTCAGCGGCAACGGCTTGCCACTGACAAATTCCTCAACGACCGGTGTGTGGGTCGCCCCCTGCGGCTGTAAATGCACTGCATACATCGTGCCATACGTCCAGTCACACGCATAAAATGCCGCTTGGTACTTGGCCGGAAACTTGGCCCCGGTCCCAAAAGTGACACCCGTCGGACTGCCCGGACCGACATTATACGTCGGGGGCAAAGAATCTGGATAATACGCCGGCCATTTGCCTGATCCCGAGCGCCATCCATAATCGCCACCGCTCACACAATGGACAATGCGCGTCGCCCGATACCACGGCGCCCCCATGTCCCACTCCATGTCGCTGTCGAACGTGTACATATCCCCTTCCGTATTGATGGAAATATCGAATTGATTGCGGAAACCGCTGCAAAACAGCTCGACCTGCCGGCCTTCGGGATCGGTCTTGATGACGTATCCGCCCGGAGCCGTGATGCCGGCCGCATGACCGTTGGCATCCCACATCCGCGGTAACAAATGGTCTTCGGCCCGCACTCCCGCATCGCGCGAAGCATCGATTTTCCCAGGAGGTTTTGTGTGATTGCCGCAAGCGATAAACAACGATGTCCCGTCAGGGGACAGAATGACTGAATGCGGACCGTGCTCGCCGCCGCCATCCAAACGCAACAAATGTTCCTCTTTTTCAAAGACTCCATCGTCATTCTCATCTCGCAGACGCCACAATCCCGGCTCGCTCTTGGCCGTTGGCCGCTCGCTGACAATGACATACAAACTATCAAAGGCCCACAAGAGGCCGTGAGCACCCCCAATCGTCGTACCCAACTTTTCCACGACCGTCGCTGCGGGATCAATCGTTCCACCCACGGCCGGCGGCTGCAGCCGGTAAATCGACCCGTATTGATCACCTGCGATAATGCGTCCTTTCGGATCCGTCGTCATACTCACCCACGACCCTTCCTGATCTTTGGGCACCGTGTAAATCAACTCAGCCTTGAATCCCGGCAGCGTCTGCACCGCCTCCGCCGCAATCACCGTCTGCTCAGCCCGCGGCGCATCAAAAACATTGCCCCATGGCGCCATCCCCATCGCTCCCAATACCACCACCGGTTTGAATACCGCTGATCCCCCCACACTGACCGCCCAGCCATCACCCGATTCAATCACCGTCTTCACCTTGTCCTCCCCCGTCAGAGTCAGCGCCACCGCCAGCCCCGCCGCACTATTCGCTTCATTGCTGGCCTCAATCCGCACTTCGTTGCGCCCAGGCTTGAGATGTGCCGCCACATTGGCCTGCGATGGCTCATTCCAACTCCGGCTCTGCAATACCTCCTTCCCATTGATAAAAACCGTCGCCGCATTGTCCGCCGCCACTTTGAGCATGGCCCGTTTCACCCCCTCCCCAATCTCCACCTCTCGACGAAATACCACCGCTTCGGGAACCGCCCCCCCGTTGCCCTCTGCCCAAATCCACTGCGGCGCCGCCTCCGCAGGGACACCCAGAACAGCCGTCGCCACCGCGACCCAATACATCAGTTGTGTATCCATAGATGCTGTCACCCTACCCGCCCCCTCGATTTTGAAAAGCTCCGATCAGAAGGGGAAAACCTGATCCCACCGCCCAGCCACATCAATCAAAACACGGATACGAACGTACTGATTCGAATCCCATCACCAGACCCCGGCTAAAAAAAACACTGGCGCAGGCGGCGACGCCGCCGCTGTAGCCGGGTACGCTGGCCCCGGTTTCTACCATTGGCCTGGGAGCGCTGACGTCCTCGTCGGCGAGTACGAAACCGCGGCCACGCATCCGGTCTGCTGCTCGAAAATCGTTCGGTGAGACGTTCGGTAAGGCGCACGCCGCGAGCGTCGTATCCGGTATCCCTTGACCGACCGGGCGGCTCGGGGGTCTGCGACCCCAGCTACAAAAAATCCAGATCCGAAACGACGGCGCAGGCGGCGACGCCGCCGCTGTAGCCGGGTACGCTGGCCCCGGTTTTCACCATTGGCC
>CAJBME010000310.1 GCA_903954065.1 uncultured bacterium
GGATCATCCTGATTACGAAATAATTGAGCCACATGAGAACCGGATCAGCCTGCACATGGGGCGGCTCGTTCCGGTGTATCCATTGGGCGATGGATTGGTCCAAAAACCACTGAGGGAGGCGATGCATGCGGTGTTGGAGCAGCTGGATGACGAGTCGGTGCCGCCGGTTTTGCCAGAGGTAGCGGTGAGCACGACCACGGAAACAATTTCGCATCGAGCCGCGGCGTGGCGGGCCATTCATTTCCCAGCCACTCGGGATGAGGCGGCGGCGGCTCGTCGATGGCTGGCTTTGGAGGAATTTTTCGCCTTACAGCTGAATGTATTGATGCGGCGACGGGCCGCGGGTGACCGCCCGGGCGTTATTCATGCTGGATCTGGAGCTTTGTTGAACCGGTGGCGTGACGGCCTGCCTTTTCCGCTGACGGCGGCGCAAAACCGAAGCATCGCGGAAGTGCATGGTGATCTGGCGGCCTCTCGACCGATGAATCGCCTGCTGCAGGGCGATGTCGGCAGCGGCAAAACCTTCGTGGCCCTAGCGGCCGCGCTCCTCGCGACAGAGTCAGGCCACCAAACCGCCATCATGGCGCCAACCCAGATCCTCGCCGAGCAGCATTACCTTCACTTCCAAAAACATCTGACACCGCTGGGCGTCCGCGTCGGCCTGCGCACCGCCACCCGGAAGGAACAATCAACCACTCCCCTGCTGACATCCTCCGACCAGCCACACATCATGATCGGCACTCATGCCCTGCTTTTTGATGAGTCCGTCTTCGATAATCTCGGCCTCGTCGTCATCGATGAACAACATAAATTCGGCGTGGCTCAGCGCGCACGCCTCGTCAGCCACGGACGGACACCCGATGTGCTCGTCATGACCGCCACCCCCATCCCCAGAACGCTGGCCCTCACCCTCTACGGTGATCTCGATGTCTCCGTGCTCGATGAATTGCCCGCCGGTCGTGGGAAAATCACCACCGCCGTGCGCCAAGGAGTCGATCTGAATCAAGTCACCGCCTTTGTCCGCCAGCAGCTCGACAAAGGTCGTCAAGCGTATGTGGTCTATCCACTGGTGGATGAAAGCGAGACCCTGGCTGTCAAATCCGCCACCGCGGAACACAAAGCGTGGCAAGGACGACTGCCCGGGGTGGAAGTCGGACTGCTCCACGGCCGACTGAAACCTGAGGCCAAGGAGGCGGTGATGACCGCATTTCGCAGCGGGCAGATCCGCGTGCTGATCAGTACGACCGTCATTGAAGTCGGGGTCGATGTCCCCAATGCCACGCTCATGCTGGTTTTTAATGCGGAGCGGTTTGGTCTAGCCCAGCTACACCAACTGCGCGGCCGCGTCGGCCGGGGCGCCCATCATAGTTATTGTGTCTTAGTGTGTTCGGATGGAGCGACCGACGGGATGACCCGGCTGCAAGTCTTAGAGCGGACGCGGGATGGCTTTGAAATTGCCGAAGCGGATTTGCGCCTGCGGGGACCGGGGGAACTACTCGGCGAGAAACAGAGTGGCCTCCGGGGATTGCGGCTCGGCGACCTTGTGGCCGACGCCCCGTTGATCATCGAAGCCCGCGCTCTGGCCGAGGCCGTGCTGCAGGACGACCCAGAATTAACCATGGCCCAACACCAACCGTTACGCGCGCTCCTCCACCAACCCGAAACCGCGGCCGTCGCTTCTGCTAATTGAATCGGTGAGCCTAAGGCCCAAGCACATGTGAGACACCCACTCATTCGACTTCCAGTCCGATGACAAATGTGGGTGTCTCAGATTCAACCATCCTGGTATTGATTCGAGCACTTTGATTCTTGCTCAGATTTACTTCCGTCGGTATATATCAGTATATGACAACCACCCTTTTCCTGAATGGTCGTAGCCAGGCGGTGCGGCTACCCAAGGAATTCCGCCTGCCCGGCAAGGAAGTTTCCATCCGCCGCCTCGGTACGGGGGTACTGATTGAACCGATCAGTGAAACGGCGTGGCCGGAAGGTTACTTTGACTCGATCATTATTGAGGACGAAGCCTTTAACCGCCCATGACCCACACAACCTCCCTCCCAGCGCGCGCGCTCAGAAGCGACTTCCTATCAGCCCCCAGCCCACCCAGCCGCTAGTCGCGATCAGGGACTATGACGAGTCGGGATGGCGGGCGCGGGGATCATGAGGCTGGCTGTTTTCCGCCTGACACCGGCGTCACCAGCGCCGCGCCGGCGGCGAGGACAGCGCTCAAAAACGGGGCAGTCCGACTTTCCGCCGAAGCGGCTACCGTTTCTGGCAGGCCCGCGGCCACCAGCTCGCCCCCGTGATCACCCGCTTCCGGGCCGATGTCCAGCAACCAATCGGCTTCGGCGGCGACATCGAGATTGTGCTCGATAACAATCACGGTATGACCTTCATCGACAAGACGATGCAGTACGCCGATCAAGCGTCGCACGTCCTGCGGATGCAGGCCGATGGTAGGTTCCTCGATGAGATATAAGCTCCCATGAGGTTTGAGGTTTTGGCGCAGGCGCAGGCGTTCACTGCGACCGAGGCCTTTGGTTAACTCGGTGACGAGTTTGATGCGTTGGGCTTCGCCCCCGCTGAGGGTGGGGCTGGGCTGACCGAGCTGGAGGTATCCCACTCCGGTTTCGGCGAGCAATTTCAAAGTTCGGGCGATCGAGGCTACGGCGGCGAAGAATTCCGCTGCTTCATCGATGGTCATTTTCATGACCTGTCCGATATTTTTGCCGTTATACTCAACCTCGAGAGTGGCGGCATTGTATCGTAACCCGTGGCATCCATCACACGGCAACCAGCTGGTCGGCAAAAAGGCCATTTCCAGTTTTTGCTGACCGTTTCCCTTGCAGGCTTCGCAGCGACCGCCCTCTGTGTTGAAGGAAAACCGGCTGGCGGTAAAACCGCGCATCCGGGACTCGGGCAGCGTGGCAAACAGCTTGCGGATGTCGTCGAAAATCCCGATGTAGGTCGCGGGCGTTGACCGGCTGGTTTTACCAATCGGCGACTGATCGACCTCGTACACGGCATCGAGCGCTTCGGCGCCGGTCAGAGCGTCCCAGGTGATGAGTCCCGTCGGCTTTTTACCCGAGAGATGAGCGGTGACGGCTGGCCGCAGCACGCCGCGCAGGAATGATGATTTGCCACTCCCGGAGACGCCGGTGATGACGGTCAGCCGTCGCAGCGGAACAGAGATGGTGACATCGCGCAAGTTGTTGGCATGGCATCCGGTCAGGGTCAGCCACGATGTGGATTCGGTTTGAGCTGGGGCGGGGTCGAGGCTGTCGTCGACGGCTGGGACGGTCGATTTTTGCGCTCCCTTTCGTACCGCCTTCTGCGCCATTTTTTTGATGATGGTGGCGGGGCTCCGGCTGTTGGTGTTTCCGGTTCGGCCGGAGGGATTTTCCGGGGTGACTACGCGTCGGGTGCCGCGCCATGGATGGGGCATGGGGTTTTTCAGCGTCTGGCCGGTGGGCGACTCTGGGATGCCGCTGATTTCGGCAAGTGTTCCTTCGGCGACGAGCCGACCTCCGAACATACCGGCTCCCGGACCCAGGTCATAGATACGGTCTGCGCGGCGCATGGTATCCTCGTCATGTTCGACCACGATCACGCTGTTTCCCTTATCGCGCAGGGCGGTCAGGGTGTCGAGCAGCCGGACGTTGTCCCGTGGGTGCAAGCCGATGGTCGGTTCATCGAGAATGTAGAGGACTCCTCGAAGATTACTGCCGAGCTGGGCGGCAAGGCGGATCCGCTGGCTTTCACCGCCGCTCAGGGTGCGGGCGGCGCGGCTCAGTTGCAGGTACCCGAGACCAACTTTTTCCATGAAAAGCATGCGCTGAGCGATCTCGGTGATGATGTCGCGGGCAATGACAGCTTCGCGACCGTCAAAAGCGAGCCGAGCCACGGACTCGCGTAACTCCGTGACCGAAAGCTGCACCAGTTCCTCCAGACAGACGTCGTGAACACGCACAGCCCGCGCCACGGGATTCAAGCGGGATCCGGCGCAGGCGGGACATGGCACCCGCGGTA
This sequence comes from uncultured bacterium, assembly GCA_903954065.1. Lineage (GTDB taxonomy): Bacteria > Verrucomicrobiota > Verrucomicrobiia > Verrucomicrobiales > V1-33 > CAJBME01. The sequence goes on from CAJBME010000310.1 coordinate 4,030, forward strand.
AATCCGCCTCGTCCTCGGGTATACGCATTTCATCACGCAACTCCGCCTCTAACATAGACTCATCAGGGTGAGCCGTCACCAATTCAGCACGGTCTGGAACCGTGCCAAAACCTCGACAGCTGGTGCACCATCCATGCGGACTGTTAAAAGAAAACAGCCTAGGATCGAGCGGTTCGAATGACGTGCCGCAGCCGGCACAGCTCATCTCACTGCTGAAAACGCGCAGCTGTTTCCGATGGTCCAGCACCCGCATGGCCCCCTTGCCCGCATGCAGGGCGCGCTCAATGACATCTTCCAGATGTCGTAGCGAAGGAGTCCCTTTTGGCAGCGCTTCCACCACCACATCGATGGTGTGCTCCTTGAACCGAGCGAGTTTTTTAAAGGCTGCAGTGGCCACCAGCGTGCCATCGACCATCATTTCCGCAAACCCTTGACGAGTAGCCCATTCGGCAACTTCCGTGTGAAATCCTTTGCGTCCCTTGATCACGGTCGCCAGCAGCTTGAGCGGACCCTCGCGGGCCATCGCGGCCACGGCCGTGGCTATTTCACTGGTCGTCTGCGAGGTGACCGGCACTTCGCACTTCGGGCAGTACTGGGTGCCCACTTTGGCGTAAAGGAGGCGCAAGAAATGATATACCTCGGTAACCGTAGCCACCGTAGACTTACCTCCGCCGCGCGTCAGCCGTTGTTCAATGGCCACGGTCGGCGGCAGACCGGTAATCAAATCGATATCCGGCCGCTCCAACTGCTCGGCAAACTGGCGCGCATACGGTGACATCGAATCGAGGAACCGCCGTTGTCCCTCGGCAAAAAGGATGTCAAAAGCCAGCGTGCTTTTACCCGATCCGCTCAATCCGGTGATGACGACAAATTGATCCCGAGGAATCTCCAGCGAAATGTTTTTCAGGTTATGTTCGCGGGCGCCGTGGATGGCGATGGCATGACTCTCCGGAGTGGCCGGCAGCCGGGGGGTGGAGGAGGACCCTTCATCCTCGCGCAGCACCGAGTCGGGCGCCGCGAGGGCGGCGAGAAACCGGCCGGTGTGACTGCCGGCACTGGCCGCAATCCGCTCAGGCGGGCCCTCGGCCACCAACAAACCACCGTCCGCGCCCGCTTCTGGACCGAGATCAATCACCCAGTCAGCATTCTTGATCACATCCAGATTGTGCTCGATGACCACGAGGCTATTCCCGGCGTCGACAAGTCGATGAAATACTCTGAGCAACAAGGCAATATCATCGAAATGCAGACCGGTTGTCGGTTCATCGAAGATGAGCAACGCCGGGGGCACCGCCGCTGATGGTTTGGCTAATTTAGATTGTTTTTTCGCGGCCGGGCGCGGGGCGGCGGCGGGCGCTGTCTCCTGGGACGGCATGATGGCCGCGCCGCCGCGCTCGGCGAGGTGGGCCACCAATTTCAGCCGCTGGCTTTCGCCACCGGAAAGAGTATTGAGCGGCTGGCCCAGTCGCAGGTATTCGAGGCCGACTTCGGCCAGCAACTGAAGCTTGTGGACAGCCGCGGTGCTCTTGCCTTGCAGGAAAACGATGGCTTCCGCCACCGTGAGGTCGAGGACATCGTGAACCGGTTTTCCATCGAGCAGGTACGTGCGAGCGACCGCCGAGAAGCGCGTGCCGTCGCAGGCCGGACACTTAACGAAGAGATCCGAGAGGAACTGCATTTCCACCTTTTCGTACCCGGCGCCCTGGCACCGACGGCATCGTCCTAAGCCGGAATTGAAGGAGAAATAGGAGGGTGTGAGCCCGTCATTCCGGGCCTCGGGGGTGGCTGCAAACAAGGCGCGAATCGCTTCCCAGGCGCCGATATAAACCGCTGGGGTGCTGCGCGGCGTGCGCGATAAAGGCGATTGATCCACCATTACCACATCGCCGACCCATTCGTCGCCGGTCAGATCTTTGAGCCGTCCCGGCTCGTTCTCGGACGACTGTCCTTTGCGACGCAGCAGGTTCTCGTGCAACACTTCGTGAATCAGCGTGCTTTTGCCCGACCCCGAAACGCCGGTCACTGCCACCAAAAGCCCAAGCGGAATCGTGACATCCAGTTTGCGCAGATTGTTTTGCGCGGCTCCGATCATTTTGAGGGCGCGTCCTTTAACAGGCGTTCGGCGGGTGGCCGGGGTCGGAATTGATTTCTCACCTGAGAGATAGGCAAGCGTGAGCGAGTCGGCAGCGGCGCCGCTGGCTGGCGGTGCGGACGCGGTGGATTTCCCCCGGCCGGCGGGACGGCTTGCGGGTATCTGGCGGGCGGCTTCGCCTCTACGGCTGACCGGTCCGGCGTAGACCAAATTCCCGCCCAGTCGGCCGCGACCCGGGCCGATGTCGATCAAGTGATCGGCCGCCCGCATCACACTTTCTTCATGTTCGACCACCAGCAGGGTATTGCCTTTATCTCGCAGGTCGCGCATGACATCGACCATGCGGCCGACGTCCCGGGGGTGCAGCCCGACGCTCGGTTCGTCCATGACGAACAACGTATTGACGAGGCTGGCGCCCAAACAACTTGTCAGGTTGACCCGCTGCACCTCGCCCCCACTGAGGGTGCGGGCAGCGCGGTCGAGCGTAAGATACCCTAGCCCCACCCGCTCAAGATACCGCAACCGCGTCTCGATCTCGGCCCGCAACATTTCCGTGGCTGGCTCAAGGACAGGCCGACTCAAATCAGCTAGCAACCCGGCCAGTCGGGCCACCGGCATCTGCCACCAGTCCGGCAACGTCGACCCCTGAATACGAAAATCCAGCGCCTCCGGCTGAAGGCGGCCGCCACCACACGTCTGACACGTCGTGTAGGACCGGTACCGGCTCAAAAAGACGCGGATGTGCATCTTGTAGATCTTGGATTCACACCATTTGAAAAACCCGCGGACGCCGTACCAGTCGCCATGGCGCCACGCCTCCTCCAAATCCGCACTCTCGCCGTCAATCACCCATTGCTGGTCCACCGCCGGCAAATCCTCAAAGGGTACGTCCACATCCACCCCGCGGGCCCGAGCGCACCGCATCAGGTCATTTTGGCTCTGCTCCATCACATTCCCCTGAAAGGCACGCACTACCCCGCCCCGGAGACTGAGTGACGGATCAGGCATGGCACGACGGAGGTCCAGTCCAACGCTCCGGCCAAACCCGCGACACGCCGGACAGGCGCCAATCGCATTGTTAAAACTAAATAACGCCGGCGTCGGCTCGCGCAGCGGTCGATCGCAAGGGGCGCAATGCCAGCCCCGCGAAAAATGCGGCCCTTCACCCGTCGCGGCGTCGATGACCCGAGCCCGGCCTTTGCCAAAGTGAAACGCTTGCTCCAACGACTCCAGTAATCGCGGCGGTAGCTCGCTCGGAATCTGCCCGCCGAGGGAATCATCCGCTTCGAGCCTGATCCGGTCTTGCACGATTTCAACCACCCCGGGCAACGCCGCCCGGTCAAAGGCCGCCGGTTCGTCCGTGCGATACAATTTCCCCAGCACCCGCACCCGCAAAAACCCTTGGGCCTGCAAAAAAGCAAAAAAGTCCGACGGCAGCGTAGCCGGCGGCACCGGCACATGGAATATCACTAAGACATCGCGTCCCGCTAGCTGGCGTACGATTTCGACCGCCGCCGATTGCGGCGTATCCGGCCGCACCGGCTGATGACATTCCGGACAGGCCGCAGTTGCCAGCCGCGCAAACAACAACTTCAAATAGTCGTTGATCTCAGTCATCGTCCCCACCGTCGAACGCGTCGTCTTGACCGCATTCGACTGCTCAATGGCAATGGCCGGCGGAATCCCCCGAATGTCGTCAACGAGCGGCTTGTCCATGCGCTCGAAAAACTGGCGCACATAAGGAGAAAATGTCTCAACATACCGGCGCTGGCCTTCGGCATAAATCGTGTCGAAAGCGAGCGAGCTCTTGCCCGACCCGCTCGGGCCCGTGACCACAGTGATTTTTCCCAGCGGGATATCGACGTCAATGCCCTGCAAATTATGCTGCCGGGCACCTCGGACTTCGATCATCGGCTGGGTGCCGGGCGCTCTGGGCGCTACGAGGGCTGTCGGTTCGGCCAACTTGGCGGGCGCGGCCGACTCGGCCGACGCGGCGGGCGCTTTCGGCACTTTCGGCACTTTCGGCACTTTCGGCACTTTCGGCACTTTCGGCGCGTCTGGTCGAAGCGAAGCCGCCGCTGACTTCCCCGCGCGACGAGTGGTGGCGGGGGTGGTGGAGGGACGAGTGGATCGGGTGCGGGCGGCCATGAGCAGGTGGCATAGTACGCGGCCGGGCGTTGTGTCGACGCCATTACAAAAAAATGACGAGCATCCGCGGGGCGTATGGCCTATAGTTGGCGCTCATTATGATATCATCCCTTCGCGGCCTGCGCGCCGCCTTCGCCGTGGCCACCCTCGTTGGTGGTCTTTCTTCTTCCCTGTTTGCTGCCGGCGAAGGCTGGATGACGGACTGGGAAGCTGCCAAAAAAGCTGCCACCGAACAAAAAAAGACCCTGTTGATTGATTTCACCGGATCTGACTGGTGTGGATGGTGCAAAAAGCTTGATAAAGAAGTATTTAGCGAAGCCGCTTTCAAGGAAGTGGCGGCGCGCGATTACGTGTTGGTGGCGCTTGATTTCCCGCAGCAAAAAGAACTGCCTGCGGCCGAGAAAGAGCAGAACGACAAACTACAGGCGGCCTTTGCGGTGGAAGGGTTTCCGACCATTTTCCTCGCTGACGCCGAAGGACGGCCGTTTGCCAAAACCGGCTACCAACCGGGCGGAGCTGAATCGTATGTCAAGCACCTCGCCGAATTGGGCGCGATCAAGACCAAGCGCGATGAAGCCATGACCCAAGCCGGCAAAGCCGAAGGCATCGACAAAGCCAAAGCCCTGAAAGCCGCTCTCGAAACACTGCCTGATGAAATCGGATCGCTCGCCGCCTACGCCAGCGTGCTCGACGAAATCAAGTCGCTCGACAAAGATGACACCCTGGGCCTCGCCAAAGCGGCCGCCATCAAAAAAACCATCACCGATCTGGAAGCAGAATTGATCAGCCTCGCTCGCGGTGGCAAAATCGCCGAAATCGCGCCCCGCGTGGACGCGTTCCTCGGGAAAAGCGATCTCGCCGGAGAAGATCGCCAAAAAGTGCTGTTCATGAAACTCATGGGCGTAGACCGCTCGAATTTGGACGTCGCGGAAACCTATCTCGACGCCATCATCGCGATCGATGCCACCACGCAGGCCGGCCAGCAAGCGGCCTCGATCAAAGAACGCATTGCCGCCGCCAAGGCCGCTGAAAGCGCCACACCGAAAGAAACCGACGAAGCGCCGAAGAAGAAAGAATCAGGCGAACAGTCGGCTGAATAAGTCGACTTGGTCCGCGCTCCCCTGATGGAATCAGGGGAGCGGCATGGATGCGGAATTATTTCACGATGCGGTAGTAGACGTTGGCATCCGCAGCAGGTTTAGCTGTCGTGAAGGTGACAGTGCCGTCAGCCACAACGGGTACATCCGTCAAGGTAGTCCAGGACACCAGATTCGTGCTGCGGGCCAGTTGGTAGGTGGCGGCGGCGTTGTTTGGCTTGAAGACGATGATGAGGTTGTTGCCACTGGTGGTGATGGAACTGATGGCATCGGTATCAGTTGGAGCGACCAATAAGGTCTGAAGTAGTTCATAGGATTCGGCAGACTCCGGCGGGGCTGTTTCGCTGACCCCCATGTGGATATAGACCGTGCAACCGGCCCCAGCGGAACGTTCCCAGTGGATGAAATCCACGTCATGGAGACCTGCTATCAAGTCCACTGACATGACGGTATTTCCACGACCGCCATTTCCACGGCTGCCAATTTCCACGTCGTCAATCTTCAGGACAAAGCCGTCGTCACTGTTGCAGATGAACCAGCATTTACCAGCCTTGGTAGTGGAGATCCTGCCACGGCAGCGGATGGCGAAGTCATTGCGATCCCCTTGTCCGGTGCCACCGGCTCCAGGACTGGTATTGAGGGCCTCATCCCACAGCGGGTAGGGGCTGGAAAAGGCTTCATGGTAGGGTGCCCCGGCGTTGTCATTGAAATGGATGTATCGTGTCTGGACGGTGATCTGGTCTACGGCTGGGATCCCGGAGGGGTCTTCCAGCGCTGCCAAGACACCATCCGCATCGTTCATCTGGGGATTTCCATTGGGCCAGATGTGCTGGGTGGTGAAGGTGCCCCCGCCCACAATGATGGAAACGAATGGCACCCGCACGGTGCGGGTTCCGGTAACGGCCAGGTTCGTCGTCGTCGTAACCGTGGGCTGGATGCTTAACAGAGCCCCAGCATCAAAGGGCGCGGGATTGGTATAGCTCAGTGTCGTGATGGCACCTGTCTTAGAAATGACGGTAGGGGTGACGGCCACATTGTCGATGAGCATCGACCGCGTTTTGGCCACGTCCACGAAGCTGGTAGCAGTATCGGTGAATGTAACGGAGATGGTATTGCCGGAAAGAGTCGCCGGGCCTGCCTCTATGCCCGTGAATGCCCCGGGCACTACGTCGAGTCCCATTCTGGTGAATTCGGCCTCCTGCCTGCTCCCCGCCCTGATCCGGACAGTGAACACGTCGCCAGCCACACCGGAGAGTTCGAACACGGCCCATTTGCCAAGGGTGCCACCCGTCTCGTTGACAAGCAAAATCTCGCCACTGTCGGCCCCTCCCGCACCGGTGATTTGGAAGCCGGTCGAATTATAGTTCGCATTGTCATTACGCACATCGTAAAGCATTGAAATGCGGAAGGTCTGGTCTGCGGTCAGCGTGATCGTTGCCGCATCGTGCCAGGTAAGGTTACCGACAGGCCAGAGGTAACGGGTTTGGGCGTTCTCGTCAGCGATCTCTGGCCCAATGGCAGAGAAAATGTCATCCACAGCAATGTAGGCCGCGTTGGGGGCGTCCTGTTCGCCGCCGACAAAATCCAGCGCCGCCCAGGAAGGATCTAAAAAAGTGCTGGTCTTCATGTATCCAGCAGTGCCGTAGGCATTATCGCCGTCGAGATCCAGTGGTTTGGCCACGTCGGTTGACCGCCAGGCGCCTTGGGTTGTTTCATCGTGGGCGATGAATGTGGCTGTCGCCGCGAAGGCGGCGGGAGCTCTGCCCAGACCGAAGAGAAGGCCCGCGGTGAGAATCAATTTTGTAAATTGCATAGGTCCAAGGGGAAAGGAAGCTAGGGTTTCATTAAAATTTAAAAAAATCCACGTCAATATTTATTTACCTGATGGGATTTGGAGGTGAAAAAGGGACCCCCCAACGGAGAGCAGACATTCCTGTCCGCCTTTCCCTCCAAGAAGCGGGTTGGAAAACCCTCTCTCCGTTGCTTGGAGGCAGCGGACTAGAAAGCGGATGAGGGCCAGCCGTCGAAGAGTCCAGACGGTAGCCAGACCGTCGCGGTCTGGATTATTTGCAAAACCAGAGCGAGACGCTCTGGCTACCTCCCGGTCAAAGCAAATTCCTTTCATCCAGGCGGCACGGCCGTCGGCGCCACCACCAGTGGGGCGCGCACTTGCAGCAGGCGTGACGTCCCTAAGCCACCCCATCCACTGGCGGACCACAATTCGCCGGCCAGCGTGCTGGGAGTGATATCCGGTTGCTCGACCAGTGCCAGATCGAGGCGCACCTCTCCGCTGGGCAGGTCATGGCGGACCGGATCCACATTTGAATCGACGAGCCGTTGGTGGGTGTAGAGGTAGGCATCGGCGGGCACGGTGCGACCGGGAGGCGGGGTGATGGTGACGGAGAAGCCGCCGGTCGGTCCGTGCTGGACGGCTGAAAACTTCCAAGCGTCATCCACGATGGCTTGTTCTTGAATGGTTTGTTTAATGAGTGCCGTGGCGCCGGAGGCGGGGGCGACCTGACTAGCGGCCTCTTGCACGGGCAGGGTGAGCGTGAGTTCGGCGGTTCCCGGGTGGCAGGTGCGGCTGCACGCCATCCACGTGACCTTCGCCTTGAGGGTGACGGAGGGCACGGTGGCGGGGTCGAGGGTGGTCGGCACGGTGACTGGGGTGACCAAGCAGACGTCGCGTTTAAGGCACCAGACGCCGTAAGCGGCCATCATCCCGCGCTGCGGTTCGGGCCAGAGCATTTCCCCGGCAGAAATTCCTGCGGGCCATGACCATTCCACGCTGGGCGTGAGTCCGACGAGTCCCGGTTGTCGCCAGTAGGTATGAAATCCCGCGGCCGGGCGGAGGACTAGGCCGACGGCGAGTGGGCGTCCCGGCACGACGGCGTCGGCGTCGGCGACTAGTTCCAACGTCAGTCCGGTGGCGGCATGAACCTGCGCAGGAGCCACCTCCGCTGAGGTCCCGGCGAGCGCCCGCCCGCTGGCGAGCGCCCCGATGATCAGACAAGTCAGAACATTCATGCCATCAGTGTGACCTGCCGTTCCATGAACCGCAACCCGGCCCGCACGGCGGCTTCCGCCGCCTCCAGACTCAGACCCGGGCCTCCGCCCAGCCGCGCCGCCTCATCAGGCAGCCGTGGTAGGTGCACAAAAACAGCACGGCCATTGATATTATGCAACAGCATGAAATAAAAGTGATTGCATACATATCGACCCGCGTCACGGCTGACGCGCGGCCCCGGACCAGTCCGGCGCATGGCCCGCGCCATGCCCGCCGCCGAAAACCCAGTGACCGCCAGACGCTCGGCGCGCTGCGCATCCAGCGGGCCGTGCAGCACCCGGCCCGCATCATCTGCGATTGGATAAGCCGCTTCGTTGACGGCTTGTTTTTCCACGCAGACGTGGGCCCGGCCGCCCGCCACCCCAAGGGCCAGCACGGCTCGCGCCCGGCGCCGCTTCATTTCCTCACGCGTCATGATCCACGCTTCTTCAGCCGCTACCGGCAAAACCACCCCGCCTAAACGCGCCGCAATCAATCCCGAGGGATTGACTCGCTCCGAACCAAACGACCCAAATCCAGTCACCAAGACCCGGCCAGATGAAACCGTGGAAATCATGATGTCCTCAACTGAAAAATCACAGGGAAAAACCGCATCAGCTAAACGCTCCAAACCGAACGCCGCCGAACGCCGCATCCGGCCCGGCCACGACTAAAATTCACAGTGTCCTGGTGTGCGCGCAAAAGGAATGACATCACGAATATTGGGCACGCCCGTGACAAACATCAGCATGCGCTCGAAACCAAGGCCGTACCCGGCATGGGGCACACTTCCGTAGCGTCGCAGATCCACATACCATCCATACGCCTCTTCACTCAATCCATGCTGCGCCATGTTGGCCTGCAATTGGTCAAGACGTTCCTCGCGCTGGCTGCCACCCACAATTTCACCGATGCCAGGCACGAGCAAATCCATGGCGGCCACGGTCTGGCCGTCGTCATTCAATCGCATGTAGAATGGCTTGATGTCTTTTGGGTAATTAAACACAGTGACCGGACACCGGCAATGTTCTTCCGTGAGCCAGCGTTCGTGTTCACTTTGCAGGTTCTGACCGTAGGCTACCGGATATTCAAATGACTTACCGCTTCGCTGTAGAATGGCCACGGCTTCGGTGTAGGAGAGCCTCTCGAAGGGGCGATTGACCACAAACTCAAGCCGCTCACGCAGGCCTTTATCCACGAATTTCCCCAGGAATTCCACTTCCTCCGGCGATTCATCGAGCATCGATTGGGCAAGGTATTTCACCTGAGCTTCAGCCATGTCCATGTCCTGAGCGAGATCGCAAAACGCCATCTCCGGTTCGATCATCCAAAACTCTGCGGCATGCCGCGTGGTATTCGAGTTCTCAGCACGGAACGTCGGCCCAAATGTATAGATTTTCCCCAACGCCGTGGCCATGGTCTCGCCTTCCAACTGGCCGCTGACCGTCAAAAACGCCTGTTTGGCAAAAAAATCCTTCGTAAAATCATCCGCGCCCGGAGCCAACGTCGTCACCCGAAACATCTCCCCCGCCCCTTCACAATCGCTCGCCGTGATGATCGGAGTATGCACATAAAAGAACCCGCGCTCTTGGAAAAACCGGTGCACCGCATAAGCCAACCGCGACCGCACCCGGAAAACCGACCCATACAACGAGGTGCGCGGTCGCAAATGAGCAATCGTCCGCAAAAACTCAGGCGAATGGCCCTTTTTTTGCAGCGGAAACGATTCGTCCGCCCCGCCCAATAACGTCACCGCGGTCGCCTGCACTTCCCATTTCTGCGCCCCACCACGGGAGGCGACCAGCCGACCGTCAATCCGTACCGCCGCCCCAGTCGTGCATTGCGCTATGTGCTCGTATCCAGGAATCCCTTCATCGACAATACACTGCAGGTTTTTGAGACATGAGCCGTCGTTCAGTTCCAAAAACGAAAACGCCTTGGAATCACGCCGCGTCCTCACCCATCCCTGAGCAACGACCCCATCGCGCACCGCCTCGCTGGCGAGCAGTTCTTTGATTGTGGCTGACATCGTCCATCGTTGCCCGCGAATCTCCTCAAGGTCAACTCGTTCACAACACGTCCATCGTCATTTCCAGCGTGAGTCTCCGACCGCATCCTCAACTCCCGCATCATCGCAGCCCACCTCCGCACATACGAAGGCTGGGGCGGCCGCGGCCTGCGGAGGGTTGTTTATTCTGCGAGCGAGAAGCTGAGGCGGTAGTAGGTCGGCAAGGCAGCAGGCACAGCGAACGTGAACCCGCCTGCTGGGTGGGCGACTGGAATAGTCTGGTTTGGCGATGTCCACGGGCCGTTGGGGGTCTTGGTGGCCACGGTCGTCCAACTGTCGTCGACCAGGGACGTGGTTGACTCAAGTTGTGCGATCACGGGTCGTTCCCAGGATGCGGGAAGGTGGAGGCGAAGCGACAGCGGTTCGGACGGCTCGGCCACGAGCGGAGCCACAGCGGGGATCGGGGCGACTGATGGGTCGCTATTCAACAGGAATTCAAGAAGGCTGGGCAAGCCGTCGCGATCGGGATCCTGGTCGGGGCCGTCCTCGTCCGGCGGGACGCGGCCAGCCATCCATGCGTTGAAGGCATCGAGAGCGGGCGAACCGACCCGCAGTTCATATTCGCCCGATCCTGCGGCTTCGTTTTGGACCCGGACGGTCCACGGAAGCGTCTCCTCTGGAGTCGCGGGAATACCAGGGACAGCGAACTGCAGCACGGCATTGCGACCGTCTGCGGCGCCGGCAGCCGCCGTGGCCACGATCCGGCCATTCTCATCGACCAGCGCCAGGGCTGGATTGACGTCGTGCGACAGTCGACCGGGAGGAAGCGGGGTGCGCGTGGCCAGTCGCACCGTCTCGCCGCGCTGGACGGGCAGCGACCATGTGTCAGTGCCGGAAGCGAGCGGAATGCCGGGCGGAGTGCCGAAGGTCAGAGAATCGATCAACACGCCTCCTGACGGACTGACAGCCCAAAATTCGAACTGTACGCCCTCCGGACCGACCTGACCGCGCAGCGCGCCGCGGCTGGCATTGTAGCGGAATAGTGACTGGGGCACCGGGCGGTCTGCGAGTTGGTAGATGGAGCTTCCCCCGAGGCCGACGACAAATTGGGTCACGCCATAACCCATATCCAGACGCTCATAAATGTGATCATGGCCGGTGATGACGGCGGTCAGGCCTTTGAGGTCAGCGCCCCACTGGAGCAGCAACTGACTGCCATGAACTCCGCCGGAGGAATAAGGAGGGTGGTGCCAGACGCCGAATTTCCACCGCGCCCCGGACGCCGCAATCTGCTCGCGCAGCCACTGCCGCTGAGTATCGCGCGCCGCGGTATTCACCATGGCATTGTCTGAATCGAGGAAAAAGAAGTCCGCCGCGCCCCACGACATCTTGTAATAACTCAGACGCGGGCGATGGACGCCTTCGGGAATCCGGGGTTCCCCGCCAGGGTTCGAGTGGAAATAATCGAGATACGACGACAATTCACCGCCGTTGGATGAATCTGGACCGCTGTCGTGGTTGCCGGGGACCGGAAAAAACCGTTGGGTCAAGCTGGTCTGTTCCGGGTACCGGTTGTCGACGCGCCGCTTGATGAACTCGCCGTAGAAGGCGCCTACATTTCGTCCCCACGTGGCCTCGCCGACAGCATACCCCAGCGTGTAATTGTGATCGCCGGCCGCGACGAGAAAATCTGGCTGCCATGATTTGACTAAGGTAGCCACGGCGGCTTGATCAGGTGTTCCTGATCCATAGTCGGCGAAGGCGGCGAAGCTGAAGCTACCCCCGGGCGGAACGGCAGTAGCGGCGCTGGCCCCATCCAGGCTGCCCGTGGCCGCGCGGGTGACGAGTGGCGGCGCCCCGGGCAGCGCCTGATAGGTATGATTCTCAGGATAAAGCTCTAGCGAGTAGGTGGAAGAACGAATACCTTGCACTACCACGCGGCAAGTGCCGGCCGCGGGCATCGTGTACTGCAGAGAGGCTGACAGCGGATCGGCAGGATGAACCGCACTCTGGGCCAGCACCTCACCCGCCGGGGTGGTCAGGGTGAATTTCTGAGCCGGATTGGATTGGAGAAGCAGGCGGACGGTTTCGCCGGCAGCCGCAGTGAAGGAGTAGTAGTGAGGAGTCGCGGACGCGGCCACAGTGCTGGTATAAACGGCTGCGCGCAGAAGTCCGTTGGCTCGAGCGGCATCGAGGGAATACGGCAAGGCCGGATTGGTCGGCTGCCCGGACACCCCGCCATTGACCAGCACGGAAACGCGGGAACGCCCGAGAGTCCCCCGGTCGCCAATCAGCAGCTTGTAGGTACCATCCTCGAGAATGGGCAGATGCTCAAGCGAGTTGCCCGAGCGCACTCCCCCAGTGAGCGCCCTACCAGCCGCATTCACCACCTCGATTTTGCCGATCGGCACATCGCCCGTAATGCCCACCAGAATCGAAAGCGTCTGCCCTGCCCGCAGGGCCAGCAGGTGATCAATCGTTCCAGTGGCCGGGATGGATACCGAGTTCGCGATGGCGGCAAACAACTGACTGCCTTGCGGCCCGACGCGCTGGAGCGGTCCGATGTCCAAGTCGTCGCGCACCTGAATGCGCACGGGCGCAGGCTCTGACCATCCGTCTTTATCCCGCACCTGATAACTAAATCCAGCCAGGCCCGCGAAATCAGGATCTGGAGTGAATTTATAGCGACCGTCCATGCGTTCCATGTCCGTGACCACGCCGTTCTTCACATCGACGGCCCGGACCTCAAGAATTGGGTCAAACGCGACACCCGCGGAGTCAAACAATCCATCGTTGGCTAAAAGCGAGGGTGACGTCGGCTGTAATTGATCCCGAACAGTGTCTTCGGTTAGAATAAAGTCACCGTCCGCCTGAAGCACCGGCGGGATACGTGCGTCTGCCACCTCGATCACGACCGTGCCTATCAGCGGCGGGACATTGGGCAATTCATACTCGTCTCGGTACTGGAACGTATCGCGCCCGAAAAAGTTGGGCAATGGGGTGTAGATGAAATCGCCGGTTGGACCGAGATTGAGTCCGCCTTTGGTGGGGGCGAGATGACGTTTGACGAGCCCCATGCCCTCGTCATTTCTGACGACGTTGACCCCGGTCAACAGCTGCCCTTGGGTAATGGCATAGGCATCATCAACCGGGGTACCGCTGTCGTCATTAACCACCGCGACATACTGGCTCGTGACGGTGCCAGTGCGTCCGATCTTCTCGGTTGATACGAGTTGGACCGTGAACCACGTGGAGAGGCTCGGCACGGTGTCCCCTTTGATCAGGACATCAAAGGTACTGGTGGTAGCGCCAGCGGGCACCGTCACCACACCCGAACCGGCAACCAGAAAAGGGTATGTTCCTGAAACTTCCCATTTGTAGGAAGCACCGACCGGCGCCGGGCCGGTTAATTGCAGGGTGAGCGGAACAGCGGTGATACCGGTATCACCTTCAGCCACGCTGATATTATCGCCTATAAAACCAATGTTCGGCGGCGGCGGCGTGATCGTAATCGTGGCATCAGGACCGGTCTGACCGACCGTCGGTTGGCTCATACTCAAACTGAACGACTCCAATCCCTCCCCAGCCTCCGGCGAAAAGGCCGTAAAACCAACGAATTGAGATGTTTGTCCCGGCTCGAACCTGTAGTTGCCTGAGCTCGCCAAATAATCACTACCTGGCTCTGCCGTGCCCGGTAAGCTGCTGACCGTCACCATAACCTCCAGAGCCAACGGCCTCGAAAGACGAACAGTAGTCCCATAAAAATCCGCCCAGCCCGGAGAATCCGTCATCGCATCGTCCACCGTGAAACGAATCGTCTCGTCATCGATGATCGTCCCCGCCACGAAAGGAGGGCCCTGAATATTCAGTGGAACGCCGGCATCCGTGGCCACGCCCGCGAGAACCAACGTGTGGCCGTCATAGGCAATCATCGGTCTGGTAACCGAGATCGGCGAGCCAAGGAAGGGCCCGGGAATCGTCCAGAAGGCGGCAGGAGGACGGGAAAGGAATGTCACCGCATTGCCGGTCACTGCACACAGCAGCCCGCGCCGTAACAAGACCGGCTGGGTCGCCGCCTGAATCGTCGGGAGGGACGACGTTTGCTCGGTCCAGACGCCAGTCTCCGGGACGCGCGCCAGCATAACTAGCTGGCGTGGGCTCGACACCACAAGCAGCGAGCCGTCAAGCGTCAGGGCCCGACCAAAGTCAGCCACAAATCGAATCAGTTCGCCCACCTGTCCCCACTGGCGTGTGTCAGGCCGTCGCTCGTATAAAGTCACCGCATACGCCTGAGCCGACCCCACCGCCAGCCTCTCCCCCCACAACGCCAACGAAGCACCAAAATCTGCCTGCGGGCGAATCGGATCGATCGTTGATTGCAGCCCCCAAACATTGGTGCCTCCAGCATGCCGCTCGTGAATCCAAACCCGTCCCGAGCTCGCCCCCTCCAGAGCTGGCCCCGGATCACCGATGGCCAGCGTATCGTCCTGCAGCGCCAAAGTGCGGCCCGCGTCCGGCTCAGCACTTTGTCGGGGCAGCACCGCCACCACCGTCCAGATCCCATCAATCTTTCGAAATAGCCTGACGCCAGTCGCCGGAAAATCGACCGCCAGCAAACCTTGATCGAGAGCCAATGCCGTCGCCCCACCATCAGCGGGACTGGAAATCACAGCGTCTTCAACCCACCGCTCTGTCTCTCGACGCCAGATTTTCAGATTCCCGGCATCAATGACCGCCAAGATATCATTATCGACGGCCACCCGCGTCGCGGAGGGGCTGACCGTCACGGTGTGCTCGGGTGAGCCGGGAAGCATGCGCACGCCGGGCCCGGGCTCGGGCACATGGAAGGAATACGTTTCATCGGTTTCGTCGATGGCGTCGTTAGTGATCCGCACGGGCAGGGGCGTGGATGTCTTCGAGAGATCGAGTTCCCCGCTCGCCGGGTCCAAGACGAAGTCGGTACCGATCGTTGCCGTGCCATTGAGAATCACTCCCCGGGCCCGGCGAGAAGGTGTCGCATTGCCAATAAAGGCCGTCGGCGGTGTCGCAGCGGCAAGGTTTTCAAAAACGGCGGCAGTCGCAGGAAGTGAGACGGCCGTGACCGGTTCGTCCGCGACAATAATCACGCGACCCACGTCCTGACCTAATAGTGCCCCCACGGGATTGGATAACCGGACGATAAAAGTTTCATCCATTTCGTCGAGGCCATCGCCATGAACGGCGACCGCCACCGTGCGCACCGATTCGCCAGGTTGAAACTCGAGTGTGCCAGTGGCAGCGGTGTAATCGAGGCTACTCGTAGCCGTTTCATCGGCGGTAGTCCAAGAGACGGTAATGGGGCCGGTGGCAGGGGCCGACAAATGGACAGGCACACGCGCTGTCATCGTGCCAGTTTGCCCTTCCTCCAACCGGTGAGCCCCCACCGATACGGTGATATCATTTGTCTCACCGCGTACCTCCATCCCGGTTCCCATTACCCCCACTGCCAGCAAGCCACTCCGCAACAACGAATGAACAAAACCCGTCGCTGGTCGGACACCGCCCCGTCGAATCCCAGCCCCAGAGGCACGCCCGGAAGAAAAACCAGCCCGCCCATCGGCAGAAATAAAAGCCGAACGAGCAAAGAAACGGAGAACAGCGGGAAACGACATGACGGATGACAAGTATGGGCAGATTCGGCCGGACCAAATAAGAGAGGTAAATGGCCACGGCAACGACGACATCGAGTTCATTATACAGATGTACCGCTCATGAACCAAAGCCGCTGGTACGATAAATTCGCCGCCGCACGATCCCAGCCTGCAACGGGCATCGCGTTCCATCGGGTTGGTGGGGCTCCATTGGCGCCGATCCCCAACCGCAATTCCGATACCGATCCCATGCCCTCGTCGGGGCATCGCATACCAGCCCAGGGTGCAAACTCTGGGAATCCACCCGGAAAAAGAAACCCGCGTTCTGAAGGAACGCCGCATAGCCGCTGGCCTCGGAACGTCTTTATAGTAGGTGACCGGATGCGTGGAAGCGGTTTCGGAGCCGTGTTTTGAGGGATGTGGCCCGCAGGCCAAGTGTGGAAACCGGGGCCAACGTACCCGGCTACAGTGGCGGCGTCCCGCCTGCATCATCGCTTCGTATCCGGATCTTCTGTAGCCGGGGTCGCTGACCCCGGTCGCGGCGCCGAACGCCTCTCCGAACGCTTTTTTGGCATGGGGCCGGATGCGAATAAGCCGTTTCGTACTCGCCGACGAGGACGTCAGCGCTCCCGGGCCACGTGTGAAAACCGGGGCCAACGTACCCGGCTACAGTGGCGGCGTCGCCGCCTTCGCCTAAACGCCCACTCTCAATTGAGGTTCAGGGACTTCTGTTGATAGCTCATTGGCCGACCAACTGAGCCGGTAGAAGGCATTGGTACCGGTGTACGGCAGCGTGATCAGCAATGGCCCGTTGTTACCCTCGATGATTTCACCGACGTTCGTCCATGTCACTTTATCCTGCGACGTCTGGAGTTGATACTGGGTGGTATTGCGCGAAATCCATGTGATCAAAAGGTCCTCATGGGCTACGCCTTGATCGTCGGTCCATGCGAGCAGTTCGACCTCCACATTTTGCGGGGGCTGAGGCGCCTTGGTCGGGAAGGGCTGGAGTTTGGTGCGCACCGCCTGCTGCAGCATGACTTGCATGCGGCGCCGTTTGGCCACCATGGCCGGTGTCGCCCGGGTGGGTAGGCCGCGGAGTCTGCGGATATTTTCTGCCCAAATCGAGAGATTTACGTACTCGACCGGCTCACCGGTGGTACCGCCCAACCCATTATCTAAGTCCGTATCCGTGCCGCCTTTGGCCTTGGTCCGCACATCATAAAACTCGCCCTCGGGCAATTCCACTCCGTCGGCGTCGAAATAATACACGTATTTCGATTCCTTGTCTCGCAGCGCGCGCACCCGGTTGGGCGGCGACACAACGCCGTTCGGAAAGGTCTCGGTGCTCTGGCCGGCATAAATGTCGTCAAAGGTGAGCAAAATGGCATCCTGCACCGCCTTACCACGTGGGTTTTTGACCAATGAACTGTAATCCACCCCGCTGAAACGATATTGTTTCGGATTGATGCCCAACATCGAGCAGACGGTGGGCAGGAAATCGACATGCGAAACCAGCTCTGAACAGACTTTTCCGCCAGAGGCGAAATCGACCGGATTTGACCACACCATGGGAACTTTGATGGTCTCTTCGTAGGCGCAAAATCCTTTTTGGCGCAGCCCGCCATGGCTCAGTCCCAGCTCGCCATGATCCGCGGTATGGACGATCCATGAATTCTCCCGCAAAGACGTGCCTCGAATGAGATCGAGGACCTTTTTGAACTCAGCATCAACGAGTTTCAACGCGTTGGCGTAAAAATTCATGTAGTTTAAGCTGCCGGTGCCGCTTTGATCGGCGACTTCGGGCAACGCCCCGAGCACTATATTGCTGACAATCGAGTATTTCGCCTGCGTACTCGGCTTCAGATTGAGGGCTAGCTTCTCGTTGTAGGTCGGAGCGTCCTTCGTCAGACTGCCGGATAAGATGCTGCGGTCATAGCCCCAAGTCGGTTCGGTGGTGGCTTTCGGAAAATCTCCGCTGTAGGTCGGATACCCGATCACATCATGCGGGTTCACCAGCGAAACAATCAAGCAGAACGGTTTGGTGCCAGGGTTCTTCAGCTTGTGCGACAGATAGGCCAGCGCGCTTTGCTTCTGTAAATCCGGATTAATACCACCCGCGCCGTCGTTGGCTGTCCAGTCATACCCTTCCACCACCCGGCCGTCCTGATTATATTTGCCACCACCATACAAACGAGCCGGGTTAGCGTCCGATCCAATGTCCGGACCATTCCATCCGTCAAATCCATTGCGGCTCGGGTCATCGTCAATTTTCACCCCGTCCGGCCGGACAATCCCTTCGGTCAAATGCCACTTCCCTTTGTATACCACTTCATATCCCGCCGCCTGCAAAACAGTGCCCAAATTCGGAACGGTCGGATCAAGCTGATTGTCCGCCACCGTGCCAATGTTCACCTGCTGCACCGTATCCGCCGCCCGATGCTGGGCCGGATAGAGGCCAGTGAAAAGCGTGTTCCGCGCCGGCGTGCACATCGCCGTGTTAGAAAATGAATTCTGAAACGTCACGCCAGTCCGCTTCAGCTCCGTCAACGCCGGGCGATTCGCCTCCTCCCACCCTTCAGGAAACCACATCGTCGGACGCTCCTGATCCGTGAGAAATATAATCAAATTGCGCCGCTTCCGCGACGCCCCGCGCTCCACCTGACGCGCCGATGCCTCCACCGGCCAGACCCCAACCGCCCCCGCCGCCACCATGGCCACCCCCGACTCGCCTGCCACTTTGAGGAAATCACGCCGCTTGAACTGCGCGAGCTCTGAAGCATCAGAAGTCGCTAACTCGGAATGGATGTCGTTCATAATGGGTAGGGTGGTGTGAAACAGGGCAGTGTGAGCTTGTCTGGTAATTATACGTGTTTCAATAATGCGAATTCTACAAAAAATGCAACTTTTTTATAGGTTTTTGATTTCATTATTGCCATGCGAGATGAAGGAACTCATTCGATCAGCGGGTTCGCTTTCCCCGCAAGCTCGACGGGCCCTGTCCCCAGTCGGATGTCGGCGCTGCGCTGGGCCGCTCCGATCTGTGTCTTACCTTTTTTCCGCGCTTGCGCACGTGAACGGGCCTCTCACTCTGGCTGTATGATCCGGCTTCGCTGCGGGGTGATTTTAACTGATTCCTTTTTGGTATGGCTGCGTGAATGGACGGCTCGCGAGGGCACCAGTCATCAAGGCCGGGTGCTGGCCTTGGAGTATGTTCGCTGCCTTGATGGCGCGCGGGCCGGGCAAGCGTGGCTGGAATGGATGTGGGTCAAACGCTCCGGCCTGTCTGAGCACTGTGTCTTCCGGCTCGACGGCGTGGCCACGGAGAAAAACGCCCCGGTGCCGCTCGATCTGTACCTCTCCCCACATTCGCAAAACGGGCTGCGCTGGCGATTTCTCTCCGCGCAAAACGGCCAGCCCAGCGTCGGTTGAACCGCAGCCGAGCAAACCCCATCCAGTCCTTTTCATTTTACCACCGGGCTCGGGCTCGGGTTAAGTGCGCGATAGGCGGGCGGCTGTCGTTTTCGGCTTTTCATTTCGTAGGCGTAACCGGCTTTGAGGACGTCATGATCGGCCCATTTGGGACCGATGAACGACAAGCCGACGGGCAGGGCTTCGACAAACCCCATGGGCACGGTGAGGTGTGGGTAGCCGGCGACGGCGGGGAGCTGGCTTTGGCTGGGGCCGCTGTAAGCGTCTCCTCGCGGCAGATCGGACGGCCACGCCGGACCATTGGAGGGGCCGACCAAAAACCGCACGCCATGCGTGGCCAGCAGGCGATCGATTCCTTCCGGACCGGCCAGCTGGCGGGATGTCTGCAGGGCCTGCCGGTAGGCGGGGTCATCCAGACCGTTCTGGCTCTGGCTCAGCTCGAAAGACTCTTGTTGAAACCATCGCAACTCCCTTTCGGCGTGCGTGCGGTTAAAGGTGATCAGGTCTGAGAGCGTGCGGGTTTTGACTGCGGGCGGCGTGGTGGCAAGATAGGCATTCAAGCCGGCCTTCAATTCGGTCATGAGCACGGTGTGTTCCGCCGACCCGAGTTCTTCAAGCCCGGAGTGACTGTCAGAGATATCCACCAGCTCCGCCCCGCCACTTTCCAAATCACGCAGCGCGGCTGAAAACACCTCCGCCACGCGTGCCTCATTTCCCACCCGGTCGCGCAACACTCCCACTCGCACCCCCCGCAAAAAGTCACCCGTCAGCCCGCTCGCGTACTCCGTGCGACGCGCATCGGCTTCCGCGGTCGAGGGGTCCGCTGGATCACTGCCGGCCATGGCCGTCAACAATAAGGCCGCATCCTCCACCGTGCGCGTCATCGGTCCGGCCGTGTCCTGACTCTCACTGATCGGAATAATCCACGTGCGCGAAACCAACCCCAGAGTGGGTTTAAACCCGACCACTCCATTGGTGGCCGATGGACAAATAATGGATCCGTCCGTCTCGGTCCCAATGGTCGCGGCCGCCAGACTAGCCGCCATCGCCGCCCCGCTGCCCGAGGAAGAACCACAACAATTGCGATCCAACGCATACGGATTACGAGTCAATCCGCCCACGCTCGACCAACCACTTGTCGAGTGATTGGAGCGGATATTCGCCCACTGTGATAAATTTGTTTTGCCCAGAATAATCGCACCTGCCGCTTTTAAGCGGGCGACCACCGGCGCATCGCGGTCGGTGACGTTGCCGAGCAGCGCGGTTGATCCGGCGGTCGTAGGCACCGGTCCGGCGGCCTCAATGTTGTCTTTGATGAAAATGGGAATGCCATGCCACGGTCCGCGCCGCGAGCCGGCGGCGCGCTCGGCATCGAGCTGACGCGCCACGGCCAACGCTTCAGGCAGAGTCGAAATCACACTGCGCAACGCCGGGCCATTGCGGTCAATGGACTCGATTCTCGCCAAATACGCCTGCACCACCCTCTCACTGGTCAGGCGACCACTGTCCATTTCCCGGGCTAGCTCTACCACAGAAAGTTCCTCCACTCCAGGATCCACCCAAGCCGGCGACGGCCCCGGCGACGCGGTCGCTATCCGGCTGGTCGCGTGAAAAACCATAAATAACATGGCCAGTAACCGCCCCGCGCCACCGCTCAAGGTGTTTCGTCCTCGCTTCGACAGGCGGGAGGCTACCAACGCGGCCGCGGACGGCAAAAGCTGATTCGATCCGCGGCGTGGAGGAAGAAGCGAATCATACCCACATTTCCCCGGTGCGGGCTTGACTCGGGATGCAAACGTCAACATAAACACTTAGTATCTTAAAAAATACACACCGACATCCCCAAAATAAAATCCCACGTGAAAACTAAAGTCCCACCACTGACTGAATTGACTCAGTCCCATCGTCCGATGGGCCGTCCCCGGCGCCTTGTCTCCCCCGCTCATCAAATTCGTGTCATCCCGGCAGCCGCCGCGTTTCTGGCCAGCTTGATGTTGTTCCCGGCTCCCGTGGCCACCGCGGCGCCGTATCAGGACGCCGTCAAGAACCTCAAGCCGACGTTCTATTACCAGCTGAACGAAGCGACGACCGACAATGGCGTCCTTGACAGCATGGGCAATGCCGCCGCCCCGGGCACTTACAACGGCGATTATGTCAATGGTCCGCCCGCGGTGGGCGGCGAAGGCCCGTTGGAGGTCTTCGGTGGATTGGCTGTCCCAGGCGTGGGCGGCAGCGAAAACCTCGCCCATTACAGCAATAACGCGGGACACATCATCCTGGGAGACGGTCCTAAATACGGCGCCAATGCCATGACCGTCGCGTTTTTCATGAAAGCCGGCCCGTCCCAAGGTGGCGACCGTCTCTTCACCAACAACCTGGTCGACCCCACGAAAAGTTTCCAGGTCGACTGCGGTAACAACGGTCTGGTCGTAGCCGTTGACCAGAGCGCTAGAGGGGTCGACGCCGAACGCACCTTGTACCTCGAAGACAACAGCGCGCATGACCGCCGATTGATTGACCCGAATGCCGGGTGGTTCCACGTCGTCGCCTCCACCCAAGGGGCTACCGGCCCGGAACGCGCCGCCAACATTAAAGTGTGGATCAACGGCGTCGATCGGACGGCCAATCTACAACCGGATGCCACCGGCTGGGGCGTGGCCACCAGCTTTGCCAAAATCGGCGGCCGTGGTGATGATCCGACTGCCCCTCAGACGCACTCCGGTGCGCAGGACGAAATGTCGATCTGGCTGGATCGTGTGCTGACCGGAGACGAAGTGCAATCGTTGTGGCAGGCGGCCCGACGGACACCGCTACTGTCGGACAACTTTAATGCGCCGGACACGGGCAATTTCGACGGATCGGATCAAACCGGTCGTCGCGGCGGGTTGCTGGGCAATGCCGTGCAACTGCGCTCGTCCATGATCCAACACGGCATCACGGGCAACCAGCTCAACATGCTCGTCTCCGGTGAAGCCCGGGTCCGATTCCATGACTCCGCCAATCTTGGTAACTGGTGGAACTGGGCCGCGGGTGATGGCGCCGCCGCCATTCTCAGTGAAGGGGGCATGCGCGTAGAATTCGACTGGACGCCGGTTGATAATACATCCGACACCTGGATTTCCTACAACATCGGCTTTCCTGCCGGCGGCGGGGAACCCGGATTCCGCGTCAACGACGCAGGCACCGACTTCGGCATCCTCTTCCGTAACAATGGCGCCACTCAGTACTTCGACAATGGCGCCGCCCAAACCGGTGGAGGGTTCCCCGTCGAGACAGTCGGTACCCGGCACGTCACGCTCGATTACGCTTTCTCTTCATTCAACGATGGCGCCCCCGTTTCGGTGACCGCCGCCGTCGACGGAGTCCCCGTCCTCACTGACTTCGTCTTCCAGTGGGCCGGCAATGCCGGAACCCTCGCCATGGAACTCGGGAATTCGGCCACCGGCACGCAAATCGACAACCTGTCGATTTCGACCCTCGGCGTGTTTGAGCCTGATACGGATGTCGACGGTTTGCCTGACTCATGGGAGCAGGAAAAAGCGGGCAACCTTACCGATCTGAATGGATCGTTGAACGGCCCCGGACCTGGAGCGGACAGCGGTAACTTCGATGGCGACACCCTGACCGACAAACAAGAATACCAAAACGGTCTCAACTTCCCGGCGCTGAATCCCAAAGTGGCTGATTCCGACGGCGACGGCCTTGAAGATGGTATCGAAATTGCCGGCAGCGTGCCACGCCCGCCGACAAATCCAACCCTTGCCGACACCGATGGTGACGGCATGAGCGATAGCGTCGAGAACAACAGCGGCACTTTCGTCAACGCGGGTAACCCAGGCACCAGCCCGATCACGTCCGATACCGACGGCGATTATTACCCAGACGTCTACGAGATTCAAAAAGGGAGCAATCCAAATCAATTGGCATCGCTGCCGACCGCCCTGCCCGAAGGCATGGCCCTCGGGATCGTGACGGATGAAGCCAGCACTGGCATCAATCCTACCGAAACATTCACCCACAAAATCAATGGCGGTGGAGCCATCTCGATCAATGGCGTCGATCTCGACGGTTTGACCGATGCTGAAACTCCCCTCAATTTTAACTGGGAGGCTTCAGGCAGCAAAAACATCATCGCGCCCATCAACAATGGCAACTGGATCCCGTCAGGGGGCGCTGTCACGGGTGATGGCAATCTCTCGCTCTTCGGTAGCTTCACCTACTCGGGCAGTGGAGCCACCGCGGGCAATACACAAACATTCACTCTCTCCGGCCTACAAGTCGGTCAGCCGAATGAAGTGCGCTTGTTCATCCGCAAATGGGCCAACGACACCGTGCGTCCAGCTGCCTTGAAAATCACCAATGGCACTACGACCGCCGACTTCTTCATCCTCGAAGACCGGCCGGGCACGGTGCTGGGCAACCTCAATGACAATACCGCTTATTTTGTCAATTACCGGTACGTCCCCACCACCACCGATCTCGTCTTGCAGGTCGAGGTTCCTAACACCCCGGCCGCCAATGGCAGCTTCCACATGTATGCTCTGACCAACCGCATCGTCCCCCAGCCCGGGGATAGCGATGCCGATGGTCTGGCTGACGTTTGGGAACAAGAAAAAGCCGGTAATCTGACCGACCTCAACGGCCGCCTCGCCGGCCCTGGACCCGGTGCAGGCACCGGCAACTTCGATGGCGACAGCCTGAGTGACCTCCAAGAATACAACCTGGGTCAGATCACATACCCGAACCTGAATCCAAAAGCCGCCGATACCGATGGTGACGGCTTGCAGGACGGCGCTGAAGTGAACCCCACCGCGCCTCGCCTCGCCACCAATCCAACTATCGCCGACAGCGATGGCGATGGCCTCAGCGACAGTGTCGAAAGCAATTCCGGCGTCCTCGTGAATGCCGGCAATACCGGTTCCAACCCGAACCGGCCCGACACCGACAACGACCAATATCCGGATGCCTATGAAGTGCAGCTCGGAAGCAATCCTAGCGATGCCAATGCCCTGCCAACAACCTTGCCACAAGGTATCGCACTCGGCATCGTCACCGATGAAGCCAGCACCGGCATCAGCGCCTCCGAGGTCTTCACGCACAAAATCAACGGCGGCGGCTTCGCCACCGTCAATGGTGTCGATCTCGACGCGCTCACCCCCGACGAAACCCCGCTTAACTTCGAGTGGGATCCAGGAACCGGCGGGAAAAACGTCGTGATCAACAACAGCGGCACATGGGTGCCGGAAGCTGGTGGCGTCACCGGTGACGGCAATCTGAGTCTGTTCAGAAACTTCACGTATTCCGGTGGTGGTCCGACCCCAGGAAGTTCGCAGCGGTTCGTACTCTCCGGCCTCAACGCCGGTCAAAGCTACGAAATGCGCGTCTTCGTCCGCAAATGGGACAATGGCACCGTGCGGCCATCCGCCCTGAAATTGACCAACGGAACGGCCGTGACGGATTATCTGATTCTGGAAGACCGTCCAGGCACCGTGACCGGCAATGGCAATGACGACACCGCGTACTACATCTCGTACACGTACGTCGCCCAAGGCCCAGACCTGATCATGGATGCCACCGTGCCCGCCGTTTCCTCCGCCAACGGTAGCTTCCACCTCTACGGCCTGACTAACCGCCAAGCCGCTCCGTCGGTGCCAGCCCCAGTCATGCAAAACATCGTGCGCGCTGAGAATGGTGCCTCTATCACCCTCACCATCGCCACCCAGCCAGGGCGGACCTACGCGGTCGATTACTCAACCACCCTGACCGCCGCCGGTCAGCCCGGGGGATGGGTCCAAATCAACGGCGCCGTCGCCTCCCAAGGGACGCAGACGACGTACATCGATACGCAGTTCTCCACCTTGCCAGGTGCGTTCTACCGCGTGCGCGACGTCACAAAATAAGCGCTAGGCCTCAAATAACCGCCAAGCCTCAGGGCGCGATGGCCAGTCCACCTTTCGCGCCCCCCCTCCATTGAAACCCGAAATCCCGGAGCCTGCAGGCTCCGGGATTTTTTTGTCGACTCGTCACGTCTCCGACATTGGCTTGAGGAAGGGTTTTGAACCCTCATTCCGGTGTGGTTTTTGAGGCGATTTCTGAAGAATCGCGGTCATAGGAGGCCGTGGGACCATGATCTGCTGGCGGATGGTCATGAACCGAGACAAACTGAGGGATCTGCGACGCCATGCCTAACGACCCCCGACTTTCCTCTTACGCTTCCATGTTTGCCCGCATTCTCACGGCTCTGGCGCTTTTCGCCTTGGCGGCCAGCCTCTTTTTGTTTCTTTCCCGCAGCCACCAAGGATACGGGCTGGATGATTTGGTGGGCGGACGTCGTCTGGGCACGCCTGAGAAGTTGACGTTGCCGTCGGCTTCACCGCTCAGTGAGGGCGAGGTTCCGGGACTGGCGCGGCTCAACAACGAAGTGACGACGTTGATTTCCACGGTCGCTCCCGCCGTAGTCAGCGTGAATACCGCCCGGGTCACCCGCCGTCAGGCTATCGATTTTTTTGGCAATGTGCGATTGTTCCAGAGTTATGTCCCCGGACTGGGGTCCGGCGTGATCATCAGCAAGGAAGGTCACATGGTCACGAATTATCATGTCGTAGAGCAAGCAGATGAGATTCAAGTCGTCATGCATGATGGCACCAAATGCCTAGCCGAAAAAATCGGAGAAGACCGGAATGCCGACATCGCGCTGCTGCGGATCATCAATCCTCGCATCAAAGAATTTAAAGCCCTGCCGTTTGCCGATTCCGATCAAGTGAAAGTCGGTGAAACCGTTTTTGCGATTGGTAACCCGTTTGGGCTGCGTGAGTCGGTGACCCAGGGGATCATTAACCACCGGGACCGCCAAATCAGCGACAGTGACGCCCCGAAATTTCAAACCGACGCGGTGATCAATCCGGGGAATTCCGGCGGTCCGCTCGTCAACATCCGCGGTGAAATCGTCGGCATCAACGTGGCCATTTATGCCGGGCAGCAGGAAGTGCGCGTCTGGCAGGGGGTCGGGCTGGCTATTCCAGCCAATGATGTCGTGCGCGCGGTCGACCGCATCCGCAACGAAGGCAAGAGCAAGGCTGGCTATCTGGGGTTACAGGCCGAAATCCAAGTGACGGAAGACGGCACCGAGAACATGGTCCTGACGGACGTGACTCCGGGCTCGCCTGCGGACAAAGCGGGCCTGAAACCGGGTGACGTCCTGCTGCGTTTCGGTGGGCAACCGGTGACGCGTGAATTCGACTTATTCACCCGCATCAACCGCCGCCCGATTGATCAGGCCGTCGAGATCGTCGTCCGCCGCGACGCCACGGAGATGACGGTCACCGCGGTCGTAGCCGACCGAGAAGCCCTGCTGTCTCAGGAAGAAAAACTCGCAGAACGAAGGGATTTGCGCGAACAAATCGGCATCGAGGTGCAGAATATCACGGAACGTCAGCGCCGTCATATCCCCCAACAGATCGGCGGCGTGGTCGTGACCGCCGTCGAGCCAGATTCCCCGTCCGATGGGATTCTCTACCGAGGGTCGATCATTTATGAAGTGAACGGAGTGGCCATCGATTCCGTAGAAAAATTCTTTTCGATCATCAGCACGCTGAAAGGGAAAAAATTCCCGCTCAAATACATCCGCGGCGGCTATTCCTATACAGTGAGCATTATGCTGCCCGAATAAGTCCAGCGGCGGTTTTCCCATTTTTTCAGCATTCCTGATGTCCTCGATTCCTCATTCCTCCCCAGCGGCGCGGGCCGGCTGGAGGCTGGAGCATTCCTATTCGTTGCTGCCAGACATTTTCTACCGTCGAGTGCGGCCGGTGCCGGTGGCCGCACCGAGGCTCGCGGTCGTCAATCAACCACTGGCGACCAGTCTTGGGCTCGATGCAGAGGCTCTGGCGCATGATTCCAGTGCCGGGATTTTTTCTGGTAACGACCTTCCGGACGGGGCCGACCCGATAGCTCAGGCCTATGCGGGGCATCAATTTGGCCATTTTACGCCGTTGGGCGACGGGCGGGCGGTATTGCTCGGCGAACATATTTCCCCCGGCGGGGCACGGGTAGATGTCCAGCTCAAAGGATCAGGAGAGACGCCGTTTTCCCGCAATGGTGACGGCCGGGCCGCCTTGGGACCGATGCTGCGTGAATACATCATCAGCGAAGCCATGCATGCGCTGGGCATTCCAACCACCCGGAGCCTAGCAGTGGCCTCCACCGGCCAGCCGGTCATGCGCCAACAACCGCTGCCCGGCGCCGTGCTGACCCGCATCGCCGCCAGCCACATCCGCACCGGTACATTTGAATGGGCCGCCGCCAGCCAAAATAAGGTCGCCCTGCAAACACTCGCCGACTACACCCGGAAACGCCATGACCCGGAACTCGACAGTGCGGCCAACCCCCACCTAGCCTTTCTCGAAGCCGTCATCGAACGCCAGGCGTCGCTCGTCGCCCGCTGGATGCTCGTCGGGTTTGTTCATGGAGTCATGAATACCGATAACATGGCGCTCTCCGGCGAAACCATCGACTACGGCCCATGTGCCTTCATGGAAGCGTACGACCCATCGACCGTTTTCAGCTCGATCGATCATGGCGGACGCTATGCCTATGGCAATCAGGCCCAGAGTGCCCAGTGGAATCTGGCGCGTCTGGCGGAAGCAATGCTGCCGTTGTTTGACCCTGTGGAAAAGCGGGCCATTGATTTGGCCACCGCGGCGATCCACTCGTTTTCGGATCGATTTGACCGTCACTGGCTCGCGGGGATGCGGGCCAAACTGGGTTTGTTTAATGAGGAAGCGGATGATGCGGCACTGATCGACGAGCTACTTGATTTGATGAAGCGCGAGCGAGCGGACCATACCAATACGTTCCGGGCGTTGAGTGCCCGCGTAACGGATCGCTCTCCCCTGCTCGCCCCCACGGCCTTTGGCTCGTGGGAGGAAAAATGGCAGTCACGCCTGACGCGCCAAGGGCAGTCTCCTGCCGAGAGTCTGGCCAGGCGGCAGGCGCACAATCCGGTGGTTATTCCGCGGAATCATAAGGTCGAAGAAGCGCTAGCCGCCGCGACGAGTCACGGTGATTACTCGGTGATGAACAATCTGTTGCAAGTCGTGACCCGCCCGTATGCCAACTCCCTGGACGCCGCTCCTCCTGCGGAATTCACCGAGCCGGCCGCTCCCGGAAGCTGCGCTTACCGCACATTCTGCGGCACCTGAGCCACCACGCGCGGCCCGCAGAGTGGTGTCCCGCCGACGCCGAAGGAGGCGTGCGATTTCCGCGTCGACTCCTACTACGAGGTGACTCACGGCACCGTCGCGGCGCTTCCCAAGGCCGGCCGAGTGGGGCTATCACCGGGAACTGGTGCATTCACCCGTTGAAATCCAAGCTGACCGCGCCACAGAGGAGGCATGGATTCCGCAGTGCAAACGATGTTTCTAGCGTTAGAACAAGGGGAGATCGCCGGCGTGGACGGGGCGGTCGCCTTTCTGCGGGCACGCCCGCATGAAAACCTGCATCGCTTCGACGGACGGCTGACCTGTGAGCAGACGTGGAAACCACTGGCCAACGCGCTGGCCGTGTACGGATTTGCCAGCTCGCCGGCGGCTCTGGAGGGGGATAATCAATTTGATCTCGTATTGCTGAGGCCTGATCGTCAACGCGATCAAGTGCTTTATGACATGGCCCGAGGATTCCGACTCCTGCGCCCCGGCGGCACCTTGCTGGTCGCCCTGCCCAACGACTGGGGCGCCGCCCGCCATGAAAAACACCTCCGTGAACTGGTCGGCGAGGTGCACACCCTCTCGAAACACCACTGCCGTGCCTTCTGGGCCGTCAAATCACCCGCCGCCAACACGGCCATGCTCGACGAGTGGATCAAAGGAGGGCAACCTCAACCGCTCGCCGAAGACCCCCGGTTCATCACCCGCCCCGGCGTTTTTAGCTGGGATGAAATCGACCCAGGCTCAAAGGCGCTCGCGGACCATCTGCCCGCCGGCCTGAGCGGCAGCGTGGCCGATCTCGGCGGCGGTTGGGGATACCTCTCCCAATTCATTCTGGAACACCGCCCGCTCGTCCGCGAGGTCCACCTCTACGAGGCCGACGCCATCGCTCTCGATCTCGCCCGCCGTAACCTCTCACCCTTCATTCGCCAAGAAGAAGGCGCCCCCGTCGTCACATGTGACTGGGCCGACGTCACCGAAGGACTCGGCTCCGCAACGTTCGATACCGTGGTCATGAACCCCCCATTCCACCAAGGCCGTCAGGCGGATCCCATGCTCGGTCATAAATTCATGGCCGCCGCCATGGCCGCCCTCCGCCCCGGTGGACAACTCTGGATGGTCGCCAATCAGTTTCTTCCCTACGAAAGATTTCTCACCGAGGCCCTCCCCAATACCCACGTCGTCTGGCAAAGCGGCGGTTACAAAATCCTCCACGGCGCCCGCCCCCAAGCCCCCGAAAAACCCCCACGCGGCTGGGGCGCCACCCCCCATCGTAAAAAAGGACGTCGCGACACCGAACGCATCCGCCCATAAACCAACTCCCCACCACGCCCACGGCGAGGATTCCTAGGTTTTACACTCTGGGCTGGTATGCGATGCCCCGACGAGGGCATGGAATCGGAAACGTGGTGGCGGGATTAGCTCCAACGGAGCCGCGCCGACACGTAGTGACACGATGCCCGTTGAGGCATGGATCCGGTACCGGAAACGACATCATCCCATTTGCCCCAACGGGGCAACGCATACCAGCCCAGGGCATTCGCCCTGGGAACCCCGTCCGAGAGAATTGGTGTGTTCTGAAGGAACACCGCATAGAGGGGGGGGGGGAGGGCCCCGTCGTCGGGAATTATTGTCCGGTGCGGACGAGCAGTCTTTCGCGATCCTGCGTGGTCAGGGTGTGCGATGACTGCACCCATTCCCGCGCCGCGACTGGGTCCTTATCCAGCCAGTCGTGCACGCCACTTTTGAGGGTACCCCAGCGCGTTTCGGAATCGCCAATCACAGCCGCCCATTCCAACGCGGAGGACGGGTCGTTTGCTGCCAATTGGCGAGTGAAGGCACGGATGGCCGCGTCTCGCATCGGGCTCGCGGGCTCCGCGATCAACCACTCGCTGGCCGCCACCGGATCGTGGTCGGCCCAGCGGGCTGCCAGTGAGGTGGCCGCCGAGAGTTGATGTTCATCTGTTGCCGAGTCAGCCAGTTGCCGGGCCAGTGAAGGCAGCATCTCATCCGGCGCATGCTCAGCCAGCCCCGGCAGGGCCGCGCTGCGCGCCGCGGGAGCGAGTTGATCGACGTGCTGCGCTGCCGCCGCAAAGTCTGATTTGCTCCATTCATCCAGCACTCCGCGCAGCGCCGATGCCGAGGCGGAGGGAGGCAGTTGGTCGGCCCACGCTAACGCCCCCGCCGCGTCCGCCTTGGCCCAGCGTTGAGCCAAACTGCGGGCCAGATCCTCGCTGGCATGCAGCGCCTTATGGTCGGCAAAAACCCGGGCCGCTTGAGCCGGGTCATCCTGCGAGAGCATGTCCAAGGCGTACGGAACGCAAAAATTCCGGGTCGCCTCTGGCAGCGTGGCCAGCCAATCGACCGCCCGGTCCGGGTCAAGCCGCATAAAATCACAGGCCAGCGCAGCCGCCGCCCCTTGCATTTCAGCTGGTTTTAATGACAAAAGCGAACCATTAAAAAAGGCCACCGCCGAGTCGAGGTCCTGTTCTGCCCACGCCCCCATGATTGACTCCGCATCCATATCGCTGATCCGCCCGGCATCAGTCTTGATCTTCTCCCCCAGAAAATTTCCCGGCGCCTTCTCCACAATCGCCGACACCAGTAACTCCCATGTGCTGGCCGCCGCCCTCATCATATTTTGATGCTTGCGCATCTCCCCAGCATTCTCCATGCGCTGGAATTCTTCGAAAACAGCCGGCCATCGCGCTTCCGGTAGCGACTGAATAAAGGCTCTGACCGCGGCCATGCGCGCCGCAGGGTCACCTATACTAAACAACCCCAAAAGCGAACCACGAATGTCACCCGCAGCCATCGCGGAAGTCAACGCTGCAGAAAACACGACCCCCGCCCCCCGATCCACGGCCGGACCGGCTCCACCGTTTTCCTTCACGCGACGCTCCCAGCCCGGAAGATTTTCCTTCGACACCACTCCCCTCGCCCGCTCGGTCAATCCAGCGACCGCTCCAGCCGCTTGTTCGCGAAAGGAAATCCGACCCAGTAAAAAACCACCCGTGCCCGCAACCCCTCCGACCGCCACCAATAACAGCGCAACCCGGTTGCTTCGTAAAAACAGGGAAATGGACGGTCTCATGAAATCTTTGTCGTGCACTCAGCGACTCAGATCCGTCTGCTGCAGCACACGAAACCCAGCCGATTGCAACACGCGGGCCGCCACATCAATGTCTTCGACATGCAGCGCCAGCGTCGGTTTACCCTGCGGACGCACCAGCAAGGCGTAGAGGAAATGGATGTTGGTTTCTCCAGCCAGCAAGCCATGCAACGACTTGTTCAGCGCTTCGACACCTTCGGGGAGTTCGATGACCAGCATCTCGCAACTTCCGAACGGAATGCCGCGCTCCATGAACAGCGTTTCTGCCGCCTCAGGGTCACTGGTAATCAACCGCACCACCGCCACATCCACGGAATCCTCGACGGTCAGTCCCAAGACATGAATGCCCGCATCCTGCAACAATTTCAACACGCCAAAAAGCGTGCCGGCTTTGTTGAGCAGAAAAACAGAGAGTTGGCGGACAGGGGCGCTGTGCATCGCAGATTCAGTTTCCATAGGAAAAGTACGTTCATCATGGTCCTCTCCGCAGCGATGCGCAAGTCCCATGCCGGGCTCATTCGCCTGCGGGTCGGTGTTCTGCCAGCGGAGCGGCGCGCCCCCTCCACCCGGAGGCCCGCCCCCGCCCCTCCCAAGCGGTTGGCCTGCCATTGAACGTCTACTCTTTAAAACACCGACTTCAATCCGCCATCGATCCACGCAATCGTCGCAGCGCCAGCAAAGAAACGGCAAATAAAACCAGATAATAAACTACAATCATTCCCATACGCGTCCACGTCAGGTCTTCGCTGGCATCTCCGACATAAATTGTCACCAACGCCCGGGCCGTGTGCAACGCCGCACTGAGCCCAAACATCAAAGGAAAGGGTGTGCCAATCGCCGGCAATAAATACAGCTGCACCACATACGGCATACCAGGAAGCAGCCCGCACAATAACGTCACATCTCGGCAACTCGTGCCCGCAAAACGCCGCCGCCAAGGCGCCAGACGCCGGAAAAACCGCTCTGGCAACGCCTGTACCAACATCCACCCGAGAACATGATGCAACACCCCAGTCACCGCCACCACCACGCCCCCACCTAAAAATCCAAATCGCATGCCCGCCACCACATGCAGCCAACTGACCGGAAATCCGGCCAATGGCAAGATCACCATCACCAGAAAAACCACCCCTCCCGACTGGCCTCTCGCCAGCTGATACAACTCTTTCACATCAAATCGCCTCCACAACAAAGCCACCGCCATCAACCCCGCAATCACAACAACCACCTTCACCCAAAAAGCTGGACTCACCCTCGCCGCCGCCAGCCAGTTCACGACCCGCCCCCAACAGGAATTCCGCCCGCCCGGGCCCGGCTCATCAGTGGGAACATGACTCATATCCATCAAAGAAATAAAGATGACTGACACACCACCACACGCCCGTACACTCGAGCCCAACCTCATTATGACCGTAAATCAACTCTCCGCTCAAATACCCTTCGTGACCAAGGACGGCACCACCATCCGCAGCCTGCTCGATCGCACCAACGCCCCCGTGCAGAACCAGTCTCTGGCCGAAGCCGCCATGACCGAAGGACAGGTCAGTCAACGCCACTACCATGCGCGCAGCGAAGAGTTTTACTTCATTCTGGAAGGCACGGGTATCATGCAAATCAATGAGGAAACCCGCCCTATCGCCCCCGGCGACGCCATCCTCATTCCCCCCGGCGCTTGGCACCAGATCACCGCCACCCAACCGCTCCGCTTCCTCTGCTGCTGCGCCCCTGCTTATGATCACGAGGATACTTACTTTTAGGAAAAATCTTGACGCTCTAGGGCTTACTCATGATCAAACGATTTTACAGAATCATCCTAGCCGGATTCGCGGCCGCCGTTTTAACCTTAGTGGCAGCGGGAGAGGAGGTGTCGTGGCGCATTGTCGCTAGGCCGGATAACGATGTCGTCAGAGTCCTGACCGAGGCCGGAGCAAGGGTGCAACGCTTCGATGATGCAGCAACAGCCATCAGGCAAGCGCCGCCCGGCTCGGGTGTATTGCTGCTGGCAGATCACTACCCGCAACAGACGACCCAGCTGGCTCCTGAGTTATTCGATCACGCCCGCGACAGGAAGTTGCGCCTCTACGTGGAATATCCGTCGTCGGTTCCAGAGCTTGAGTTCGGCCCACCCCAATCCCTGAAAACTGGACATTGGGGCAACATTCTGGAACGCACGGTGGTGGCTAGCGATGCCTTTGGCGATGCACTCAAAAAACAGCGCATTCTCATGATTCACGACTGCCACTATTTACCGGTGAAGGCCAGCCACCCGCATCTGGTGGTCGCCCGGGTGGCAGGTTATGATGATGCTTTGTACGGCCTTCCAGCCAATGATGTCCACCCCATCCTTTTCGAGCACCCCGCCGGTCACATGCTGGTGGCAACCACGAAACTCAGCCAGTTCGTAACGGCTCGCTACGCCCCTCTAAACGGCTGGGAGCCAGTGTGGCGGATGATTCTGAAGTACGTGGAGCCGGAGGCCGAAGTGCCACTGCTGCGCTGGAAACCAACGGTGTATCCTTCGTTCACGCGAGAGATCGAGCTGCCAGCGGATGTCGAACGTCAGGCCCTCCAGCGCGGAGCGGAGTGGTATCGGAAGTCCGGCCTTCTTGTCCATCCGTCGTGGCAAGCGCGTTATGATCGGCCAGCCAATCAGGGGCCAGCCACCGCCGACTGGCCGGATGGACATCGCGCAGGACCGGGGGCAGGCCGCGAGGAACCCTCAGGTGACGGCAGCCTTGGCCTGCTTGAGGGATTTCGGTCAAAGATCTACGACGACGGATCGCAATCGGTCCTGTGGTGGCGCCGGGCGGACAATAATGCTGAATCGGCCGGAGCGCTCGCACTGGCCGGCTCGGTACTGAACCAACCGGAATTCACCCGCATTGGATCGAATCTTGCCAACTGGCTGACGGGCCAATCGGTGCTTGCCACCGGGGCGTTTGCCGATGTGAAAAATCCGGCGTTCGGCTTCGTTGGCTGGAATGACGTGCCGCGTTACTTCGGCGAGGCCAATGGTTATGACCAATTGTGGGCCGATGACAATGCGCGCGCTTGGCTCGGTTTGTTGCGGACCGCGGTGGCGTTGGGCACGGATAGGTTCGACGAACGTTTGGCTCAGCAGCTTCTTGCCATGATGCGGCTCACGGGGCGAAAGGGATTTGCCGTTCCACACACTGAGCTGCCCTCACTCGCCAGTGGCGGGTGGGAACAGCATTTCAAGGGATCGTTCGAAGATCTGTCTCCACACTACCAAGCTTACGTGCAAGCGTGTCTGCTCTGGGGGGCAAAGGCCACTGGATTTCCACCTCTCAAGGAACGCGCCACTCAGGGCATCCGGCGGATGATGGAGGCTTATCCGCAAGGCTGGTCGGCAACTAACGATCAGTACAATCAGGAACGGGCCCGCATGCTCTTAGCGTTAGCCTGGCTCGTCCGGCTGGACGACACGCCGGAACACCGGGAATGGCTGCGGCGCGTGGCCACTGATCTCACCGCTGACATGGACGCCTGCGGGGCCATTCTCACCAAGATCAAACAGGGGCCGGCCAGCAACGACGCCTATGGCACCGGCGAGACCACGCTTGTACAAGCCAATGGCGATCCGAATACCGATCTCCTCTACACGGTAAACTTCGCCCTCGTGGGCTTGCACGAAGCCGCCGCAGCCACTGGCGAACCCCTCTACCGCGACGCCGCAGATAAAATTGTGAACTTCCTGTGCCGGGTGCAAGTCAAGAGCGAGGCCCAGCCACAACTCGACGGCGGATGGTTCCGCGGCTTCGACTTTGGCCGCTGGGAATACTGGGGCAGCGACGCCGATATCGGCTGGAGCCTCTACACCATGGAGACCGGTTGGATCTCGGGCGAAATACTCTCCGTACTCGCGTTGCGGCAGATGAAGACATCGTTGTGGGAATTCACGGCCACCAGCACGATCGAGCGTCACTTCCAAACCTGGCGCGAACGAATGCTGCCAGACGATGTACTGTCCGACAAATAAGCTAAGGATATTGTTTTATCCCATGGCCCAAACTTGGATGTCAATTGGCCCGAATGAGAAGGCAGGCGTGCTGTATTCCTGAAATGAGTGTACAATCGGCAGACTTTCGTTACATTTTGTTTATTGCTCAATCACACGGCGGCCTTGCTCAGTTATCGATAAGCCATCACTAGCCTTCAAACCAGCCAATCAATGAAAAGCCAAATATTGCAACCCTCCTCCCGAGTCTTACTTGGAGCGATTTCTATGGGTCTATTTGGAGTCACCGCCAATGCCACAATTCTCACATTTAGAACAGACACGGCAAAGGTTCCGGTCTACACCACGATGGACGCCATTCAAGATTACGGAAGCAATGTGGCTGCCGACAGCGTGATTTCTGGCCCCTACACCTACTACTACGACATGGGCAACGGGTGGACCCCCGATGTAACGGTCCGATACTCCACGGAATCACCAACGGATTTTCCGGAGTACTATGGCGACAGCAATGGAGACAGCGTCTGGCCTGGCGTGCTTTTCTTATGGTCCCATCTTTTTAGTGGTGGAGACGGCCAGTCGTTGGGCACGAAAATGCCCATTGGTTATGAGTATTACGTCACGTTCACTCCCAGCGCAGCCAACAAAGGGGTATTCCTTAATAGCTTCGTCTTAAACGACTATGGCGGCTACACCGCGCCGGGGTCACCTCCTCAGGAAGTGCAATGGCGAGTAGCCATGGGCAGTCCGTCGGGCACCCTCGTGGCTTCAGGTTCGGCCACGCTTCAAGACGGTGATATATCCACCATCTCCACAGGAATGACAGCAAGCCAAGCCAGTCTGGAGCCGCTGGTCCTGGTCATCAAACGCACAGGGGGCACTGAGGACGATCTAGCCGTCGATGACATCGATTTTGACCAAACAGAAATCGTTCCCCCCACCATTTATAACAATGCTGTGCGAGCAAGTAATCCGAAGTATTACTGGACATTCGATGAAACGGGTCTAACGAGTGCCAAGGAACAGATGGGTGGCAATACCGTCGACAGCTTCAACCCGAGTGCCGAATCTGCGAAGGCGCCATCCACATCCATTTCCGGAGGAATCAGCTTGGGTCAGGCGCTCTCTTTGGATAACACCGTGACCAGCGTGTGGAACACCGGTGACCTGTCTGGCCCGGTCTTCTCTGGAGCTTGGGCCTACGAAGTGTGGATCAAAGCCGCCGACCCGCTCGCGTATCAATATATCGTCGGATCCCAAGCCGAAAATGGCTTCAATACAGGAACAATCGCCCAGGCTTCGAATTTCCAGAACGACCCCGGAAATCCCCGTATCATCCTGTTTACACTCATGAGTGCCCCGCATTCCTTCAATTCTGACAGCGCGCCCCAGAGCGACGGATGGCATCATTGGGTGTTTGTGACCAAAACGCCGACGCAGGGAACGGATGTCTATCGCGACGGCGCTCGCCTCGGAACATTCGGAAACGGATCCGTAATCGCTCCATTCCCCGCTCGCGAGCTGCGGGCAGGTGGATGGAGCCCGACACCCAACAGCGAGAATTTCACCGGCCTGATCGATGAACTCGCCATCTACGACCTCGCTGGCCTAGACGAAGGCGCTCTGGCTGCCAAAGGTCAGGAAATCGCGGGTCATTACCGGATGGGCAGTGTCGCTCCCACCCTCCAATTCACTCACGTATTCCGCCATCCAGAGAATGGCCAATTGTCGCTGACCTGGGCGTCTGAGCCGGGGAAAACGTATCGACTCATTGCTTCAACAGATTTGGTTGGTTTCAACACGGTGATCGCTGAAACTATTCAGTCTGGCGGAACGAGCACGACCTATGGTCCATTCGCTAGCTCTCTCCCGACAGTGTTCTTCAAAGTAAGCGAAAAGTAATAAGAGGTTATTCAACCGATGAGGTGGAGCGGACCGCAGAGAGGCGGCCCGCTTCCATGGACAGATGGCGATAGCTCGCGGCCCCGGGCCGTAGCGGCCGTTCTACAGAGGGGTGAGGCCCTGCGTTTCAAGCTATAATCTGCCGCATGGGATGACCGAATTCTATTTCTAGTCGCTGGCGTCCGGGAATGACGAGCCTCTCCGGTTCGAGACCCAGCTGGTGGAGAACGGTGGCGTGGAGATCGGTGACGTAGTGACGGTTTTCCACCGCATGAAAACCGAGTTCGTCCGTGGCTCCGTGGGCGATGCCGCCCTTGATGCCGCCGCCGGCGAGCCACACCGAGAATCCGTAGGGGTGATGATCCCGCCCATCGCCGCCCTGATCACCGGGAGTCCGTCCGAATTCCGTTCCCCACACGACCAGCGTTTCATCGAGCAGGCCTCGCTGTTTGAGATCCTTGAGCAGCCCGGCAATGGGAAGGTCCACCTGGCCACAGAGCCGACTGTGTCCGTTGCGCAAGTCGCCATGGGCATCCCATTCGCCCGCCCCGCCATTGCTGCCATGGAAAATCTGAATGAACCTCACCCCTCGTTCCACCAGCCTCCGGGCGGCCAAACATTGCTCGCCAAAAGGTTTTGTTACCCCTTGATCGAGGCCATAGAGCCGCTGGGTGGCTTCTGATTCTTGGCTGAAGGCCATGATCTCGGGCACTGCCATCTGCATGCGGAACGCGAGTTCGTAGGATTTAATACGCGCGGCCAGAGCGGCATCTTCCGGATACTCGATGGCAGAAAACCGGTTAAGGCGGTCGATCAGCGCGAACTGAGCCTGCTGCTCTTCGGTGAATACATCCGCCCCCGGCCCCGCGTAGGGCAACGGTCTTTTGGGGTCGATGGCGAGTTGCACTCCTTGGTGGGCGGGGCCTAGGTAGTTTGCTCCGTGGGCCCCCAGACCGCCGCAGCAGTCAGCGATCGGCTTGCCCATGACCACGAACTGCGGGAGGTTTTCATTGAGCGAGCCCAATCCATAGTGGACCCACGAACCAATGGTGGGAAATTGCCCATCAAGAACATGGCGGCCAGTATGAAATTGGAGCTGAGCACCATGATTGTTATCTGTGGTCCACATCGAACGCACAACAGCGATGTCGTCGATGCAGCTGCCGACATGCGGCCACCAATCGCTCACTTCGATTCCACTTTGCGCGCGCTTGCTGTAGCCGACCTGCATAGGGAAAATTTTCGGCTGCACTTTGTGCACTCCGGGCGACAGCTCGCGCAGGTTGGTTTTGAGGTATTTGGAATCGAGCGCCGCCTTAAAAGGGGTCTCGTCGATGCTCTTTCCTTGATAGCGGTTGAGATCGGGTTTGGGATCAAAGCTCTCCATCTGGCTGGTACCGCCGATCATGAAGAGCCAGATCACACTGCGTGCCTTCGGGGCGATGGTCGGCAGGTGCGGGATCAGTGCTGCTGCCGGACCGGCGACCTCAGCGCCATTGGCTCGGGAGATGCCGTCCCTAGCCAGCAGGGAGCCCATCACCATCCCGGTCATTCCCATGCCGCAATCTGACAGGAATGACCTCCGGCTGCCTAGAGCTTGCCATTTGTTATTGTGAGTGCCTTTCATGGTCATCGAATGGAGATGAAATCGTTGTGGTTGAAGAGCACGAGCACGAGGTTCTCCTTCGCCCGTACCGACGGCTCCTTGGCCGGCGGCAAGCCGCCCGTATCGCCCACCGCCGCCGGAGTGAGTCGGGAGGGATCGACTAGTAAAGCCGTTTGGTCTTGAAGAAATTGAAGGCAGGCCGCCGTTTCCTCCCGCGAAGGAGGCCGGCTGAGGACCGCGGTGTAGGCGCGGTCGATGAATCGCTCATCGTTCATCGTTTGGTCACCATCGGGGCCGAGCTTGGCCATGATGGATTGAGCCAGCCGCCTCGATTGATTCTTAACCAGCCCACTGTTCGCGAGGGCCAGCGCCTGCTGGGGCACGATGCTTTCATCGCGCTTGTAGCACTCG
Source organism: uncultured bacterium (assembly GCA_903954065.1). GTDB lineage: Bacteria > Verrucomicrobiota > Verrucomicrobiia > Verrucomicrobiales > V1-33 > CAJBME01. Next base: position 43,696 of record CAJBME010000310.1, read on the forward strand.
GAGACGCCGGGGCCGTCCAGTGTCTGGGTGAATTCCATCACCTTCTCTTTGGCATGGCGGAAATAAACACTGCGCCGCAGGGTGGACTCCCCCGCCCCCTGATCCAGTTCCGGGCCGCCCATTGTGAAGTCCATGCTCCCGCTGGCATGAATCACGCTGTCCCTAACCACTTCAGCTTCAGCACGGCGCACGTTCATACGCCATAGCTGCACGTTGTCAGGATCCTTTGCCTCGTTGCTTGCCATGATGGCACCGCCGGATGATTTCATACGATAGGCAGAGGAGGTGACCATGAGCCGGTGCAGCGCCTTCAGGCTCCATTTTTGGTTGATGAATTCTGCGGCCAGCCAATCCAACAATTCCGGGTGCGACGGAGCCTTGCCAGCTTTTCCAAAATCGAACACGCTGGACACCAGCGGATGGCCAAAATGCCTCATCCAGACGTGATTCATGGCCACGCGAGCCGTCAATGGATTTTCCGGGGCGGTGATCCACTGTGCCAAGGCCAGACGGCGTCCGGTGGAATTTTGCGGGCTGATCGGCCCAAGAGGCTCGTAAGTGGCCGATTCCTCCGTCAGCGCCTTGCGGGCGGTAGCCAACACTTCGCGGGCAGCCGTCAGTTTTTTCTCTGCTTCGGGTAGCGTTTCCTTGGCCTTGGCATCACCCTGCCCGGCGGCAGTCTGCAAAGAATGTGTCGTTCCTTCGGCCTCGCTCGCGGCGTATTCCGCCGCTGAGAGTTTTGCCTGTCGTTCGGCGGCAGCCGCAGCACGGGCCGCGGGTGCGGGGTCTCCAGGAATGATACCGTATTTCTGACGCTCCGCCAAGATGCGCTGCTGCAGAGCTACCAGCGCAGTGCGGTCGCGCGATGCGTCGCGGCTCGCAAAGTCGGCCACCGCGCGGAGGGAATCCGCATTTTCCGGAGCAGGAAGGGCCAGAGCCGCGCTCCAAGCAGCAGCTTCCTTTTTCCCCGACTCCAGCACCCGCGCCTCTGCCTTCGCGAGGGCGTCCTTCACGGCATCCGCACGCAAGGCCGGATAATAGCTCTCCACCGGCAGAAGCACTTCTTTGATCTCAGGCGCAGCCAAGGCGAGAAACGCGGGAAAACCAGGCTGCATCAGCTTGTTCTTGTCGGGTGTGGCTTCATTGCCCCGCGTGAAAACATAGGTCAAATCAGCCGGACGAGCATCGATGACACGCACCAAGCTGTTGGCAGCAGCATCTCCCTCGTAGCTGAGCAAGTCGGTCTGGATGTCGTGGGGCTCAAAAAACGCCCGCATTCGATAAAATTCCGTCTGCGGGATCGGGTCGTATAAATGATCGTGACACTTAGCGCAGTTCATCGTCAATCCGAGGAATGCTTTCCCCGTATGCTCCACAGCATTCTCAAGCCAGACGTTGCGATTGTAGCGAAACCAATTTCTGACCAAAAAGCCGGTCGCTCGCAAGGCTGCAGGATCGAGCGGGGCGATTTCATCCGCGGCCAGCATCTCATGGATCATGCGGTCGTAAGGCTTATCCGCGTTCGTCGATTCAATAATCCAATCGCGCCAGCGCCAGATGTGAGGCTGGCTTTCCCTGACCTCGGCATTGTGGCCCGCCCAATCGCTGTAGCGCCAGACATCCATCCAGTGACGCCCCCATCTTTCCCCATAGCGCGGGCTGGACAGCAAATCTTCGACGACCTTGAGATAATGCCCATCGGTGGGCTGCGCGGTAAAGTCCGCAAGTTCCTCCGGTGTTGGCGGAACGCCGACCAGGTCCATATAGATCCGCCTCAATAGCACATGGGGAGCAGCCGCCTCCTGCTGAATAAGGCCATGCTTTTCATGCTGGACAGAGAGGAAGGCGTCGATCGGATTACTGACCCATGCTTGATGAGGCGACGCCGGCACCGGAGGCTGCACCAGTTTACGGAACGACCAATGCGAACCGCCCTCACTCTCATGATTGCCGACCGGAACTTCCGCAGCATCGATACAGCATAGAAGTATGACGCTGAACAAAATACAACAACTGAGACATCGACGCCTTACCCGCGTTCCCGATGCGGTAGGATAGTTATGAGGACGGTATTGGCGTGTGTGCAGTGGCATGGAAATCAATAATTTCGCTGACGGGAGCCCCCTACTTGGTAGCGACGAGCCGCATTCTGTCGAGGATATTCCGGGTGATGCGCTGCTGGCGCTGATCTGGCCCCTGCGGCATTCGGTAGAGGGCGGGGCGGACGTATCCGGGCGGGGCGCTCAGGCCATCGGCCCACCAACAAGTGGCCGCATTGAAGACAAAATTCTTTTTCGGACCGGGATAGACGGTCGCCGTATAAACGCCTCCATTGAGTGCACCATCTGGGCCTTGTGTCGGCCCGGTGGAGACAACTTCTAGGCCGTCGATCTTGGCTGGCTCGCCATGCCATTCCCAACCGACCACCCCCTGGATGCCCTCGCCCAGTTTCATACCCGTGCCTTCAAATACCCAGTGATCCGGGACCGAACAAATCCAATCCGCCCCACCAATCACTGGACCGGTAGTGTGCGCTCCCATCAGCTCGTTTCCGTAGGGCCGCTCGTGGGCCAGTGTCTTCATAAATTCAAACTCAGCCGTCCCTCCCGGCGCCCCGAAGATCCCGGTCCGTTCAAACACGCGCATTCCCTCGCCTGCATATCCAATTTTTCCGAACACCGCATTTCCGGAAAAAAATCCCGCGCTCACACCTTTCTCGATGGCTGCCTTCACGTTCTTGAACATTCCCATCGTCCAGTATTCATCGTGCCCAACGCTGAGAAATCCCCGACACCGCAGGAGCCCGGCCGCATCACGGTGGGTATCCTGATTGCTAATGTAGGTCGCGTCATACCCATGTTCCTCCAACCAATGGACAAACGGAAATTCCCATAGAAAAAACTCCCCAGAACCAGTGGATAGCGGCTGGTCGATGATCTGGCAGTATTTCCCATACGGGCGGTTCAAGCTAATTTGAATATTCCCACCCCAGTACCACTCAGTCAGCCCGTTGTCGTAGAGTGAAAACTGCGACGGCCAGCGGTTGTAGGCCTGCCATGTGTGGTCACTACACTGGAAGATAAAGTCCGCCATCCGGTCATCGCGCACGATGAAAATCACATAACTTTGCAGTCCCTCGCTCTCCTCGGTGAGTTTCCCTACGTAGACACCGCTGACCCAATCCGCCGGAATAGTCAATTTTGCGCTCACCTCCCACTGGCAATCACGCCGCCGCTTCTCGCCGACCGGTGGATCGGGTTGATCGCGTCCCTCAAATGGTCCCAGTTCCTTCATCAGCCGACCGCCCGCCCCGCCGTAGTAACCGAGGCGATAGATCTGGAGACGAAATTTCGAGGCCGGCCGCGTGCTCACAAAAAACGATATCTCCTCACCTGCTTTAATGCTGGCATGACTGCAATACCCCTCAATCCAAGGGCAGCGGTATTTGGTTTCTGGGTCGATCTTTGTTTTCGTCAGCAGCCAGTCGCGGGTCCCCGGCAGGGCGTTCTCCCGAGCAATGATGTCATTTTTTGTGGTCGCACTTTCCGCGCCATAGCCGGCTCCCGTCGCCAGCGCAGTTCCGCCGATCGCCGCGAGGGCTTTTCTTCTGGTGATGGATGAATTCATTGTAGTCGCTTTTCTCGCGTCCGAACTGGGGGGCTTCGATCGACCGGAACCCACGCCGGTCTTTGGTTTCTTCCTGGTATGGCTTTGCGCTATTCTGAAAGATACCCGTACCAAAGGGCGACCGGCAATCTTGTTATGAGTACGAATTTCACCCGAAAAATCTCGTCGAGCTCCTATCTCAGTCTGACCTTAGCCCGAAAGAAAACCTGATTCCCTCCGCTGGCGGAAGTCGGAACCCGGAAGATCAAGTTTGAGGTGGTGGTACCGATGAGGTCCGCCGGCGCCCAGCCGGTGAGTGCGGTGGAGACTTCGCCCGTAAGAAGGACATCGTCGGCACCAGTCATCACCGGCACCGTGAAGGTCATTCCCTCCGGCCCCGCAGCGGAGGTGATGATTGGATTCGGCCCAAGGGCGTATTCGATCAAATTACTGTATCCGTCGCTATCGGTATCGCCACCGGGATCGCCCGTGAACGGGATCGAGTCAGCGACACCCGGATTACCTCCTGACTGGGCGCTGGAACGCCAGTGGGTCGCCACCGTGTGGTCAGGATTGGTCGAGGGCGCGATGAGAACAAGGCTCGGTCCGTGACCGTCGGCAGCAGCGGGCCATGGAAAGCTGTCATCGTAAGCAAAACTCTTCACTGGCAGCCCGTCGGCTCCGGTGAGTTGGACGGCCTCACCGCCATTGTTCAGAGCGGTCGCGTTCGTAAAGGCTCCGGGAGCCAGCACCCCAACCGCTCCAGGATGGCGCATCAAAAAGGCGGCGCGTTCACGGGCGACAACCAGGCGCTGGCCAGGCTGCATCATCGTCCCAGCGGTAAAGTCATAAGCGAGGCCCTCCGTGAATCTCACCCCTGTCATGTCCACAACCGCAGCGCTGATGTTCTGCAGTTCGATCCATTCGAATTGATCCGAATCGACAAATCCCGCAGCGATCTCCTCAGGTGTCGGATCGGCGGGGTGATACATGAGTTCGGCGACGACAAGATTCGACGCTGATCCGGGCTGAACGGTCGTGGTGTTATTGATCGTGATATTCGTGGTGCCGATGACGACACCGGCGATGTCAACCGCCTCCAGAGCGAGTTCATGGCTACCGGGAGCGGCGGGCACAATCGCCTGCCAAGCGCTTCGGCCGGTCCATGTGACGGCGAGCGGCTCCGGGCTACCGGCGATGCGAATGTCACGCACGTTGACCCATCCATTGCCGGCGATGGTGGCTGTGCTAGCAGCCACCGTCAGTGGGCTGGTTGTGGTGATGGCAAAGTTGACGGAAGGAATCTGCGACCTGATCTGCGACAGCACGCTATTTGAACGACTCGTCATGTAGTTCAAGTGGCTGGTCCACGGCTGCGAGGGATCAAGCGCCGCGAAGTGGCTCGTCCATGTGGACATGTACTTATTATTATACGTCCTAGAAATGATGTCGTGAAGGTGGCCCAGATACTGCCGACGACGGGCCGGATTCACCGTGAGGGCGGCGCAATGCGGGTTGTTGAAAATGGTCAGTCCAGAGGTGTAGCCGTTATCCATGTCGTGCGGCAGAAAGATGACCCGCCCGTCCGGGCGGGCATAAATCCAAGCATTGTGCTGTGAGCCGTCGCCGGCGAAATTGTCTGTGGCCCCTGAAAGCACGGCGCAACTCAGACCGCGAAACCAGCCGTCAAGATCGATGAGGTTTTTCACATCCGCTTCAAAAGCCGCGCCGGACTTGCTGAACATCTTCGCGTAGTTCATCAGCGGAATGAAGTTGTCGGCCTCGCGGTGGTTTTTGTTCATGAAATGCCAGCGGTAGCGTTCGGGGTCGTTACCTTGGCCGGAAAATGGAAGCCCAATGACGTCGTCGGGTGATGGATAGTACAGCTTGTTTTGCTTCGAGTCAGCGCTGGTAGGATAATACACGAGTTCGTATTCGTAGAGGTGCCCTTCCTCGCCATCCTCGAACTGTTCTTCGAGGAATAAGTCCTCGTAGCGCGCCATCTGCATGATGGCGCCACCGGTCAGTGAATTGTTCGGGGCCAGGAGTTTGATGAAATCGTTGTATCGGCTGATGGGGCCGCCGGCATTCGAGATCATCACATCAAAGAGAAGTTCGCGTTGCCCGGGAGCTTGCCCTTCCGAGCGATCGAGGTTCAACGAATCATGGACGCCGCGGAATAGCCCGTCGCTGGGAAATGTCAGGTTATAGCCGACCCGCGTGAGTTGGTTGCGTCCGCGCTCACTGCTTTTCAGATGAACGCCCACCCCGTAGTAGATGTCGTTTTCACGGTCGATCACGGTGCAGCCGATGAGGTCATTACTCATGGTGTTGTAGTTCGTATGCATCCAAGTCCGGTCGGCATTGGTCGTGATGACGCGGAAATTGTGCCAGCCGTTGGTGGCTGCTTGATTGTCATTCACCTTGTAAAGTGCGCGGGAATCGGGGCCCGTCGCCGGGTGGAAAGCATGGACGCCAGAGCCATCGGTGCCGCGGACATAGAACTGCACGACCGCCCCGGCTGGTTGGCCGGGGATACTGCCAATAAACTTCCCATCGCCGGAGGAGGCCATGGCCGCACTGGCAAAGGCCGCACCATTCACCGAGTAATAGAGCGTCATTTCGGAAACAGTGTCGGAATCGCCGGCCGTACAGGAAATAGTGGTTTCGACCCCGGCGGAAGGGACCGCGGGCGAGTGTTTGAGGTGGCTGAACGTCGGGCCAGCGTTCGCTGCCGCGCGAGAGTTCACGGCTCCTGGTGTGCCGGGGTTGACGACCCGGTCGAGGACGTTCACCCGAGCGGCGCGGTTGAAGTAGAGACGGGTGTGAAGCTGGTGGGCGCCGGTCACCCAGCGCGCCCGGAAGCGGATCTCGTACTCGCGACCGTTGACCACGGTGGAACTCAGCGTGGTGGCAATGTGATTGTGAATGTGTTCGGTCGGGCCGCCGGCCACGAGGCGGAGGATGTTGTTGCCGGGATTACCGGGTTCAGGAATGACTTCGCTGGATCGGTGATTACCAGTGCGGCGCCACGCCGCCGCATTGTCAAAGGCGGAATCGGCAATCTTCGGTGTCGCTGCAGCAGACGGCTGCTCAATCACTTGAAGGTCATCGATCCATATTTCGCCCGCGCTCAGCAGGCCCATGTTAAATTCCCTCCACGTTCCGTCCGGCCCTCCATTGCTGGCGGCAGCGGTGGCGCGGTAGGAGTACGTTTTCCACGCTGTGCGATGGCTTTCGTCGCTGGCGCCCCATGAACTACCAGCATTGTTGTCGGCGTCGAGGTCGCGAAGCTCGATGCTGGCCCCGCCTCCGTCGCCAAAGCGCGGCCACTGGCCCCCGTCGTAATAGCGGACGACGTCTACCGAATTCCGTTGGTCGTCGCGTAGGACGATTTCTTCAGTGGAGCGGGACAGGGAGCCGTCCCAGATACCGAGGACACGCGCAGCCGGATACGCTGCCGAAAAAAGCAGAGGATCGCGCACCACGCAGGCGCGTTCGCCGGGGGCGAGCACGGTATCTGGTCCGAAGGTGAAAGTGACGCCCTCCGTCAGCGCCCAACCGGTAAGACTGACGGGAGTGGCGCTGCGGTTAGTCAGCTCCAGCCACTGGTTATCGGAGTTGCGCCGCGGCAGAGTGGCCGTCGGAAGCAGCGACGGCGGGTTATACTGAATTTCACTGATGACGATACTATCGTTGAAAATAAAATCATTCGCTGTGCCTGGTGTGGGCTTGGAAGGATAAGCCCATTCGCTGCCGCGGCTGGCGGCGTGACCGCGCAGGCGTCCGGTCTGCTCGCGAGCATCCATGAGGGCGGTTTTACCGGCGGTGTAGAGAAAGACTTTTTCGCCATCGACAGGACGGAAGCCAAGTACGGATTCGGTCAACACGAGAAGCCCTCCAGCCGCTAAGCTGCCGGAAGGAATCACATACTCGCGCGTCCGATCGCTCTCGACGCTGACGACGGCGCCGGTCAGGTCCACGGTATGACTCCCGGCATTGGCAATCTCCACCCACCACGAGTTCTCGGTGCTGGCGGGTATTTCGTTGAAACGAAGCTCCGGCACCGCACCCGATACGAGGCCGCGAACATCCATGTCGAGTTGCGCGCCCCAGACGACGTCGCTGTTACCGACAGCAGACTGGTGGACTTCCACGGAAAGACGATTGCTTCCCGCGACAAGCGCCGTGGCCGGCAACGGCACAGAAGCCGAGAGGGCCGTTCCCGCTTCCACGTTCGCAGTGGCCGGAGTCGCTGAGGTGATAAGGCCGGCAGGCATGTTAATGCGGGTAGCCTCCACACCATTGAGATAAATGACCGCGCCGTCATCGAGCGCGGCCCTGATCTTGAGTAGGGAAAGATTTGCCAGCTGCTCCGCGGTGACGTTGAACTCGGTCTCAAAGTAATAGGTCATCACATAAACAGGATTTGTTCCTGGAAATGCGAGTGCAGTACCGATCGGAACGGTGGCCGAGACTTCGTAAGCCAGCGCACCGGGACCAACCGCCCATCGGTCAGCGCCCGAGCCACCGACAGCATGGGCGGCAGTGGCCCACGCGGCGTCGAATGCAGGTCCACTCTCATTATACCGCCACGCCTGATCAAGACCAAAGACAGGCACGGTGGTCACGGGTGGCGGGGATCCTGTGTCAGGAAAATTCGGAGCACCTGGCGTGCCGCCCTGCTGGGCGCTCACCGTCCAGTGGGCAGATGGGCCACTGGACTTATAGGGTTGTGCCTTGGCGAGGGTGAACCCCGATCCATCGGTGCCCGCAGGCCACGGAGCCTCATCGATGAAGACGATTTCATCCATCATGCGGTCGCTGTGGTTGATCAACCGGAGCCGTTGACCGCCATTCTTGATGGACCCGGGAAAAGGTCCGTATTGCCCCGCGGCTGGCGTTTTTGCGACCACGACATGGGCGCCGGGATTGATGAGGGTGTTTGCTGGAAAAGTGTAGTCGATACCGTCGATCCGCCAGCCGGAGATGTCGGTCTTAATGCCCATTTGGTTGAAGAGTTCCACGTATTCCCCGGCTTCCGAAGGGCCGCCCGGATTATACTGGATCTCATTGAAGACGACCACGGAGTCCGGCGAAGCCAGCCCCGGAATGGCCACCAAGGCCGACAGGAGTGCAGCAAGAAGCAGGCGCGGAATCATATGACGTACACGTAAGAAGGAAAAACGACGTAAAAAGATAAATGAAGAATGACTGGAGGGGCACTCCGGATTTCCTCGTCATGAAGCGCCAGAAGTCGCTGCGGACGACTAGGGCTTGGTTTCCCGCACGCGGTAGAATGCTTGCGGGAGATTGGCAGCGATAGTGTCCACGTACATCGTCTGATTTCCGCCGGAAACAAGCGCATCGGTCAGTTCCACCCATCCGCCCGGCTGGCCGGCTGAGGTCAATGTGGTGGAGAAATCGACGGCGTATGTGCGACCGGGACGTGAGAGGATCGTGAGCGTCGCGGACGTCCCTCCAGATGCCCGCGTGATACTGGCAATTTCCAACGGTGTCTGCGCGGCTGGGTTCATGATCGAGGCGATGATTCCGTCACCCAGAGGAACGCGGTAGAGGCGAACGTCATCGATGAGCCCCTCAAAGCCCTCGGTGTCGTTGTGGCGAGTGCCAATATTCATGAAGTCGCTTCCGGGATTCGCGGGAGGCAGGCCGGGGCCGGAAAAGACTTTGAACCCGTTGACGAAGAGAGACATATCCTGAGGTCCTGAGCCCGCGTTGCGCCAAGCGACATGCACCCACTCGTTGAGGAAAAGCGCGACCTCCGTGTTGTGCCATCCCGTTTGCTGGTAGTAGCTGAGGGTCAGATCAGGCGCCCCACCGACAGCGGCCCGGTTTCCAATCGCAGTTTCAAATCTGTCCCCAGCGCGACTGGTCAACCGCTCAAGGCCAGCGCCCTCCTGCAATGTCGTCGGTTTAACCCAATAGCTGAGCGTGAATGAGTTTGACGAGAGCGAGTCGCTTCCCGGCACATTGACCCCCATATTGTTCGCGGTGAGCGCCAAGGCTTGGCCACCGCCCGGGCTGTCCTCGTTCGCAAAAGCGGCATCGCCCAGAATTGATCCGTGGTTGGCCGATGGGGAACTATCTTGGGCATCTCCCTCCAATTTAAGGTGTAGCGTCAAGTAAAGCGACGGTGACGGCGCGCTGGTGGCGCTGACCGGATTGGTGCCAGCTGCGATTTCCAGTCCGTCGGTGAAAAAGTCCCCATCGGTGTCGGCGAGGAGCGGGTTGGTGGCGCGGACGTTCATCTCGTCTCCGTCCGAAAGCCCGTCCCCATCGGTGTCCGCCACGGTCGGATTTGTGCCCAAAGTCATTTCCGGACCATCCTTGAGCCCGTCGTCGTCCGTGTCAGCATCATTAGGTTTCGTCCCCCGAGCCAGCTCTTGGGCATTGGTGAAGCCATCAGTATCCAGATCGCCGGCAGCGCCATTCGCTCCGGTATTGTCGTTGGGATTCAAACCGTTTGGCGTTTCCCAAGCGGTCGGTAAACCATCTCCATCGCTGTCATCGAAGAAATTCGCGACACCCACGGCGGCGATGATGCTGATATCAACGGGGGTCAGGGTCCCGTCCCAAAGAAAGACGTCATCCATGAGACCATCGAACCCTTCCTTGTTGTTGAAAGCGGTGCCCAAATGCATGAAACCACTAGGGTCCGGGACCCGCGCCCCCGTGAAGGCCAATACCCCGTCAAGGTACAATTCCATGGCGCTCGCTGTATTGCGCCACGCCACATGGCTCCAACCTGAGGATGGCACGCTCACGGCCGTAACCACCCAGCCAGTCGCGGGGCTGTAGTAGGAAAGCCCACCGGTAGTCCCGACTGCCGTCTCGAAGCTATAACCATCCCGCGAGCTCAGTCGCTCAAATGGGCCACTTTGAGGCATATCGAGAAGATTTATAAAATAGCCGAGGGTAAACTCGCCTGAGTCGAGCGCAGCGTCGGCCTCGAGGCGCACGCCTTCCGAGTCCTCATCGAACCGCAGTGACTGGCCACCCAGTCCGGCCGGAACGTCTCCCTCGTAGGTAAGCGTGCCTAATTCGCTCCCATGGAGTCCGTTGTCGGAATTATCAATCAAGTTGCCGCTCAATGGCCACCAGCCGAGCAGTCCTGCGGCTGCACCCCATGGGGCCAAGAACGCGCTGACAGCGATGGCCGCTAACCACCGGGTTTGGGAACCCGTATTCGAGGTAGAGAGAGATTTTAATTTCTTCATGGGCTGGGTTATTTTATCGCTTACTTCAATTGTGCTTCACGAGCCCGATGAATTCCAAGAGCAAAATTCGACGTTTATGAAGACTTTATGCCAGCGATTTTCTGACGACGTGCTGGCGCACAGCGGTGAGTCGTGCGTCGCGGACCTGGGGGCGCGATCAGCGGCGATGCTGAGCCTCCGTCGGAACGAATGTGGTGGTACCTGAGTAGATGGACCGCAGGTTCCAGCCTTTGATTTCTTTCACGCGGACCGAACCCCCTTCGCTCCACAGGCTGACTCCGAGGTTCTCCGGGGCGTAACGATGGGGAGCCAGCGCGGCCAAGCGGTCATTGGCGAAGACTTCGATGATGCTTTTGTCGAGGAAGATGCGCAAATGGATATCTTCATCCGTCAGGACGGTGAACGGGATTTTTGTCTCACCCATGGTCAGCATTTTTGCCTCCGGTTCATAGCTGATGGGAAAGCCGTTTTTACCCTTTTGATCGCAATAGACATGCACTCCGAACTTCCGGGCCGCGCCTGACTGGAAGACGATGCTCAGCTCGAGTGTATCGCCAGTGATACTTTCGAGTGGGTGAGCCGTATCCGCTGCGATCGTCACTTCGCCTGCCGAGCGCTCCTCATGGCGGAGTTGCTCCAATTCCCGGAGGGGTTTAATGCGCAGCACGCCATCTTCTGGCAGGCTCAGCTCGCGCGGCAGGCATTGAATACTGCTTTGAACCGGCACTTCTTTCAGCCGGTGTTTCATCCGCGACCACGCCCACATCACGCGCCGACCATCAGGTGTCAGCAGGCTCTCGGGAGCGTAAACATCGGCATCTTCATCTCCCCCCTGAAAGGCGCACATCCAATTCATTCGGCCATGCGATTCAGGGAGGAATTTTTCGTCCTGAAACCGGCCGAGGTAGTAGCGACTCCCGATCCAGTGACTCAGGCAAAGTAGCATCCACTTGTCTCCGATCCGGAACATATTCGGGCAGGAGATATCCTCATCACGCGGCACATCGAGGGTAGGCATGTTGTCGTGGAGCAGGTGGCCGAGGTAGTGCCAGCTTTTTAGATCCGAGGATTTCATCCAGTGAGGATCCTTGCCGCCAGAAATCGCATAATATGTTTCGCCATCAAGCCAGCAGTCAGGATCCCAATGGCGCATCTCCGGAAGCGCTCCCGAGGCTGTGCTTGGGTTCACCGGCACCGGCTTCGACCAGCGCTCAAGTAGGTCATCCTCGGCGAACGCGATCTGATTTCGTCCAGAACCTTCTCCATGGTAGATGATCGCCGGTTTACCTTCCTTGGTGAAAAATCCGGTTCCGCTAAACAGACCGTGCCCCATCGCGGCCGGGGTGAGCGTGGTCGGATGCCATTTCCATTGGACCATGTCCGTGCTCGATACATGCGCCCACGAGACACCTGCTTGGGCCTCGTAGATGTAAAAAAGATGGTATCGCCCTTTCCAGTAGAACGCTGCATTCGGATCGCCCGGCCCGGTTGTTCCCGGGTGGGCTAGATGATAAGTCAACCACGTCGATGGCGGATCGACCGGGAAAACGGGTGTCTCCGTTGGCGACGGAGCCGAGGAGGCGGGCGTCTCGACGGCGAAGGCAACCGCGGTGGCGAGGAGAATCCAGAATGTCGACAGCCTTGCCACGCACGCGCGACTCGACAATCGCTTTGCTTCGTCGATCATAAAATTAAACATGTGAGATAGAGGGAAATTTCTGAAATCGATGACCGTCCGTCGAGCTTTCGCCCTAGGGCAGGTCAATGCTTTTTCACTGGGCCGAGGTGTCGGTGCAGGAATTTAAATGTCTCTCCCAGATTGATTTCATGGCCGCCGACGAACCATTCGATGGCACAATTTTCCGGCAGTTTGAGTTGAGCGTTATAAAGGTGTTGGATCTTGGCGAACTCGAACCCGACCTGCTCGTCGGAACCGACCGGATCGAAGTGCCCGCGCTCGACCATGAACGGACGCGGAGCGATCAAGGCCGCCATTTCGGCATAGCCATAGGTACGGCCCAGACCGAACTCAAAGATGTAAGGCTCCGGCTGAAACACGTAGCTATAGCCACTGTTGTTCGTAGTTGTCTTCCAGATCCACTCGTTGAAATCACCGGACACCACAGTTAGAGCGTAACCATTCACCAGCAATGGCATACGCATGGCGGTTTTACCGCCCCAAGACAGGCCATAGAGCCCGATGCGATCCCCCGCGACGAACGGTTGGGTTTGCAGCCAGTTGACGATCTGCTGATGCATCGCCGCGATATAGGAATACTGCGTCAGCCCCACACTGTTGCACTTGCGCACGAGGCTGTCGGTCGGCGGAAACATCACCGAAGGCGCGAAGGTAACAAACCCCTCCTCCGCAAGCCGCGCGGCGAACGCATGATACGCCCCGGCCTCATCCTTTACCAACTGGTCAGGATGACCGCCGCCCCCATGCTGACACACCACCACCGGACGACGTTCACCCGGCATTAATCCTTTGGGGACGACTAAATAACCAAACGCGTTCGCACCCGGGAAAACGTCCAGTTGGACTTCATAACAGCTCCACTTCTCCTCGTCGTAACGCCGGCGCGATTTCGCATTGAACGGCAACACAGGTGTCTCGAGGCGCCCGAGCACTTCGCGGCGCAGATGGTCGATGTAAAACGTCTTCGTCGCTTCGTGTTTTTCAAGGGATGAAGAATCGAGCTTTTTCATGAACTGCTGCCGTTCGCTGGAGCTTTTTCCGAGTAGCCATTGGGTGTGCCGGTCGATTTCATGCATCTGCCTCAGCTGACGCACACGCGGATCAAACTGAGACGGCAACGTCTCTGGAGCCCCCTCGTCCGGTGAGAGAGTGGTTCCAGGTTTCAGGGCGGCGAGGAAATGACCCAACATTGAAGCCGAGCCGAATGCCCCCTGCCCGTCACCTTCAGCAATTAACTCGATCGGCTCGGGCGGATCAAATCCGTTCGCAAGTTGCAGCGCCCGCGCGACTTCCTCCTTCACGCGGACGACGTCGGGCGAGCGGACTATTCCCTGACTGCCCCCGGGCGCCGTCACCGCGACCTCCGGGCCGCGGCACGCTTCGATAATCAACGCTCGAGGTAAAATCAGGGTCGCGATCTCGGCGTCACCGAACTGGGTAAGCAAGGAGAACACGCTGCGGTCAAACGGTTCGTTCCAAAGATTCTGACGCGAATCAAAATACCCGGAGACACCAACCGCATCAATGCGGGTGTCAATCGCTGCCGCATAAAACCCGAGGAGCGCACCCTCGCCGTAACCGATCACTCCGATGGCATCGTTCTCCCGCGCGAGCCAGTCCACCGCTGCGAGCACCTTCTGCACTTCATAGCCGATCAGGTGCCGACCGAGCTGGAAGGCCGGGCGAAACAACAATTCACGGCTGCTCATAGGCTGGCGCGCATACGAGGTGAATCCATCCTCGCCACGCACTGCCACCGTACGGTCAATCAACACCGGCACGAGGACACGGCAGCCGTTCTCCGCGAGCCGCCGGGCAAATTGTGATTCTATGGCTACCCCTGGCGCCAACCCGCAGATCTGCTCGGGCGTCTGCGCGCAGTCCGGCACCGCGACCACCGCCGCCACCGACTGGCGTCCACGGGGTTCGAGCAACAAGCCTTCAGCCTGCACATCGCCGAACGCCGGCCAGCTTACACGGTGGACGTCATAACTTTTCCCGCGCCCGACAAGGGCCGGCTGATCCACAGTCGCGAGCAGCGCAGGCGCATCAAAGGGTACGCGGACATCGCTGACACCGATGATGTGAGCGAAGCGCGTCCGATTTGGCTCGATGGAACGATTGTAGTTTTCCGCCGATGTAAAATCCCGCTGCCAATGCTGCGGACGCGTCGCCGTCGCCCGGTCGATTTCAGCATTAATGACCCCATCCCAATTTCCCACGCCACCTTGCCCTTCAGACAACGGTGCCGTGCCGGGTAAAACCGCAGGTGGGCCCGCGGCCGCGCATTCAGGTATCAAAACGCTAGCAATGCTGGCCAGCAACGACGCGACGAGGACGGCCGCGCGACGTACGATGGCGACGCCGCCATTAGGCCAGAGGGCGAAAACGCGTGGGAATCCCATAAGACGAATAGATGAGGTGCTTGGGATCGAACCGATATGGATGCCGTGGCGGACTAGCGGGAACTCTGGCGCCGACTTTTTCATGGTTTATGAGCTCGAGTTCAAAACCGATCACTCCGATCAGGCGAGCACCGCCTTCACCACCTGCCCGTGGACATCGGTCAATCGAAAATCCCGGCCGCCAAAACGATAGGTGAGTTTCTCATGATCTATCCCGATGAGGTGCTGCACGGTCGCCCACAAATCGTAAACGGTACAAACATCCTGCACTGCATAGTAGCCGAGATCGTCGGTGGCCCCATGAACCGTACCGCCTTTGATGCCGCCGCCGGCTAGCCAGACACTGAATCCGAATGGGTTATGATCCCGACCGTCCCCGGATTGCGCGAAGGGAGTCCGGCCAAATTCTCCAGCCCAAACGATGAGGGTTTCGTCAAATAATCCCCGTGCCTTCAAGTCTTTAATAAGACCCGCGATCGGCTGATCTACTTGGAAGGCCATCTCGGAATGGCCAGCCTTCAATACGCCGTGTTGATCCCATGGATTTCCGATTTGGCCGAGATCGGAAGGGCGCGGCAGGCAGGTGAGTTCGACGAAGCGCACGCCGCGCTCCACGAGACGTCGTGCGATCAGGCATTGCCGTGCGTATTCCGCCTTCTCACGTACCGGCGAGTTCAATCCGTATAGCTCCTTTGTGGAGTCGCTCTCGCCTCGCAGATCCATCAGATCCGGAACGGCCGATTGCATGCGGTAGGCAATCTCGTAATTGTGAATGGCGGATTCAACCTGTTCGTCTCCTTGGAGCCGGGCGAGATGACGGCGATCAAGGCGTTCGATGAAGCTCAAGCGCTTGCGCTGCAGGCCGTCGCTTTCGCGGGGCGTGATGTTCGCGAGAGATTCCTGCTGAGTGGGATCGAGGAACGATGCCTGATGAACGGCGGGAAGAAAACCATTGCCAAAAATGTTCACGCCGCCCAGCGGTATACCGCCACTGGCCAACACCACGAAGCCGGGCACGTTCTGATTCTCACTGCCGAGACCGTAGCTTGTCCACGCGCCCACACTGGGATGTCCGGCGAGCGAAAAACCGGTGTGAAGGAAATAGTTTCCCTGAGCGTGTTCGTTGGCTGTGCTGGTCATCGATCGAATGACAGCAAGGTCATCGGCGCACGAGCCAATGTGTGGGAACAGTTCGCTCACAGGCAAGCCCGACTGTCCGTGATTTCTAAACTCCCATGGACTGGCCATGATGTTGCCGTTCTGGTTAAACATCGTGGGCCGAACCGGTACTGGCATCGGCTTCCCATGATCACGTTTCAAGCGCGGCTTGGGATCGAAAGTGTCCACATGTGACACGCCGCCGGACATAAAACAAAAAATGACACTTTTCACTTTTGGGCGGAAATGTGGCGGGCGCGGCGCGAAGGGACTGGGCTTAACCGGATCAGCCGCAGCGGCCAGCGCCTTACCTTCGGCGGCGAGGCCGGACAATGCCACCAGACCGAAGCCGGTTGAACATCGCGCGAGCATATCACGGCGCGAAATCATTCCCGCCTGAGGCGCGTGCAATCGTGAACGGTTAATCGACATAAATGAACTCCTTTAGACAAAACAGAGATTGCGCGAAGTCCTGCCAGACGCGTTCGCTCGTCTCAACTTCCCCTGGCGGGATCGAGTGTTCATCCGCCAATTCCTCAAAAAAATCTCCAGCCGAAGCCAGATCCTCCGCGGTCGGCATGCGCCCCAACGCCCTGACGAACATGTCTTTAATCCGTTCGTCCCGCGAACGCCCGCCAGCGGCCAGTACCTTTGCCCATTTCGCGGATTGATCTATGACAAACGGATCGTTGAGCATTGCTAGGGACTGCGCCGGAACGTTGGTGGCGTCGCGCTTGCCACGCGTGGTTGCAGGCTTGGGCGCGTCAAAAGCCTCGAGAAACGGGTTGTGCGCGTTGCGCCGAATACGTTGGTAAACACTGCGGCGTCGATCACCATCCAGCGGACCCTTCGCCCCACCGCCTTCGGTCTTGGCCACATAATACACGTTCACCCCCGGGCCGTACATTTGAAGATCCATCTGACCGGACACAGAAAGTACGGCGTCACGAATGGACTCCGCTTCTAAGCGACGCACACGTGCATGCGAAAGCCAAGTGTTACTGGGGTCGAGTCGTTGCGCATCAGCAGAAGTCAACGCCGTCTGCCGGAAGGCTTGCGACATCATGAGAAATCGGATCGTTTCCTTGACCGACCAGCCGTTCTCAACAAAACGCGCTGCGAGGAAATCGAGCAGCTCCGGATGCGTCGGTATTTCGCCGAGCCGGCCAAAATTATCTACGGTACCGACCAGACCACGGCCGAAAAGATGATACCAAATCCGGTTCACCATGACCCGAGATGTCAGCGGATTGGTGGGACTCGCCACCTTGTCCGCCAGTTCTAACCGCCCGCTCAGCGACGTTGGGAACGGACGGTCATCGAACATCTCCAAATACCGTCGCGGGACGGTTTCACCCGGCTGGGTGATCTGGCCGCGCACGAACAATGGCTGGTCAAACGCATCGGCTTCATGGACACCCGGTGCACGACGAGGGACCGGAATCTCCCCCTCCAGACGCCGGTAGGCGGCCATAGCCCCCTGCAGTTGAGGCAGTCGCGACAGGGAAACCGGCAATAAATCGCGGCGAATGAAAAAATCGAGAAATGCCAATTCGGCGTCGCTCAGTTTTCCCTCGCGCCAATGTTCGACAGCGTCCGACAAGCGGCGGCGGTAGAGTTCGGCCAGTTCCGTCACTGACCCGGGCGCCTCCCCTGACAGCAAAAAAGCGGCCGGCACGAGCTGTTCTTTGGGCGGCTGGGAACCATTGTGAAAAACCACCTCGGCAGCTCCGAAGCTAGCGCGACCTCCTGCGGCGGAACCGGAGATGGGTGAATCATCGTCCGTGACAAATTCAATATAAGCGTGAGAGCCTTTGCGGTAGGCCGTGTCGAGCCGGATCCACTTCATGTCGTCACCATTTAATCTCTCCGCCGGATAGAGGCCGCCGCCACCGATGGCGTAGTTCTCGACGACGAGTCGCACCATGCTGTGCTCGCCGAGCGCACGCACGCTCATACTGTCCGATTCCACCTTGAAGCGAGGCGAGGTAAAGACGCCGCTTTGTTTCCGAGTCAGTGCGTGGTTGAAAACGCCCGCTGGATAAAGCCCGCGCAAGACTCGGTCGCCATCGAACTCGATGGAAAACTCGCCCGCCGGAACCGGCACACCCGGGGTAGCGCCGCCCCCTTGACCCGGCGTCGCACCGGCCATAAACCAGCGGCCAGCCTCTTCGCCCCGCAGGTCCCAGCCTGGGGTGAATTGGGTCCGGTTGAACTCGCGGCGGTCAGCTAGCTCGTTCCTCCAAAACGTTGCGAGTTCATCCCAGCCCGCTTGAAAATCTTGATCAGTCAGACGGGACAACTTGACCCACGGATGCAGCGCGCTGGCCTTGTTGTCCGCGGCTTCCGTCATGGCCGCTTTCCATGCGTCCGTCATGTGGGTGGAGTCGAGTGGCCGAACCTGAACCGACCGCAGCTGATCCAGCTCATGATGAAGGTGCGCCCGTTTCACGAGCTCATCTGGCGTTAAGGATTGGGTCAAGCTTTCTGCATCCACGCTGGCCGCCCCGGCCTGGAACGAGACAGCTATTTGCTCAGCCGTGAGGGCCTGGTCATATAGTCGGGCCTCCTCAATCTCGCCGGCTAAGACGCTCACTTCTGCGGCCAAATGGCGTTTACCAAACACCACCCGGGCGCTACCCGCAGCAAACGGTTGCAGCGTGCCGTGCTGATAGCTTTTGCCATACAGAGCGCCATTGCGATAGAGTGTAATGGAATTGTCCGTGCCATAAACCACTGCGAGATGGATGAGCTCACCCGGGCCAGCGGTCTCGGGCGAGGCGTGGGCGTCTTGGGTGCGTCGAAAAAAATCGCTCCCGGCAATCCAATGACCCGGTTCCTTTTCGCCAAAGACGATCGCGTCGAAGTTCTCGCTATCCGGCGTCTGCACGGTCAACGCCGCTCCCCCCCGTTGATCGAGCCCGGCCAGAGTCACCCAGACTTCCAATGTTTTTTCGCGAAGGCTGGTCGGAAGCGGTTCGGTGACGACCCATTGGCTCGCGTCCTCCAAGATAAGGCGGCCCGCCCGGACCACAGCGCCGCCTTCGGCTCGGCCGTGCATAGACCCGATGGCATCGCGCAAATCTTCGTCGAAACCCCATCGAGCCAACGGTAGAGGCAGCTGATTCGAAAAGTCCGCTCCGCTCTGCCGGACAAGCTCAGCGCGAGCCCGCAATTCAACCTCCGCGATTTCTCGGGAAAGCCGACGAATGCCCGCTTCCGTCCGTTCTTTTTCCGCACTGCGGGCCGCCTGCTCGAGGAGCCATGTCCCAAGACCCGCCGCGGCTTCGGTCCACGCAGCCTCTAAACCACCGCGAATTTCATCCTTCAACACCGCGAGTTCAGCCCGGTTCGTCTGCTGTAATACAGGATCATCTACCACCACCTGGCTGGGGCGACTGCTGGCGAAGACACCATAGAGCGCATAAAAGTCCTTTTGGCTAATCGGGTCAAATTTATGATCGTGACAGCGGGCACAGGAAACGGTGAGCCCTAGAAATGTTTTTGAGAATACATCAATCTGGTTATCAACGACTTTCACCTGATCATCTAATGCATCCACCGGTACATACCCTAATTCGACCATGCGCAAATACGCTGGGCCAAGCATGGATTCGTTCAATCCCTCAGCGCGATTCAGCCGCGGATTCGGCAGCAGATCCCCAGCGATGTGTTCGCGGACGAACTGGTCGTAGGGCACGTCGTCATTGAAGGCGCGGATGAGGTAATCCCGGTAACGCCAGGCCATCGGCAATTCCGGATCGCCTTGGCTACCGTGAGACTCACAGTAACGAACGAGATCCATCCAATGCCTCGCCCAGTGCTCGCCAAACCGTGGCGAGGCCAGCAGGCGGTCGACTTGCCTGCTGTAAGCATCCGACGAATGGTCGCGACAGGAGTCCTCGATCTCTTCGGCGGTAGGCGGAAGCCCGGTCAATGCGAACGTGGCGCGCCGCAGCAACGACTCGCCACCGGCCGCGGGAGAGGGCCGCAGCCCGCGTTCCTCCATTTTCGCTTGAAGAAAACGATCGACCGGATGCTCCGACCACGCGGTGTCCCTCACCTTGGGAATAGCCGGCTTGCGCACTGGCTGGAAACTCCACCATTCTGCGCGCGCTTTGAGCGTAGCAGCCCAACTGGCATTGTCCGTCGTCACCGTCTCACCCACCGTCGGCGGCTGGTCGCGCGGATCAAATGCGCCCTGATTCACCCAGGCCACAAAATCCTCGATGACAGAATCCGCAAGCGCAGGTCGATCCTTCGGCATTTTCGAATCCGGGGCCACGTGGCGGATGCTTTGGATGAGCAGGCTTTTGTCTGCATCACCCGGAATGACCGCCGGGCCGGTGTCTCCGCCTTCGAGGAGTCCGTCTCGAAAATCCACGCGCAGTCCGCCCTTTTGCTTATTCGCCCCGTGACACTCATAGCACTCGTTGACCAGCATCGGCCGGATGCGTTGCTCGAAAAAATCAATCTGTTCTGGAGTGGCCGAAAGCGCGGTCTGAACGAAAACAGTAAGAATAGTGAGAGCAATCCAAGTGGCTCCAGTCGGTGCACGGTTCGACCACCTGGTCCGATCGCGCTGATGGCCGAGGTCGGCCTCGGTCGGTGCGACCGTGACGCGCTGAGATTTTGAAATTGCCCTCATGTATCGAGTGGGGCAGCCCGGTAAGCGGGATCGTCGAGAACCCAAGGGATGCCTTATGACATTCATAGACGGAAGGCAGGCCGTTGCCTATCATCCAATGCCCTAAAGAGACGTGCGATACATGACGATGACCCGTCCGGGGCCGCAGCATCATGAGGGTAAACGAGACAGCGATTTTTCTTTCTTTTTAGACGCCTCAGTATTAGTTGTGTCAAAATGAGAGGATCTCATCTCGCTGGTGGTAGCTGCGCACCAGCAGCCCCCCCCATGAGCCCCTTCCCCCCACCTGATTCGCGCAAGCCTCCCTCATGATGCTCCCGCTCCAACGCAAATCCCTACCAGCTCATGCCTTCTACCTCCATTTGCCGCCGCGCCGCGCTTCAGGCGCCGTTGATGGCTAGTCTGGCCGCCTTGTTTGCTCTCGCTGCCTTTGCCTTCATCTCCCTCATCGCGCCAACGGCCGCCGCCTCTTCTTACAGCAGCTCGCTGGTTCATGGCATGACGGCGACTAGCAGACGAGGCAGTGAGCCCCGCCAGATGGTGCGCCGAGGGCAGGAAATCCTCTTCTGGGCATCGGATCCTGCCCATGGCAATGCCCTACGTCGCCTCAATCTGACTACCGGCCAGGTCAACATGGTTTGGGATTTCAACCTACCCTTCAGTCAAATCAGCAGCCAAGGCACGTTCGCTCACCTCCCGGTTGACCAAGGATGGGTGATTTTATTACGCGACGCCGTCTGGCGCACCGACGGCACGCCGGCAGGGACCAGCCGCCTACTCCAGTGGAAAACAGAAAGTGGCGGAGCTGACCGCAGCCAGATCGTCCACGACGGCATCGCTTATTTCAGCGCCGAAGACCCCGCGCACGGCCACGAACTCTGGCGCAGCGACGGCACGCCCGCAGGCACCTGGATGGTCAAAGACCTGCGCGTCGGCCCGGATAGCAGCCAGCCGGAACACTTCGCGGTCGTGGGCCGCCGGATCTTCTTCGCCGCCGGCGACTCCGAACACGGCGTGGAACTGTGGGTCACAGACGGCACGGCCGACGGCACCCGCCTCGCCGCCGACCTCGTGCCCGGATTTTCCAGCGGCCTACCCCGCGACCTCTGCGGTCTGGGCGAAACCGTTTTCTTCGAAGCCTCAGCCGGCACTCTGGGACGCGTGCTCTGGCGCAGCGACGGCACACCCGAAGGCACCCGCGTGGTCAACGACTCCCCGACGGGCGATCCCCCGAAAACCCCCTCCACTCTGATCGCTGTCGACAACTGGGTCTATTTCACCGCTCACACCAATGCCAACGGTCGCGAATTGTGGAAAACCGACGGTACCGCCGCCGGCACTCGCCTCGTCCGCGACCTGTGGCCGGGACGCGACGGCAGTGAGCCTAGCCACCTTCAGGCCGTCAACGGCCGCGTCCTCTTTACGGCGTACTTGACCGGGGACACCAATCAACCTCGTCTCTTCACCAGCAATGGCACCTCCGCCGGCACGGTGGCCATCCAATCATCGTCCCTGCGACCGAAGTGGATCGGGCCGGGCGACGCTAATGGCGGACCGACCATGGCCGATGGGGCCGCTTGGTTTATCGCGAGCAGCGGTTCCAGCCTCCACTCCGGACTCTGGCGCACCGACGGCACCGTCGCTGGCACCCGTCAAGTGTATGCCCCTGCGCCCGCCACCTGGACAGCCTCCGTCGCGCCGATCCTCGCTGTCGACGGCCATCTCATCCTCACCGGCTCGACGCTTGGCGATCCACCCACCAGCGGCGAAATCTGGAAATGGAACATCGAAGGCCGCACGCTTCAGCCCGTGGCTGATCTCTGTCCTGAAGGATGGGACGCGCCACCCAGCCACCCGCTTTCCACCCCACTTGGCTTCTTTTTCCGCGGTTTTTCGCCCGCCGCAGGATTCGAGCTCTGGCGCACCTTGGGCACGCCGGCCACCTCCACCCTCCTCAAAGACCTCCAGCCGGGCTCCGTCAGCGGCTTCGGTGGCTCCGACCAAAACATCCTGAGCGTAGGCCCTGCGGGCCACGTTTATTTCCAAGGGGCGACTCCAGCCGCCGGCGCAGAACTCTGGCGCAGCGACGGCACCGCCTCCGGCACCACCCTCGTCCGCGACCTAGCCCCGGGATCAAAAGGAAGTTTTCCCTCCGGACTAACCGCCCTCGGAGACGGCCTCGTCTTCGCCGCCTCCGGAAAATTATGGACCAGCAATGGCACCGGCGACGGTACAACGGCAATCCTGCCCATGGCTCCCAATACGGAGGAAAGCCGACCGGAATTTCTCACCCGCTTCGGTGACCGCGTCTTCTTCAGCGCCAGCGACGCGACTCACGGCACCGAAATCTGGTCGTCCGACGGCACCGCTGCGGGTACCCGCCTACTCCGCGACCTTTACACCGGAACCGGCACCGTCTGGCCCCGCCTCTTCGGCACCGCGGGTCCCCTGCTGTTCTTCGAACAACACGGAACCGCGCGCGATTACGGACTCTACGCGACCGACGGAACCAGCGACGGAACCCGCAGGCTCTCGGATGCCCGGCCCTTCAGCCCAGGCGATGCCGCCAGCATCGGCCCTGACTTCTACTTCGTGCACGCCCCGACTCCCGATTCCCAGTCGCTCTGGCGCTCCGACGGCACAGCGAACGGCACGCGTCAAATCACGACCCTCGCCGCCACCCGCTTACCGGAACCCGGATGGCGCTTGACCGCCGCCGGTCCCTTCGTCTTTTTTCACCTCCGGGACATGGTGCTCGGCAACCAGCTCTGGCGCAGCGACGGCACCGGCGCCGGCACCGTGGCCGTCGTTCCCGAAACCCCGGCCTGGGACCCGATCCGCAACATCGAATTGCTCGGCAGCATCGGATCCGAAGTCTATTTCGCCGCCACCACCTACCGTCACGGCCGTGAATTATGGGTCAGCGACGGCACCGCGACCGGCACCCAGCTGGCCCTCGACCTCGGACCGGGCGAAACCTCCGGGCTGCCGCTCTGGATTGGGTGCCACGGCGACCGCCTCTTCGGCCTCTTCGCCGCCGACCCGCAGTCGGGGTCACCCAGCATACGCTCGGTGGTCCCACCAAACGCGCGCCCGGTTTTCCTCGGACTCGAAATCGACACCTGGCCGGACGTGCCGACCCAGTTCTCCGCCGAACGTCTGCGCTCATTGATCGAAGCGCCTCCCGACACCCCGCTGGAACTAGTGCCCGCCAATCCGATCGGCACGGCCGGAGGAGGATCGTTGACGCTAGCCCTCAGCACGGCCGGTGGATCGTGGACTCTAATCGACGACCTGTTCACCTACTCGCCGCCCCCGGGCCATCTCGGTAGCGACCAGTTGCCGCTAGAAATCCGGTACCCCGGTGGCCCGCCGCTCACTACCTTTATCCAAGTCACGGTGCAGCCGACACCCCCCACCCCCACTCTGGAACCCACCCTAACCCGCCGCTCGTCCGGCCCCATCGAAGTGCGCGCCTTCACTCGCCGCGGTCACCGCCACGCCTTCGAACGCAGCCTCGACCTCACCGTCTGGACCCCTCTGGAAATCCGGGTGCCCACCACCTCGGAACCGTCGCTCTGGATCGACCCCGCCCCACCATCACCCGCCGCTCATTACCGCTTGCGCGTCGTGCCGTGATCAACCCGGCTAACTTACAGTGGCTTTTCCATGGCCATGAGTTCTTGTTTGAGCACTTTGCCGACACGATGTTTGGCGAGGTAGACTTGGGTCATGCTGACGCCCAGTTCGCTCATGACTTTTCCGACTCCCCAGTCTTTGATGACGTAGCAGTCGTATATTTGAAACTGTTTGGGGGAGACCTGATTTTTTGCCCGGGCGAGGGCGCGATCGAGCAGATTTTTCGCCCATTCGGCATCCCACATTTTCTCGAGGGCCCCGGGTTTGGTATCGGCGAAGCGGTCGAAGGTAGCGGTATCGCGGTCTTCGTGTCCTGCTCCGTGATGAAGGTGGGAATCTTTGCCCCGCCGCCGGAATTGGTCGTTGATGCGCCACCGGGTCAGGTTCATCAACCATGACTTGAAGCTACCCTGAGACGAATCGTATTGGTTTTTTTGCGACTGTTTGGCGATGGCGATGACCACTTCCTGCACCGTGTCCATCGCTTCGTCCGGCCGCAGGCCGTTTTTCAGACCCACGCTGTAAATCAACCGCCAATACGTCTGGTAAAATTCGTCCCACGACCGCTGGTCTTCCCAGTTGCCCAGCCGGTCAATCAGGCTCTTGCGCGTTTGTTGGTAGGCTGACAATAACCCCGCTTCGTCCGGCCCAGCGGCCAGTACTTCAGACCGGAGGGCGTCAGCATCATCACCAGCAGCACCAGCAGCAGCAGCAGCAGCAGCATCAAACATGGGCCCACCATGCGCCCGACGGAGGGATTTGTCCAAGAGAGCAGCAAACATCAGGTAAAATCAGAAAAACAAAGGACGCACTCGGCCGTGAGTACAGACGCACGCGCCGTCAGCACACAAGAAATCACGCACACACAGGCACGCGACGTCTGTACACCCACTGGCATACGCGTCGGCCCCTCGACTTCTTTCATAAAACTTCGAGCGGGCGCCCTGCATCCCCCGGGCGCACCGCCCGATACCGGCGCACCCGCCCGCCATGCCATTGGGCGCGACCACTCTCTCCCCACGGCCAGCCAACCTGCGAGATTCACCGCGGGCGCACTTGCGGCGCCGGACGGACTGGGCTTCGCTGACGATAGAATGAAGCATGCCATCTCCACTGCCGCTCACGGCCCGTTTGGCCCCCCCATGGCCGAGGCGGTTCACGCCTGCGTGCACTGCGGCTACTGCCTGCCCGCCTGCCCGACGTATCAAGTACTAGGCCAGGAGATGGACTCGCCCCGCGGTCGTATAGTCCTGATGAAACAAGTGCTGGAAGGCACGCTCCCGGCTGCGGTAGCCCAGCCGCATCTCGATGCGTGTCTCGGCTGTTTATCATGCGAAACGGCGTGCCCCAGCGGCGTGGTCTATCGGGACTTGATCTCTCCGTATCGCGCCCTGCAGGAACCGGCCCGCGTCCGGCCCTGGATAGAAAGGATGAAACGATTTGTCCTCCTGCAGACAGTGCCGTATCCGGCTCGCTTTCGGCTGGCCGCGCGCCTTGGACGACTGGCCGCCCCGTTCACCCGGCTGCTGCCCGCCACT
The DNA here is from genome assembly GCA_903954065.1 of uncultured bacterium. Taxonomy (GTDB): domain Bacteria; phylum Verrucomicrobiota; class Verrucomicrobiia; order Verrucomicrobiales; family V1-33; genus CAJBME01. The sequence continues at coordinate 69,630 of CAJBME010000310.1, forward strand.
TTCCGCCCGATGATGAACATGCTACCCGCCGCGCTGCCGCCCGCCACCCGGTGGAAAGCCGTCTATCGCCCGGCAGGCCCGCCGCGGGCCCGAGTCGCGCTGCACCTCGGATGCGTGCAGCAGGCGCTCGATCCCGAAATTAATGACGCGACGATTTCGCTGCTCCTCCGACACGGGGTGGAAGTTGTCGTCCCGGCGGGGCAGGAATGCTGCGGCGCTCTGGGATGGCACATCGGCGCGGCCGACGACGCCCGGGCCCAAGCCCGACAAAACCTCGCCGCCATTCCAGTGAGCGAGGTGGATGCCATCATCAGCAATGCCGCCGGTTGCGGCTCTGGCCTGCGGGAATATCCCTTGATTTTACGCGGAACTCAATGGGAATCAGAGGCCCGCGCGCTAGCCGCGAAAGTGCGAGACATCTGTGAATTCCTCGTCACCCTCGGCCCACTAGACCCGCCCCCGCGCCCCGCGCAGCCACTCACCATCGCCTACCAAGACGCCTGCCACCTCTCCCACGGCCAGCGCGTGCGCAGCGCCCCGCGGCAACTGCTCGAACTCATCCCAGGCACCACCCTCTGCGAGCTCCCCAACCCCGACATCTGCTGCGGCTCAGCCGGAACATACAACATCGACCAGCCCGCCACCGCCGCCATCCTCGGTCAACGAAAAGCCTCCGCCATCGCCGCTACCCACGCCGATTTCGCCGCCAGTGGCAATATCGGATGCCTCACCCAGCTGCGGGCCCACCTGCCAGCCAGTTTCCCACCGCATCGGCTGCTCCATACCGCCGTCCTGCTCAATCGCGCCTGGAACGGGACCCTGACCGCCCCCACCCCTCAGCCCGTCTCCTAACCGCCTACCGGCCTACCATCGAACGCCAACGACCCACGACGCCGGCCGCAAAGCGCCAAACCAGCGCCAAACCAGCGCCAAAAACCCAGTTTTTGCCCGTCTGAGGCCCACTTCCGGCCGCTATCCAGATAAAACAAAACTTTTTCAACGACACGTGCGGCCCCGACGTTGACAAGGCGTCTCCCTAATCCTAATTGCCGGACCGCGTTTAGGGCTTTGCCCGAGGCCGTCCGTTCACTCAACACCACCCCCATTTTATCTCCGCCGTGTTTTCCAACGAAGAATACCTCATCCAATTGCTCCTGGAAGCCGGGCTGATCTCGGACACGGACATTGTCACCGCCAGGGCTGCTAAAAATAAACGGCAGACCCCGCTCGAATACATGTTGGACGACGGGATGATCAGGGAAGAAGCGCTGTCCCAAACCATGGCCGTCAATGCCGGCATGGAATTTGTCGACCTTTCCGAATTGGTGCCTACGCCGGAATTGCTCGATGCGATGCCTGGCGAAGTTGCCTCGAAATACAAAGCCGTTCCAGTCGGTCTGGATTACGGGCAAATCGTGGTCGCCGTCGCGGATCCATTGAATTTCGACGCCATGGACAGCTTGCCGCACTTGCTGAATGGCGCGTCGCTGTCGTTCGTCTGTGCGACCACCTCGCAAATCGAGCAATTTTTGACCGAGTTTTACGGCATCAAGCAGGAATCAGCCAACATGGACCTTGAGGTCGTCATGGCGGGCGATGACAGCGAGGCCCCTCCGGGTCAGGCCAAAGCGGATGCGGATGCCCCCATCATCAAATTGGTGACCAAGATCCTCGTGGAGGCGCACCAGTCCCGCTCCAGTGACATTCACATCGAGCCGATGGAGAAGTCGCTTCGAATCCGTTATCGCATTGACGGGGTCATGCAAGAAATCGACAACCATCCTAAGCATTTGCATGGCCCGGTTGTCGCCCGTCTGAAGATCATGACTGGCAAGATGTCGATTGATGAGCGCCGCATTCCACAAGACGGTCGTATTCAAGCGCGTCTGGGCGGTAAGGACCTTGATTTGCGGGTCTCGACGGTGCCAACGAGCCACGGTGAATCGATCGTCATGCGGATTCTGGACAAATCCGGTCTGACGCTGGGTCTGGGCGACCTCGGCTTCTTGAGCGACGACCAAGCCACTTTTGATGAATTGATCTCGCTCCCAGACGGCATCATTCTGGTCACCGGCCCCACGGGATCGGGGAAAACGACCACTCTGTACGCCTGTCTCAACGCCATCAACAAGCCGGACCGCAAGATCATCACTGTCGAAGATCCAGTCGAATACCAGCTGGCCGGTATCAATCAGGTCAACGTCAAAGAAGACATTGGCATGACGTTTGCCGCGGCGCTCCGCTCCATGCTGCGTCAGGCGCCCAACATCATCATGATCGGGGAAATTCGGGACTTGGAGACGGCGACCATCGCCATCAATGCCTCGCTGACCGGACACCTCGTCTTCTCCACCCTGCACACCAATGACGCTCCAAGCGCCGTGGCCCGTCTGACCGACATCGGGATCAAACCGTTTCTGACCGCCTCCGCTGTGCGCGCCATCATGGCTCAACGACTGGTGCGGAAACTCTGTAAAGAATGTAAAAAACCTGGCGTGCTCGACGAAATGGAAATTCGCGCGCTCGGCTTGACCCACGATCAAGTGCGGGACGCCACCGTCATGACCCCCGTCGGCTGCTCCAACTGCCGCCAAAACGGCTTCCGCGGACGACTGGCCATCGCCGAAATCTTCCGGATGGACGACGAAGTGCGCACCGCCATCAATGATAATATTTCCTCCGTGCAGCTGAAACGCAAAGCCCGTGAACTCGGCATGCGCAATCTGCGCGAAGACGGTATCCGCAAGGCGCTCGCCGGTATGACCACCGCCGCCGAAGTCATCGAAATCACCGTGGGCGATAGCGACTAACCCCCTGCCCGCTGATCCGACCCCAGCCCCCACGCATGCCCCTCGACATCATTCTCCGCACGACCACCGCGTCCAGCGACCGTCGTTGAATCATGTCCATGGCGGTTCCCTCCCGACCCCACCCCCACCCCCAGACCGTATCCAATTTCCCCTACTCCATGACTGCTGAACATATTTGCGATGTCCTTAAACACCGGGGCATCATTGACCAGAGCCAGGCTGACAGCATCGTCGATGAGGCCAAGAGCACCGGTGACAGCATCGTCCACATCCTGAAGAATTTCGGACTGATTCAGCACGAGAACGAACTGTATCAAGTGGTAGCCGAGGAACTCGCCGCCCCATTCCACGACCTCAAAGGATTCGATCCACCCAAGGCCCTGCTGGAATTGATCCCGGCCAACTTGGTCCGCCTCCACGGCGCCCTGCCCATCCACTTCGACGAACTAGGGCTCCACGTCGCCCTGATCAATCCGTTTAATCCGCAAACTCTCGAAGACCTGCGGTTCGCCACCGGGAAAGACCTGAATCTCGTCATCGCACGCCCCGAACGCATCGAGGAACTCATCAATGACCTCTACGGCGGCGGTACCGAGGAACTCGGCGATATCCTCTCACAAATTGACGGCGGAGACCCCAACAATCCAAAAGACCTGGAGAATGAGGCGAATTCCGCCCCCATCGTCCGGTATGTGGACCTCGTTCTCTTCCAAGCCATCAAAGAACGCGCCTCCGACATTCACTTTGAACCGTTTGAGCTGGAATTTAAAATCCGCTACCGGGTCGACGGTTCCTTGATGGAAATCGCCCCGCCGCCAGCTCGCCTCTCGACCACGATCATTTCCCGGATCAAGGTCATGGCCAACCTCAATATTGCTGAACGCCGACTCCCACAGGACGGTCGGATCATGAAGACGATTGCCGGACGCAGCGTGGACATGCGGGTTTCCACCCTGCCCACCATTCACGGTGAATCAGTCGTGCTGCGGGTGCTCGACCGCCAGTCCGCCAACCTCGATATCAGCAATCTGGGCATGCCCGGCTTCATCTACGACTACGTCAATGAAGTCATTCAAAAGCCAAACGGCATCTTCGTCGTCTGCGGCCCTACCGGTTCCGGTAAAACCACCACCTTGTACGCTGCGCTGAAACGCATCAATACCATCGATTCCAAACTGCTGACCGTGGAAGATCCGGTTGAGTATGACATCGACGGTATTATTCAGGTGCCCGTCAATGAAAACGTGGGTAACACATTCGCCAAAGTCCTGCGGGCGTTCCTTCGTCAAGACCCAGACCGAATCATGGTCGGTGAAATTCGAGACGGCGAAACTGGCCAGATTGCCATTCAGGCGGCCTTGACCGGTCACTTGGTGCTTTCCACTCTGCACACCAATGACGCCCCGGGCGCCGTCACGCGTCTGGTCGACATGGGATTGGAACCATTCCTCGTCTCAGCCTCGCTCGAAGGCGTGTTGGCCCAACGTCTCGTTCGAACCATCTGCAAAGAATGTAAAACGTCCTACGAACCAAGCGACGCCATCCTGACCCAACTCGGCATTCCAGCCAGTGAACTGGGCGGAAAACACTTTTACACCGGCGAAGGCTGTGCCGCGTGCGCCAGCACAGGGTATCGCGGCCGCAAAGGACTTTACGAGCTGCTCAGTGTCAACGATACTCTGCGCGACTTGATCACGCAGCGGACTCCCTCGCTGGTCTTGAAACAAAAAGCCATCGAGATGGGCATGAAAACCGTCCGCGAAGACGGCTTGCGCAATATTTACGACGGCAACACCACCATCGAGGAAGTCCTCAAGTATACCTAAGAAAATACGGGGCGGCCGGATTGCGTGATAGACAGCACGCCGGCTTTTCCTTAAAACTCATCTTCGTCAACCCGACTCAGACCCCATGCCCGACTTTGATTACATCGCCCTGAACGCGCAGGGACAGGAAACCGCCGGCTCGATCAGCGCCACCAACGAAGGTGAGGCTTCCTCCATGCTGCGAGGCCAAAACCTCTTCCCCACCAAGCTCGCCCCCAAAGGTCAGCTGGCGGGAGCCAAAAAGAAGGTGGGAGCCGCCAGTAAAAGCCGCAAAAAAGGAGCCGCAGGCGGTGGCACAGTAAAAGGGAAGATCCTCATGATCTTCACCCGCCAGCTGGCCACCCTGATCGACGCCGGTCTGCCGCTCCTGCGCGGCCTGACCGTGCTCGGCAAACAGGAACCAAACCCGGTTCTGCAACGCACCATTTTGTCGATCGCGGACTCAGTGCAAACCGGTTCCACGTTTTCCGAATCTCTCGCCCAACACCCGAAGATCTTCAACAAGCTCTACATCAAC
>CAJBME010000311.1 GCA_903954065.1 uncultured bacterium
CGGTTGTTCCTGGCCCTGGCGCTGGTACGGCCTCGGTGCCTGAAGGTTCGGCTCCTTGGTGGATGCTGCTCAGTCTCTTCGCTGGTTTCGGCTGGGTTTCGTCCAAATCCCGCAAAAACCGCAACGCGGCCTGATTTGAAAGGATGGGGATTGCTTTGAAATAAGCAGGTTAGATCAATAGACACACTGTCAACACACACACACATCCGCGGCGGGTGGTTGAGGCCTTCATGAGGTTTCGGCCACCCGCTTCGGTCTTTATGACGCAGTCCTTGGTGCTTTATGAGACAATATGTCGCTTTTAGAGAGTCATTCTGACTCTGTGTCCGGACTGGAAAATGATCCATCTTGGCCTCATGAATTTATAATCTATTGTAAATCACCACTTTAGAATTTAATAAAAACGAACGGCATGGATCTAGCGAATGAGGAGATGTCCTTGAACCCGGACACTCACTCTCATGGCAAAGATTCTTGGCATTGACCTCGGCACCACCAATTCCTGCATGGCTGTTATGGAGGGCGGTCAGCCTTCTGTGCTGGAAAACGCAGAAGGGGCGCGGACCACGCCCTCGGTAGTGGCCTTTACGAAGACAGGCGAGCGCGTGGTTGGCCAAGCGGCCAAACGCCAAGCCATCACCAACCCGAAGAACACGGTATTCTCGGCGAAGCGGTTGATTGGCCGCAAGTTTGATGAATTGACGGAAGCGGACAAGTCTGTCCCTTATACAATTGTGAAAGCTGCCAACGGCGATGCGCACATTGAGATTGAGATTGGCGGCGAGAAGAAGACGTATAGTCCGCAGGAGATTGGGGCCATGGTGCTGGCGAAGCTGAAGGCGGATGCTGAAGCCAAGCTGGGTGAAACTATCACCGAAGCGGTGATCACGGTGCCGGCGTATTTTAATGATGCTCAGCGTAATGCCACCAAGGCGGCTGGTGAGATCGCTGGCCTCAAAGTGCGCCGCATCATCAATGAACCGACGGCAGCTTCGCTGGCTTATGGTCTCGACAAGAAGAAAAATGAAAAGATTGCGGTGTATGACCTTGGGGGCGGCACCTTTGACATTTCTGTTTTGGACATTGGTGATGGGGTGTTTGAGGTGATGGCGACCAATGGCGACACTCATTTGGGTGGCGACGACTGGGACAATCGTTTGATTGAGTGGATTGCGGGTGATTTTAAAAAGGAAACCGGCATTGAGTTGAAGGGGCAGGCTGATGCGATGCAGCGGATCAAGGAAGAGGCGGAGAAGGCGAAAATCGCGCTGAGTTCGGCTCAGACCTACGATATCAACCTTCCGTTTATCACGGCGGACCAAACCGGCCCCAAGCACATTCAAAAGACGCTTTCGCGTTCGCAGCTTGAAAAAATCACGGATGATCTTTTTGAGCGCACCGTGGGTCCCGTGCAAAAAGTGCTGGCCGACTCGAAATTATCATCCAGCCAGGTGGACGAATTGGTTCTGGTTGGCGGGATGACGCGGATGCCGAAAGTGATTGAGACTGCGCGCAAGCTGGCTGGCAAAGAGCCGCACAAAGGGGTCAATCCCGATGAAGTCGTGGCCATTGGAGCGGCGGTTCAGGCTGGCGTGCTTCAGGGCGACGTCAAAGACGTGCTTCTTCTCGATGTTTCGCCTCTGACGCTGGCTATCGAGACTGCAGGAAACATTGCGACGGCGATGATTCCTCGCAACACGACCATCCCGGCCAAGAAGCAGCAAGTTTTTTCGACCTTTGCTGACAACCAGACGGGGGTGGAGATTGTTGTTCTGCAGGGCGAGCGGCCGATGTCACGCGACAACAAGGTGCTGGGCACGTTCAAGCTTGACGGCATCGAACCGGCTCCCCGCGGACTACCACAGATTGAGGTCACTTTTGACATTGATGCCAACGGCATTCTTCATGTGTCGGCGCAGGACAAAAAGACCGGCAAGCAGCAGAAGATCTCGATTGCTGGTTCCAGTGGACTGACGCAGGAAGAGATTGAGAAGGCCAAGCGCGACGCGGAGATTCACGCGGCTGAAGACGCCCGCCGCAAGGAAGTGGTTGAGCTGAAAAACCAGTCAGAAAATCTTGTCTATCAGGTCGAAAAAGGATTGTCCGAGCTTGGCGATAAAATCGCTGACGACCAGAAGAAGCCTGTGACCGACTTGATTGACCAGCTCAAGACCGCCATTGCCCAGGATGATCTGGAAGCCATGAAGTCCCGGGGAGCGGAAATTCAGGAGCTTTTTGCCAAAGTGAGCCAGATGGCATCTGCTGCCGGAGAAGTGCCGCCGCCGAGCGGGGCGCATGGGGAGGGCGGCTCCGAGGCTCCTTCTTCCGAACCCAAGCAGGCGAATGCCAAAGTCGTAGACGCTGATTTTGAAGTCGTTGACGACAAGCAGTAATTTTTGGGGGAAGTGATGAGATGCGAAGAGCTTGAGATTTCGGAAACATAAGGCGGGTGGGCGGATTCATTTCTGCGATGCTCGCCCCACCCGATTTTCACTATTCACAAGTTTTACCTTCTCTGCACGCCCCCACCACCCCAAACATACAACCCGTAAATACCACGCAACACAGACCTATGGCACAGAAAATCAAACCCATGGGCCAGCGCGTGCTCGTCCAACGCCTTGAGGCCGAGGAAAAGAGCGCCGGTGGCATCGTTCTCCCTGACAATGCCAAGGAGAAGCCCCAAGAGGCTGAAGTGCTCGAAATCGGCACTGGTGGCAAGGACGAAGATGGCAAAGCCATCGCCTTCACCGTCAAGAAAGGCGACATCGTTCTGATCTCGAAATACGGCGGCACCGAAGTAAAGCTGAATGGCAAGGATCTTCTTATCATCAGCGAGAACGACATCCTCGGAATCGTTCAGAAGTAACGCATTCGCACATCCTAACCACACCTTAGATACCTTACATTACCTCAATCATGGCTAAACAATTGCTGTTTGATGAATCCGCGCGCCATTCGTTGCTGCGTGGGGTCGAGAAGCTGGCTCGCGCCGTCAAGTCCACGCTTGGACCGGCTGGCCGCAACGTCATCCTCGACAAAAAATTTGGTTCACCGACAATCACCAAGGACGGCGTCACGGTCGCCAAGGAGATTGAACTGGATTGCCCTTATGAAAACATGGGAGCCCAGCTCGTTCGTGAAGTGGCCAGCAAAACCAGCGATGTGGCTGGCGACGGCACCACGACGGCTACCGTCTTGGCCGAGGCCATCTACAAAGAAGGTCTGCGCAACGTGACGGCTGGGGCCAACCCAACGTCGCTTCAGCGCGGCATCTTGAAAGCCGCTGACGCGGTGGTGGCCAAGCTGGCCACTATTGCCACCAAAGTGACTGACTCCAAGGAAGTTGCTCAGGTCGCAACCGTTTCCGCCAACTGGGACAAGGAAATCGGCAAGATCATTGCTGATGCCATGGACAAAGTCGGCAAGGACGGCACTATCACCGTTGAAGAAGCCAAGTCGATTGAGACGGCTCTTGACGTGGTGGAAGGGATGCAGTTCGACAAAGGCTATCTCTCGCCTTATTTCGTGACGAATTCCGAGACGATGGAAGCGGTGCTCGACAACGCTTACATCCTCATTCACGAGAAGAAAATCTCCAATCTCAAGGACATGCTCCCGTTGCTGGAGAAAGTCGCGAAAAGCGGCCGTCCTTTGCTGATCATTGCTGAAGATGTGGAAGGTGAAGCCCTTGCCACTCTCGTCGTCAACAAACTGCGTGGCACGTTGAACGCCGTGGCCGTCAAGGCTCCTGGTTTCGGCGATCGCCGCAAGGCCATGCTGGAAGACATCGCTATCCTCACCGGTGGCCGTTGCATCACCGAAGACCTCGGTATCAAACTCGAAAACGTCGAGCTCGCCGATCTCGGATCCGTCAAGCGCTTGGTCATCGAGAAGGAAAACACCACGATCGTGGAAGGCAAAGGCAAGAAATCCGACATCGAAGGCCGCATCACTCAGATTCGCCGTCAGATCGAAGAAACGACCAGCGATTACGACCGCGAGAAGCTCCAAGAGCGTCTTGCGAAGCTGGCGGGCGGCGTGGCCGTCATTCATGTCGGTGCTTCCACCGAAACTGAAATGAAGGAAAAGAAAGCGCGGGTGGAAGACGCCTTGCATGCCACACGGGCGGCGGTTGAGGAAGGGATCGTCCCGGGCGGTGGTGTGGCTCTGCTGCGCTGCCAAGATGCCATTCTTTCTCTGAAGCTGAAGGGCGACGAGAAGACGGGTGCGGACATCCTCTATCGTGCCATTGAGGCGCCTCTGCGCACGCTCTGCGAAAACGCTGGTGTGAATGCTGCGCTGATCGTGGAAAAGGTGAAGGAAGCCAAGGGCAACATTGGTTACAACGTGGCCACTGGTGAATACGTCGACCTGATCAAGGCCGGGGTGGTTGATCCAGCCAAGGTGACACGCAGCGCGATTCAGCATGCTTCGTCGATCTCCGGTCTGCTTCTGACCACGGAGTGTCTCATCACTGAGATCAAGGAGAAGAAAGAACCAGCGGGTGGTGGCCATGGTCACGACCACGGCATGGGCGACATGATGTAATTTCATCCCGCATTTCCCGCTTCGTCAGACGCGGCAAGTGTATGCAACCGGGGGCCTCGAAACGAGGCTCCCGGTTTTTTTTGCGAAGGGGAGGCGGTTTCGTCGGGCTGAACCCAGGGTGTGGCGGTGCGGCGGCGGCTGGCGAGAAGGGAAGGGGCGGGTGTTGAGACCTTGATTTCGGGGCGGCTTCGCGCCAGTCTGGGCGCGGCGGGGCTCCTGATGGACGAACCGTGGCCTTGACTGGTGAAAAACTCGGTCTTGCGCGCCCTGTCGCATCGTTCATTCGATCGCATTCAAATCGTATATCACTATGTCTATTAAAGTTTTATTGGCCGGTTTGCTGGCTGGTGGGTCGTTCGCGATGGCGGGCGAGACGGCTGTGGTTACCGAGGCCAAGGCTCCGGTGGCCTCTGCCACTCCGACGGCGGACAATCCGCTTTCATTTTTCGGGGGGAAAGTGACGTTTGATTTCCAGGAGCGCGTGCGCGGAGAGATTCGGGAGAATAATTTTGATTTTAATGAGGAGGTTGACTCGCTCACGGATGATTCGTGGTTGCTGCAGCGGGCGCGACTTGGGGTCAAAATCAAGCCGTCTGATGAGTGGACGTTTTATCTTCAGGGGCAGGAGTCGCATGAGCTGGACTCAGACCGGCCTGACATTCCTGGGCGGTTAGGAGCCGAGGGGGATGACCCGATTGATTTGCGGCAGGCGTGGATGCAATTTGGTGCGGACCAGGGGCTGAGTCTGCGGATTGGTCGCCAGTTGCTGGCTTATGGTGATGAGCGGCTGGTGGGACCATCGGACTGGTCGAATTTTGGCCGTGCTTTTGATGCGGTGAAAGTGCGTCATGCGGCGGAGACATGGTCGGTTGACCTTTTTACGTCATCCGTTGTCACCATTGATGGCGATGAATTTAATCAATCGGATTGGTTGGATGACGATGACGACCGCGATCAATTTTTCTCAGGCCTTTATTTCTCGGCGAATCCGGGGGGGCGTGCCCACACGATTGACGCTTACGCCTTTCATTTGTATGAGAATGGCATGGTGGGAGATACCAATTTTGCCACGGTGGGCGGCCGCTTGAAGGCGGACCCGAAAAAGCTGGATGGGTGGGAGTACGATTTTGAGGCGGCGCTGCAAAAAGGGGATGTGCGGGGCGGCGATCTGACCAGTGTGGCGGCGCATGCGGGCACGGGGTACAACTGGATGCAGTCGTCATGGAAGCCGCGGGTGTATGTTGAGTATGCATACGGGAGTGGTGATGATGATGCGGCGGACGGGGATGTGGGGACCTTTCAGAACCTGTTTCCGACGAACCATAAATTTTACGGCGCGCTTGATCTTTTCTCATGGCAGAACATTCACCAGCCCGGGTTGACGCTGCAGGTGAGTCCGGTGAAGAACGTCAGTGTGCGGTTTGATTACCAGATGTTCTGGCTCGCCGACACGGGTGACGCGTGGTATCGCGCCAACGGGACGACGCAGGTGCGTCCGATTGATGACCAGGCCGATAATTTTGCTGGCAGCGAGATTGATGTGACCGTCAGCTGGAAGGCCCATAAAAATCTGGCTCTGACGGCGGGCTACAGTCACTTTTTTACGGGTGATTATCTTGAAGCGACGGGCACGGCCAGTGATGCTGATTTCGGATTTGTCATGGCGGTGGTTGATTTTTAAGACGGTGTGATGGATGGGGTGGAGGACGGCGCGGGCGGGGATGACCCTGTTCGGGTCGGCGTGGGGGGGGCGGTTGTGGTGTGAATGCTATTTCGAGCGGGCAGGCGCTGTGGAAAATGTACAAATGCGGCCTAATTCCCGACCGTTGTACGGCCAAACGGCAAGGAAATTGCTTTAATATCCCATCACATAGCCTTCTCCATGGAAGGCTCCGGCTCCAGCGATGGGGCTGGCGACGCCTTGGGTGTCTTCCCTGCTTAGAGTCCAGATGTTGTGGCACGGGTGATGGAGTCTCACCGTCTGGATCCGGACACGGTCATGCTGTTTCCGGGCGGCGGGGAAGCGCCTTGGGCGTAGCGCTCGGTTTTTGTCGACGAGAGTAGGGGGCTGGCTGGCAAAGTTGCCGTGATCGCGCCGTTCTGGCCGGAAGGTATTGTCCGGGATGGCGGCTTCTATCCGGCCGTCGGTCATCATCTGCGGTGTATGGATTGGTTCGAAGAGGGTGGTGCAGGTGTGGTGATGGGGTATTTCGCGAAATCGCGCGGGTCACTCGCTTTTGACAGGCGGGCGGTGCCTGCTATGTCATGTTCCTCTCATTTCCATTTTTCACACTATGACTACACCCACCCATCAGCCGTTCCAAGCTGAGGTCCGGCAGCTGCTGGACATCGTTATCCACTCGCTCTACACCGATCGCGAAATTTTCATTCGCGAGCTTGTTTCCAATGCTTCTGATGCGTTGGAGAAGTTGCGTCATGCCCAGCTAGCCAGCAGCGGGACCCTTCACGATCCTGAGCTTCCGCTAGAGATATCGATCACTACGGATGAGACCGCCCGCACGCTGACGATTGCGGATCACGGCACGGGTCTGACTCGGGAGGAACTCGAGCGTAATTTGGGCACGATTGCGCATTCTGGGACCAAGGCGTTCCTACAATCGCTCAAGGAAAGCGGTGGCAGTACTCCGGGCAGTTTGATTGGAAAATTTGGCGTTGGCTTTTATTCGGTTTTCATGGTGGCCAAGGAAGTGCGTGTTTTCACGCGTTCGTCCGGTTCGGACGGTGACGGGCTTGTCTGGACCAGCGATGGGGCCACGGGTTATACCATCGACGAGGCGCCCGGTCAGTCGCGTGGCGCTAGGATTGTCATTGAGCTGAAAGACGATGCTCATGATTTTTCTGAAGCGGCGACGGTGAAGCGGATTCTGGAGAAGTATTCCAGTTTTGTCCCATTCCCGATCCTGCTTAACGGCGAGCGCGTCAATACAGTCGAGGCGTTGTGGCTGAAATCGAAGAACGAAGTCACGGACGAGCAGTATGATGAATTTTACAAATTCGCGTGCAAGGCGTGGGATGCGCCGCGGTTCCGTGTGCATTTTGCGGCGGATGCGCCGTTGCAGATCAATGCGTTGCTATTCGTGCCGACCGAGAATCCGGAGAAATTTGGTTTTGGCCAGACTGAGCCGGGAGTGGCGTTGTATTGTCGACGGGTTTTGATTGACGCGCAGCCGCCTGATTTCCTGCCTGAGTGGATGCGGTTTTTGCGTGGGGTCGTCGACAGCGAGGATTTGCCGTTGAATATTTCCCGCGAGACGATGCAGGACAGCGCCTTGGTGCGCAAGTTGGGTGAGGTGATAGCGGGTCGTGTACTCAAGTTGCTGGAGCAGCAGGGATCCGAGGAGCCGGAAAAATACGAGGCGTTTTACAAGGATTTCGCGCGTTTTATCAAGGAGGGGGTGGCCAATGATTTCCGTCATCGCGACAGTCTGGCCAAGCTGCTGCGTTTTGAGTCGTCACTGTCTGATCCGGGCAAGATGGCGGGGCTGGCTGATTATGTGACGCGGCTCAAGGACGGTCAGGATACGATTTATTACCAGATTGCGCCGAACCGGGCGGCGATTGAAGCCGGGCCGTATTTGGAAGCATTCAAGGCCCGCGGCTTGGAAGTGCTTTTTGCGTATGAGCCGCTTGATGACTATGTTTTCACCAGCCTGCGTGAATTTGACGGCAAGAAGTTGGTCTCTGTGACGAGTGAGAACGTCAAGCTCGATGACGTCCCGGTTGATTCGGCGGAGGCACCGTTGTCTGACGACGAGGTCAGTGGGCTGTGCTCGTGGCTGAAAGAAACGCTTGGGGACGCGGTCACCGAGGTTTCTGGAAGTGCACGGCTCGTTGATGCTCCGGTGCTTGCTCTCACGCCAGAGCACGCGCCAACGGCCCAGATGCGGTCGATGATGCGGGCTATGCAGCAAGACGTGGAGCCGGTCAAAGTGAAGCTCGAGATCAACCCGCGTCATGCCATGGTCAAAAGCCTAGCGGTCGCGCGCACGGCGCAGCCGGAACTGGCCAGTCTGGCCGCCCGTCAGCTGCTCGACAACTCGCTGCTCTCCGCAGGATTGCTCGAGGACCCTCGGGACATGGTGCAGCGGCTGAATGAACTGCTGGGCAAGGCGCTGGCCAGATAACTCGCCGGAGGTCGGCCCGGGATTGCCAGATGCAGCGGGCTCGTGGATGCTCTACCCAATGAGCACCATGAGCCGCGCTTTCATCCATGACGATTTCCTGCTCGATACCCCGTCCGCGGTCGAGCTTTACCACCGGTGGGCCGCCCCGCAGCCGCTTCTCGATTTCCACAACCACTTGCCGCCTAGCGAATTGGCGGAAAACAAGCAGTGGACCAATCTCACGCAGCTCTGGCTGGCGGGGGATCATTATAAATGGCGCGTGATGCGGGCTAACGGCATTCCGGAGGATCGCATCACCGGAGGCGCCAGTGATTGGGAGAAATTCGAGGCTTTTGCGGCGACGGTGCCCAAATGCCTGCGCAATCCGGTGTATCACTGGTGTGCGTTGGAACTCAAAAGATATTTTGGTATCGACGAGCTGCTTTCGCCGCAGACGGCGAGGTCGATTTGGGAGTCCAGCCAGGAACAATTGCGCACGATGTCGGCCCGGTCGTTGTGTGTCGACTCGAAGGTGGTGGCGTTGTGCACGACGGACGACCCGGCTGATACGCTTGAGTTTCACCGTGTTTGTGCGGCCGCGGAGGATTTTCCGGTGGGTGTTTTTCCGGCGTGGCGGCCGGACCGGGGCATGCAGTTTGACCAGCCGGATTTACTCAACGCTTGGATTGCCCGGCTGGAAGCGGCGGCTGACGTGAGTATTGGCGATTCTTGGTCGGGGTATCGAGACGCTTTGCAGAAGAGGCACGATGTTTTTGGGGCCCATGGATGCCGGCTCAGCGACCACGGGAACGAGGCGTTTTTTGCGGCTGACTTCAGCGATGCGGAAATTCAGCGTGCTTTTGCGGCGGTCCGGTCTGGGGTAGCGGTGTCGCCGAGCGACTCGGCCCTGCTCAAAAGCGCTTTTTTATATGAAGGCGCGGTCATGGACCATGCCAGTGGCTGGACCCAGCAGTTTCATTACGGTCCGCTGCGGAATGTGAATACCCGGCTCTGGCAGCAACTCGGTCCTGATATCGGTTGTGATTCGATTGGTAATCCCGGTGATGCTCGGTCATTGGCGCGGTTTCTCGACCGCCTTGATCGTGGCGGCACGTTGGCGCAAACGATTGTTTACAACATCCATCCCTCAGACAATGAAATGGTGGCGTCGATGCTGGGGAATTTTCAGAGTGGTCCGGGGCCTGGCAAGCTGCAGCTGGGTAGTGGGTGGTGGTTTAATGATCAGCTTGATGGTATGCGGCGTCAGCTTGAGGCGCTCAGCCAGCTTGGGTTGCTGAGCCGGTTCGTCGGTATGCTCACGGACAGTCGCAGTTTCCTCAGTTTCACCCGGCATGAATATTTCCGGCGACTGCTCTGCCAGTTGCTCGGGCATGACATGGAAAAAGGCCTTGTGCCCCGCGATTTCACGCTCGTCGGCTCCATGGTGGCTGACATTTGCTATGGCAATGCCCGCGAGTATTTCGGCCTCGCTTCCAAATAAACTGCGCGCGGTCATCGAATGGGCGGTCCGTCCGGGCATCAGTCCGGGCAGGTGAGTGCGCAGCCTGGCCGGGTTGCGGAGAGGGTGCTGGGGCGAAGCCGGGCGCAGGCCCGGACTTGCCAAATCGTTGTCGTGTCGTTTCATTGATCGCGTGACGCACATTTTTTCCAAGCTTTGGGGCAGTGGGATGGCGTGTTTTTTTGCTATGGTGGTAGTGCGGGCCGAGGTGTTGCCTGATCCGGGGGCGGAGGGATGGAGCAGTGAAGTTTTTGCTGAGGTGGTGGGAGTGGAATTGAAGCGGTTGGGAGAGGATTTGCAGGCGGGTGGTGGGGGTGGGCTCGGTCTAGCGGCGGGGCTAGTGTCTGACGAGCTGAGACCTGAGCGGATGGAGACGGAGAGGAGGCAGTCTGGTTTTGAGGTCCGGCGGATGCAGGGGGAGGTGTCGAAGACGACTGTGGGCGGGGCGTGGGGGCGTTTGCGTGGCGCTTTTGCGGCGGGTGGGATTTCCCGGGTGAAGTTTAAAGTGTTTGAGGTGAAGGAGGAAGAGCGGATAACGCGGCAGTACGCGGGTATTTTTGGAACGGCGGCGGAGGGCGGTTTGCTCGAGATCAATGCGACGTGGCGCATTCGCTGGCAGGGGTCGGCGGCGGCGCCGGTAGTGGGTGAGGTGTGGCTGGAGGCTCATGAGGAGACGCGGAGGACGGCCCCCTCGCCGCTGTGGGCTGACGCGACCCATGCCGTGCTTCCCCGTGACGGGGCCGTGCGCCGGCAGTATCTCCGCGGTACCGATGACTGGCGTCAGGAAATTGAGGTCTTTAATCGGATGTTCAAATTCGGACATCATGGGCTGGCCATTGGTGACGCGAATGGGGACGGTCGCGATGATGTGTTTTCGCCGCAGAATGGCGGGCTGCCGAACCGGTTACTGGTGCAAAATGCCGACGGCACGCTGCGGGATGCGACGGCTGAATCCGGACTTGGGGTTCTGGACGCCACGCAGGGGGCGCTTTTCATTGATCTTGATAATGATGGTGATCAAGATCTTGTGGCGTCGATGCCTGCGGGGCTGGTCTTTTTTGAGAATGCGGGGGCTGGACGGTTTACGGCGCGCATTCGTTCCCGGGTAGCGCAGGCCGGGTACTCGTTGGCGGCGGCTGATTACGACCAGAACGGGTATGCCGACATTTATGTTTGCCGTTATCATGCAGATGCCCGCGAGGGGGCGCAACTGGCGGTGCCTGTGCCCTATTTTAATGCGGAGAATGGAGGTGGTAATTATCTGGTGAAGAACCTAGGTCCGGCGGCTGACGGCCAGTGGCTTTCATTTGTGGACGCGACGGCCGAGAGCGGGCTGGAGGTCAGGAATTCGCGTTTCAGTTTTGCGGCGGTGTGGGATGATTTGGATGATGATGGGGATCAGGACTTGTATGTGGCCAACGATTTCGGACGCAATGTGTGTTATTTGAACGACTTAGTGCCGTCGGGTCGGGCTCGATTCAGGGAGGTGGCGATGGAGATTGGGTTAAAGGATGGGGGATTCGGTATGTCGGCGGCGACGGGGGATTTTGATCGAGATGGCCGACGTGATGTGTATGTCGGCAATATGTTTTCCAGTGCCGGCAGCCGTGTGACGAGACAGCCGCGATTTCGTCTTGGCGACCCGGTGGGGGTGGTGGAGGAATTCCAGTTGATGGCCCGGGGCAATAGTTTGTATTTGGGGGGCGGTGGGCGCGGCCGGCCGGTATTTCGTGATGCCAGCGTCGAGTCGGGTACGACGATGGGCCGCTGGGCCTGGGGCTCGATGCCGGCGGATGTGGATCATGATGGATGGGAGGACCTTGTGGTGGCCAACGGTTATGTGACCGGTCGGCGGCCCGATGATTTGTGAAGTGTTGTCTGGCGGCAGGTCGTGTCGTCATCGCCTCTTGATCCAACGCGGATCGCCGAAGTCAAAGACCCGCAGGGGCCGTATCGTCGATCCATTCTCGCGGTCGATGAGCTGATGGAACGCGGGTTTTCCCTCAGTGGGCATGAGCGAAATGTGTGTTTCCTGAATTTGGGGCGGGGAGACGGTCGATTTGCCACCGCCAGTGCGGTGACGGGATTTGATTTTGACGATGATGCGCGGGCGGTGGTTCCGGTTGACTGGGATGGGGACGGAGATCTTGATTTGTGGCTGGCCAACCGGACGGCGCCGATGTTGAGGTTTTTGAAGAACACGCATTGTGATGGGCGTGTGCTAGGGGAGCCGGCGGACTGGGTGACTTTCCGGCTGGTGGCGACTCGAGGTGTCCGCGATGCGATTGGCGGCCGGGTCACGGTGCGGCTGGGGGCGGGCGGGCGGATGGTTCGCGTGCTCAAGGCGGGCGAAGGGTTTTTGACCCAAACGGGGAAGTCACTTCATTTTGGATTGGGGGAGGCGGGGAAGATTCAGAGCGTGGTGGTGCGTTGGCCGGGTCGTGGGGAGGAGAGTTTTTCCGGGGTTGAGGCGGGACGGGAGTATCTTTTGCGGGAGGGGGCGGGTCGGGCGGTGGTGGTGGAGCGCGCCCAGGAGGGGCGGCTTCCGCCGGTATTGGCTGAAGGGGCGGCTCCGCTTCCGGATGGCGGGCCGGTGAGAGCGGTGGCGGGTTCGCGTTTTCCGCTTCCGGTGCTGCCATGGGAATCATTTGCCGGGGAGAAACGAACGAGTGGAGGCCGTGGCCAGGGCGTGACATTGATCAACTTGTGGGCCACCTGGTGTGCGCCGTGCGTTGCGGAACTGAATGAATTTCAGGCATCCGGGGATTTATTGCAGGCTGCTGGCGTCAAGGTGGTGGCGCTTTCGGTGGACGGCCTGGTCGAAGGAGGTACGAGTACTGACCCGGCGGCGCTGGCGGCGAAGCGGGCATTTTCTTTTGCCACCGGGAGAGCAACTCCCGCGCTGGTCCGGCGGATTGAACGGGCTCGCGCCCATGCCTGGGGTGTGAAGTGGGCACTGCCGGTTCCGTCCAGCGTGCTGGTGGATGGGGATGGGCGCCTGCTGGTGCTTTATGCGGGCCGGGTGACCCCAGCTCAAGTGGCCGCTGATGCTCGTTTGGCAGCCACTGCCTCACCGGAGGCCTGGCATGACGCGGCCATGCCTTTTCCAGGCGCTTGGATTGAGCGGCCCAACCGTCCCATCGCCCTGCCCCTGGCCTTGGATTTGATGAACGAGGGAGCGCTGGATGAGGCGCAGGAGTTTTGTGGACGCGCCGGAACCGAGCTTTCACGTCACAAAGAATACGCCATTTTGTTGACGTGGATCGGTGAGCGATTGATGGAGCGGGGTTCGACCGCTGGGGCGCTGCAGGCGTTTGAGTCGGCGCTGGCTGCGGATGCGGATAATGTGGTGGTTCTCAATAATCTGGCTTGGCAGCGGGCGGCGCATCCGGACGCGGCTGTGCGCGACGCGGCGGCGGCCGTCAGGCTGGCGGAAACGGCCGCAACCCTGTCCACGTACCAGAATGCTTCCGTGCTGGATACTCTAGCCGCCGCCTATGCGGAAGCGGGCAGATTCACAGAAGCGGTGGCAACCGGTGAGAAGGCGTTGATCCTCGCCACCCAGTCGGCCTCGCCAGAGGTCGTGCAGAGCATCACCAAAGGCTTGGGTTTTTACCGTCGCGGCCGAGCCTATGGTCGATAATCTCACTCGGCGATAGCGGGATAGCCGCCGTCGGGGACATAAAAATCGGATTTTGCTTGTGCAGACGCATGCGATTCCTTAAAAATGCCCTGATCTATTCAGGCGGATAACGATCGAAAAGGCGAGCTATCGCCGATTTTATCGTGTTCTCTTGGTTATACCCCCTCTGTATCATGATATTTTCGCGCGTATTTTTATCGCAGAAGCGTGTTTCTCGCTTCATGGCTCTGTGTGCACTCGGTTTGGCCGCCCTGACGATGGGACCACTGGCTTGGTCGGCTCCTATGGCGGTGAATAACCATAGTTTTGAGAGTGCGAGCTATACGGGCGCGAATAGTTGGACCAACAATCTTGAGGATACGGATGCTAATACCACGATTGAGTGGGTGGGGCGCGATGGCAACAGTAGTGGGCTGGCCTTTATTGAGCGTATTGGAAACTTTGCTTCGCAGGGAGCGGCCCACATTGGAGTGGAGTCTGGTTATTATATTTTTCAGAACACAGATGTTCTATGGGCGCCGAATACGCGTTACACGCTGACCGTGGGCGTCGGCAACCGGAATACGGGGTTTACGGTGGCCGGGAACCGGTCGGTGATTGGGTTGACGGACGCCGTACCGGCCTATGCCACGGCCGCTGAGGCGGTGGCGAATGACCCTCAGCTGTCTCTCTCCCATACAGCCGTCAATGCTAGCACGTGGCCGGTGAGCACCTTTCGCGATCAGACGGTGATTTTTGATACTGGCGACACCGCGCCCGGGGGCACGGTGGTTCTTTTTGCGGGCAGTGCGGGTGCCAGCCGGGCCCACTTTGATAATTTCCGTCTCGATTTTGTGGAATTGGCTGACCAGGATGGTGATGGGCTTCCCTCGTCGTGGGAGACGGCCAATGGATTAAATCCCAACAGTGCGGCTGGTGACAATGGTGCGGCCGGTGATCCGGATGGTGATGCGTCGACCAACTTACAAGAATTCCAGCGATCCACGCTGCCCAAGAACGCGGATACGGATGGTGATGGAGCCAAGGATGGGTGGGAGACGCTGACTGGAATTTTAGTTTCCGGGACGGACTTGGGGACTGATCCGTTGCGGAGGGATACGGATGGAGACACTTTAGCGGACGGTGCGGAGGCCGGGGCGGCCCAAGCGACAGACCCGAACAAGGCGGATACCGACGGCGACCAGTTTGAGGATCAGGCTGAGCTTACGGCGGGGACGAATCCCTCGGTGGGCGGTCAAGGCAGTGTGCCCGTGGCTACAGGTGATCTGTTGCTGGGCTTGAATTTTGTGGGTGGGCGGGTTGATGGCACTTTGGGGGCTGTACCCAGTGGTCCGGCCGGGGTTGTGCCCCAGTCCAACTGGAACAATTTGTCTGATTTGAGCGGGGCTGGTGTGGCGTTGGTGGACGGCGCTAACGTGGCGGCCTTGATGCGTGCGAGCTGGACAGTGGACGACGTTTATACGATCGAGACGCCGTCGGCGCCGGTCGATCCGAACAGTGAATTGATGCAGGGTTTTCTGCGGAGTCGTCAGGGGGTATTGACGCAGGTGGTGGTACGCAACATTCCATATCCAACCTATGATGTGTATGTGTATGCGGACGGGGACGCGACGAATACGACGGCGACGTATACGGTCAATGGGGTAGCGGTGACCGGAGTGCGCGACGTAGCCAACTGGCCGGTGGGCACTGGGGGCGGTGTTTTCAAGCAGGTGGCAGGCAATGATGCGGAAGGCAACTATATGGTATTTCGCGGGGTGACCGGGCCGACAGTGACGCTGACGGCGACTGACACCACGGCGGGTGGGGGCTTCGGTGCTCCGATCAATGCGGTGCAAATCATTCGGGCGACGGGTGATACGGATGGCGACGGCATGCCTGACATCTGGGAAGAGAGCAACGGGCTCAACAAAAATCTGAATGATGCCGCCTTGGATGGTGATGCGGATGCTTCTACCAATCTGCAGGAGTACCAGCGGGGGACTGATCCGCGCATGGCCGACACGGACGGCGACGGCGTGCGGGACGGTTCTGAGACGAAAACTGGCACCTTTGTGAGCGGCACCAATACGGGATCAGATCCGTTGAAGGCGGACACCGACGCCGATGGATTGTCCGATGGAGTGGAAGACGGAGCTGGCACCTTTGTGGATGCGAGCCGTACGGGTTCGAATCCGAACCGGTCTGACACTGATGGTGACGGCTTTCCTGACGGCGAGGAAGTGACATTTGGCACCAGTCCGGTTTCGGCGGCAAGCCAGCCGGTCTTTCCGGCTCCGACGGGTTATTGGTCATTTAACGATCGTGGTGAGACGTTCACGGCGGACCTGTCGGGTGCGGGGCATGCGGGTTTCCTGCAGGGTGGGGTCACCTATGTGGCGGGCCACAGCGGTCAGGCCTCCGATTTTGCGGTGCAGCTGAATGGATCGAACGCGGCCGTGACGACGGCGGTACCCTTGTTGGATGGCAAAGATGCCTATACCATGACGGGGTGGGTGAATTTTACGGCGACCCAGAGGGACCGCACCGGATTTTTTGGGCTGAATGATGCCATTGAATTCGGGATGAATACGGCCACCTCGATTGAATTGTGGAGTCCGACGGGTGGTGCCATTCAGACGCCTTTTGGACCTTCCAGTAATGGTTGGCGTCACATTGCGGTGGTGGCCGACGCCACTGGGCGCCGGATTTATATTGATGGCTTGCTGGTGGCGAGCGGACCTGTCGGCACGCCGACCGCCAGTCCGGGGTTTAATTTTAACATGGGGGGTGGTGGCGTGCAGGATGCGGCGGGCAATTTCCTCAATGGATTGCTGGATGATGTCGCGGTGTGGGATCAGGCCCTGCCTGCCTCGATTATTCCTCGTCTGGCGGCCCGCACACTGACGCCGCTGGGCGGCGGGGTGGCGCTGGATACCGACCGGGACGGGATGCCTGACGTCTGGGAGGACGCCAACGGCTTTGACAAGAATCTCAATGATTCCGCACTCGATGCTGACAGCGATGGTTTGACCAATCTGCAGGAATATCAAAATTCGACCAACCCTCGGGCTGCGGATTCGGATGGCGATACGATTCGTGATGGGGCGGAGACAAATACGGGGGTGTTTGTCAGCGGATCCAATACTGGAACCAATCCCCTCAAGACTGATACGGATAACGATGGCCTGGCCGACGGGGTGGAAAACGGAACCGGCGCCTTTGTGGATGAGACGAGCACTGGTTCGAACCCGAATCGCCTCGATACGGATAGCGACGGCTTTCCTGACGGGGAGGAAGTTTTGTTTAAGAGCAACCCGGTAGTGGCTTCGAGTCGGCCTGTTTTCCCGGCGCCGGCGGGTTATTGGTCTTTTGATGATCAGGGGTCATCGGTGACGGCTGATCTTTCCGGCTCCGGTCATGATGGTACCCTCCAGGGTGGCGTTGTGTATGGTCCTGGTCACAGCGGGCGGGCGGGTGATTTTGCGGTGCAGCTTAACGGCACGGATGCGGCAGTCACGACGGCTGTGCCGCTGCTTGATGGCCTCGATGGATTTACCCTCGCGGGCTGGGTGAACTTCACCGAGCCGCAGGCCCCGCGGACTGGGTTTTTCGGCCAGAATGATGTGGTGGAATTCGGGATGAATGCGGCCAACTCGATTGAGCTTTGGACTCCGACTGGGGGGGCAATTCAGACACCATTTGGTCCATCCAGCAATGGTTGGCGCCATATCACAGTCATTGCCGATGCCGTGAGCCGCCGGCTTTTTGTCGATGGAGTGCTGGTGGCCAGTGGAGTCGCCGGTACGCCGACCTCGACTGCGGCCTTCAACTTTAACATGGGGGGCGCCGGTATTCAGGATGGCGTCGGCAACTTCTTGAACGGCCAGCTTGATGATGTCGCGGTGTGGACGGAAGCGATTCCCACCACCTTCATTTCTCAGCTGGCGGCTGGGACCCTCACACCGGCGGGAGGAGGCGGGACGGATACGTCGTTTGCGATTACCAATGTCGTGTTCAACAAGGCGACCCAGCAGGTCGTCCTCACTTTCCCTACGGTGGTGGGTGCGCGTTATGCCGTCTTCGAGCGTGATGGTGCTGGTGTGGCCGGTGCGTGGGCGGAAGTGACGTCGTTTGTGGCCACCGGTGAAACGGGTACCCATACCTCGACGATTCCCGCCAGCGTGACGACACGACTCTTCCGTGTCAGTCGAGTGGCGAATTGATACCTCATCTATTCGCTTCATTGGGTCCATTGGGTCCATTTGCGGCTGCCGGTCGGCGCGATCCCTGTGTGCCGGCCCGAAGGGTTGGTGTGCGAATGATGTACAGATGATCTGTAAGGGAGGCGGGGTGGAAGAACCCGCTTGTTTCCCTGCCGCTCTGGGACATGATAATATCTCTCTAAAATGGCGACTGAGTTTTTAATTTTATTTCTTCTGCTGGCGGCGAATGGCCTTTTTGCCATGGCAGAATTAGCCATTGTTTCGGCGCGAAAAGGCAAACTGAAGAGGCTGGTGGAGGAGGGGGACCGGCGCGCGGCGGCGGCTTTGGAGCTTGCGGAAGAGCCGACGCGATTTCTGTCGACGGTGCAGCTGGGTATCACGCTGGTGGGTGTTTTTGCGGGTGTTTATGGAGGGGATACACTGGCGCAGCGGTTGCAGGGATGGATGATGGGAGTGCCGTTGTTGGTACCGCATGCTCACTGGATGGCTTTGGGGGTGGTCGTTTTGTGCATTACATTCTCTTCGCTCGTTATCGGGGAGCTGGTGCCGAAGCGGCTGGCCTTGCGAGATCCGGAAAGCATGGCTCGCCTCATGGCTGGTCCGATGCGGCTGCTTTCTACGGTGCTGGGCCCTCTGGTCAGCTTGCTGGCGGGCGCGACCGATTGGATTTTGCGATTATTTGGAATTGCGGCGCACAGCGAGCCGATGGTGACGGATGAAGAAGTGGTGGATCTGATGCAGGAAGGACGGGAGGCGGGAGTTTTTGATGAAGCGGAGCAGGAGATGGTCGAGAGCGTGCTTTCATTGGACAGTCTGATGGTGCGTGAAATCATGACACCTCGGCCAAAAATTGTCTTTTTGGGGCGCGATGAGCCATCGGAGCAGGTCTGGCATAAGATTGTGGTCAGCGGCCATTCGATTTTCCCCGTGTATGAGGGCAACCGGGACAACGTGGTGGGTATTGTGTCGATCAAGTCGTTGTATGCCAACATTGCGGCCGGCACGGCGGCGAGGGTCCGCGATTTGATGATCAAGCCGCTGGTGGTGCCTGAGACCCAGACTGTGCGGCAATTATTGGAGGCCTTGCGGCGGACGCGCTTTCATGTGGCCTTGGTGGCTGATGAATTTGGTGGGATTACCGGATTGGTGACGATGTCGGATGTGGCGGAGGCTGTGCTTGGGGACATTCCCAGTTTGGACCAGCGGTTGCAACCTGAGGCTAAGCAGCGTGATGACGGGTCGTGGCTGATTGATGGTTTGTATGATGTCGGCGATCTGGCAGAGAAGATGGAGTCACTGGAGTTACCTGAGGGGGCGGGGCGCGACTATCAAACGGTTGCGGGTTTCGTGGTTTCGCAGCTCGCGCACGTTCCGGCTGAGGGCGAGATTTTCGAATGGAAGGGGTGGCGGTTTGAAATCATCGACATGGATCGTCATCGGGTGGACAAGGTGCTCGTCATTTCATTGGATCAGGGAGGGGCGGCTGGGCGCGGTGCGTCCGGCGGGCTGAGTGCCGGGCTGGCAGCGCGTTGAGGTTGAGCGTGCGCGCTTTCTGATAAGGATGAAACTTTCCGATCGGCGGTCTTGTCGAGGGATGTCCTCTCCGGTATTCTGATATTCTCGTTTGTGGACTCTGAGCTGGCTCAGGGGTGCGGCGAGCTTTTGACGTCTCATGAAATTTTTCCGATTTCTCTTTCTCCCGGCGCTGTGCGCTGTGGCTGGGTCCATGTCGCTGCGGTCACAGTCGGTGGTGATCAATGAGATTCACTACGATGAGGATGATCCGACCGTGCACAGTGAGTTTGTGGAGCTGCATAATCCTGGGACGGTTGATGTGGCTCTGGGCGGGTGGTATTTTTCGGACGGATTATCCTTTGTTTTTCCGGTGGGAGCGGTGTTGCCGGCGGGAGGGTATGTGGTCGTAGCGGAGGATGCGGCCACTCTACAATCGAAGTGGGGTGTTTCCGGATCTGGGGTTTTTAACTGGAATGCTGGCGTGGCGCTTCCAATCTACGGCAGCCTCAAAAACGCTGGAGATGCGGTGGTTCTGCGCACCTCGAGTGGTCAGAAAGTCGACGAAGTGGCGTATCAGCTGGGTTTTCCGTGGCCGACGGTGGGGGATCCTCCGAATTTGTCTATAGAGTTGGTTCATCCGTTGTTGGACAACGATCTGGCGGGCAACTGGCGCCGGTCGGATGGGGGTAGCGATGTGGCTCTGGCGCGGGCGTTTGTATCCAGAGGAAGTACGGGGTGGCGTTATCGCAAGGCGGTTAGTGAAGCTTCGGTTCCGATTCCTGCGTGGCGGGAGGTGGATTTTACGGAGGATGAGACGTGGTTGCGGGGTGTGGGAGGGGCTCCGTTTGGGTATCCGGCGTCGGTTTCGATCAAGACGCTTTTGTCGGATATGCGCATGACGGTGACGAATCCCGGCTATACGGGGATTTTCATGCGGCACACTTTTGAGATGACGGAGTCTGCGCCGGGGCCATTAAAGCTGAGGGTTTACAGTGACGACGGATTTGTGGCTTGGTTGAACGGGCAGGAGATTGGGCGTTTTGGGCCTGCGGCGGGGACACAAGTGATGTTTAACGGGGTGGCGGGCCGGGTGCATGCGGCTGGTTCGGTGGAGACGATCACGCTGTCGGCGCCAAATGCGTTGTTGAACATTGGCACCCCGGCGAGGCCGGCGGTGAATGTGCTGACCTTGCATGCGTTGAACTCATCCATCAGCGATTCAGATTTTTCGATTGATGCCGAGTTGAAGTTCGATGGAAACACGCCCACGGGAAAACCGACACCGTTGGCGGTGAATTCGGTACGAGCGCAGAACGCGCCGCCGGCGATTCGTCAGGTTGAGCATGCGGTGGTGGCAGGGGGCGTGGATCAGGAGTGGCCCCGCACAGGGCAGGACGTGCGGGTCACGGCTAAGATTACGGATCCGGAAGGAGTCGTTGAGGCGCAGTTGATGTGGCAAGTGGTGGAGCCCGGCGATTACATCAAATTGGATGATGCGCGGTACGAGGCGCCATCGTCATGGACAATGTTGCCCCTGCGGGATGATGGGCAGAGTGGCGATGAAGTGGCGGGCGACGCCGTGTATTCCGCGGTCATTCCCGGCACCGTGCAAAGGCATCGACGGATGGTGCGCTACCGGTTGCGAGCCGTGGATGGACTGGCCGGGACGGCGCGCGCCCCACGGCTGGAAGACCCGCAACCGAATTTCGCGTATTTCGTTTACGACGGAGTGCCCGCGTGGGTGGGTAAAGCCAAGCCGACGCTGCCAGAAGTGACGTTTCCCGCCGCGGTCCTGTCGTCCGTGGCACCTTATCATTTGATTACCCGCGTCGAGGAGCATGCCAATGCGCAGCAGATACCAGTGATTCGTGAAGGTGGGACGGTGTTAAATCCGGCGGGGGAAAAGTACACGCACAGTTTGTATAATTGGCAGGGGGCTTTGTGTCATGGCGGGCGGGTGTACGATCACATTCGATTTCGCGCTCGTGGCGGGGTCTGGCGTTTTGCCATGGGCAAGAACATGTGGAAATTTGATTTTAACCGGGGCCATGATTTTCAGGCACGCGACGACTATGGGCGTCCTTATGGCCAGAAATGGAAGAAACTGAATTTTTCCTCCTGTATTCAGCAGGGTGACTTCAATAGTCGCGGCGAGCATGGCTTGTACGAGAGTGTCGGATTTCGGCTTTTTCAGCTGACGGGCATGCCCGCCGAGCATACCCAGTATGTTCATTTTCGGATCATCGAGCGGTCGAGCGAGACGAATGGGACGGCGAGCCAGTTTGACGATGATTTTCAGGGACTGTATTTGGGGATTGAGCAGCAGGATGGGCAATTTCTTGACGAACATGGCCTGCCTGCGGGCAATCTGTACAAGATGGAGGGTGGTACGGGGGAACTAAACAATACGGGGCCGCTGGGGCCGAAGAATAAGAGTGATTTGAATGCGTTTATCGGCAGTCAGGGGTATGGCGGTACGAATGGGTCGAAGCTGGAGTGGTGGCGGAAAAACTGCGATCTAGATAATTATTATAATTACCGGGCTATTGTTGATTGTATCCACCATTATGACATTGGGGACGGGAAGAATTTTTTCTATTATCGTAATCCGTTGAATTCGAAGTGGACGCCGCTGCCATGGGATTTGGATTTGACGTGGGATAACGGGGCGTATCGGGCTGACAACGGGATTGCGGGACTTTCGCCCTCGAGTAATTCCACGGAGCCATTTTTTGCGAAGGTATTTGGTCCCACTCAGGCGGGTAACGGTTTGATTCCCGAGTTGCGGATGGAGTTGCGGAATCGGGTGCGGGAGGTTTTGGATTTGTTATTTACGCCTGAGCAGGCGGGTTTGTTGATTGACGAGAAGGCGGCGGTGTTGTTTCAGCCGGGTCAGCCGTCATTTATGGAAGCGGACCGGGCGATGTGGGATTACAATCCGATCATGGTTTCTGGTTCGGTGGACCCGAACAAGTCGGGGCATGGGCGGTTTTATGCGCGAGCGGTCAATGATCCGGCCACGCCGGTCAACGAGGCTGGGACTTTTGCTGGGATGTTGGTCAAGATGAAGAATTACGTGGCGGCGCGTCGTGCGGTGATTACGAGTCAGGTATTGACGGCGGCTGACGAGGCGCTGGTGCCGGCGGCGCCGGTGTTGACGCGGGCTGATGGAGGGGCTGGTCCGATGCCCACGAATGCGCTGCGTTTTGTCTCGAGCGCGTTTGGTGGCAAGAATGGTGCGTCCTTTGCGGCGATGAAATGGCGTTTGGCGGAAGTGACCGATCCGGCTGTGGCCGGCTATAAGGCGTATGATCGATCCACGCCGAGGGCGTACGAAGCGGTGGCGTCATGGGAATCGCCAGAGATGACGGCGTTCACGTCAGAGATGACGTTTCCGGCGGTGGGAGCGCGTCCGGGCGGCACGTACCGGGCCCGCGTCAAACACAAAGACAGCACGGGGCGATGGAGCCACTGGAGCGCGCCTGTGCAGTTCGCCGCCGCCGAGCCTGATGTTTCTGCCTATCTCAAAGGATTGGTGGTTTCACAAATCATGTATAACCCGGCACCTCCTACCGCCCGGGAGGCGGCGAGTGCGCCGGATGCGCAGGAATATGAATGGATTGAGCTGATGAATACCGGAACGGAGGTGCTTGATCTCACGCCCATTCGTTTCACTAAAGGCATTGATTTTGATTTTGCTGGATCTTTGGTGACCAGTCTGCCTCCGGGTGGGCGGGTGGTGGTGGCTAAGAATCTGGCGGCCTTTGCGGCGAGGTATGGAGAAATTATTCCTGGGGTGCTGGTGGCAGGCGCGTGGGAGGCCGGGCAATCGTTAAGCAATGCGGGTGAGCAGATCAAAGTCAGCTATGGGGCGGGCACTGCCCTTCGTGATTTTGTGTATCTGGATGCGGCGCCTTGGCCGGATGGGGCGGATGGTACGGGTCATGCGCTGGTTTTAGTCCGGCCGTCCGGTGTGCCCGAGCATGGGGTGGGCGAGCAGTGGAGGTTGAGCCGGTTGCGCGGAGGATCGCCGGGCGTGGATGATGTGATTACCTATGCGCAGTGGGCGGCGACGTTGGGTGATCTCCCTCCTGACGAAGACTCTGATGCGGATGGGTATGTGAATTTTGCTGAATATGCCCTCGGCTCACACCCGCGGGATATTTCGAGTCGGCCGGTGGTGGAGGGGGAGCTGGTGCAGGAGAACGGGGGTTGGTTTTTGCAGACTGTTTTCAGCCGTCGGCTAGGGGCGGACGAGGCTCTCCCTCAGGTGGAAGTATCTCGTGATCTTGTCTCTTGGAGCGGCGGGCCGGAAGTGGTTTTGTGGTCGTCGAGACCGGATGGAGAGGGTTTATCGGTGATGACGTATCGGACCGCGACCGTGATGACCGCGGGCTCTGGGCAATTCACGCATGTCCGTATTCGGCCATAATTTCTGATAGGCTGCACTTGCCTTGCGGGGGCCGGAATCGAGAGCGCGCTTGAAAAGCGGCGGCTTCCGGCCCACATAGATACTTATGAGTCATGACCTTGATCGAGCCGCTCTTGCCGAAGACCAGCGCCGGTTGCGCCGCATGCTGGACCGCACAGTCGGCCGGGTGGTCCGGGAACAGGCCGGGGCGATTCCGCTGGTGGGGCAGGCTGAAGTCTCAATTCTGGATGTCGCGTGTGGAGCGTGTGATGAGGCAGAGACGTTGTCGGATTTTTTTCGTTCCTTGCGCGGAGGGGAGGGAGTGGAGGGTGCTTCTCCTTCGACGGTGTTGGTGGGTACGGATGTGCGCGAGCGTGAGTTGGATGAAGCGCGGGCGCGGTTTGGCAGCGCGGGAGGCCGTTCATTCGAGTTTTTCAAGGGGGATGCCTCTAAGCTGGATAGCCATCGTGAACTGCGTGCGGCGTTTGACGTGTTGGTTTTCCGCCATCAAAACTTATATCACGGCAGGGCGTTGTGGATGCGCATTTTCGAGCAGAGCCTGCATCGTTTGAAGGATGACGGGGTGTTGGTTTTGACCAGTTATTTTGATCGGGAGCACGAGCTGGCGCTGCAGGCGTTTCGCAGTCTGGGGGCGGAGGTGGTGATTACCGAGCGCAATGCCGAGAGCCGGGAACTAGCCACCCCGGGTAAATCCGTGGACCGCCATGTCGCGGTGCTGCGCAAGGGCGGCTTTGGTAAAATCTGAGACGGTGAGGCGAGGCTTGAGGAGGACGGACCACCGGGGGCAGGGAGGCTTCCTGACGTGCCGGTTTATTCGAGTTTTGCGAAGTCGATGTCCGGTTTGGTTTCCGGGGTGGACGGCCGTTTGAAGGTTTGATTAAGGGGCACGGTTTCGCTGAAAAACCCGCCATTGCGCAAATAGAACTCCTGATCGGAGACGCCGCCGGCGTAGTCTAGGCGATGGCCGCCGCTGGCGGTGGCGTCACCGGTGAAACGAGCAGAGGTGAGCTCATGCCATTTTCCGCTGGTATCGCGGACCCATTGATTTCCATGCCGTGCGCGGCGGCCGAGGAAGCCGTTTTCGTCGTGAAAGTTTTCGAGGAACGAATGAAAGCCGGTCAGATGTTTATTTGTTTTTGGTCTTTTGAAGCGGGCGATGAGTTGCCAGTCTGTTTTCCCGGCTTCGCTGAACCAAGCGGTATAGACAGTGTTTTCTTGGCCGTCGGGCTGGGCTGAGTTGAGGAAGCGGTAGGTGACCTCGCTTTTCCATGGGAAAACGAGGTAGCTCTTACCTCCTGATCCTTCGTTGCCGAACTCGCCCACCTGCACGTCCTGGCCTTTGGCCAGCATCACGATGCGTTCTGATTCCGGGATTTTGTTAGGGTCATCGGTGTTAAACGGACTCCAGACGGAGAAGAGGATCCAGCGTTCGGTTGGGCTCTTCACCTGGATGCCGAAGTAGCCTTCGCCAAACCCGTTGGCCATGAAATAGGACCCAATCGGATCCTCGCCATCCGGCACTGTCAATTCGCTGTAAGCATACTCTATGTCTGTGTCTGGCGGCATGGGATAGCCGAGGTGCACGGATGGTCCGCGGCGGCCCCAGTAGAACATGTTGTCTTCGTTGTGGCGCACATAGTCGAGTTGCAGGCCGTCGGCGTCGGAAGAAATCTTCAAGGACGAAGTGTTGGCGAAGACGGGTCCGGTTTTGCGGATGCCGCTGAGATCGATGCGGACGTATCCCGGCGTTTTCACCTCCACGCGTCCCAGTTTTACATCATGGACATCGGTTCCGCTGACGACGGTGTCGCTGCTCCAGCCGCTGGCCGTCGTTCTGATCATGGATTCGCCTTCGGGGACGTTCAGAGGGAGGACAAGATCCAGCGCGGCCGGGCGGTCGACTCGGACGAAGATGGAAAAAACGGTCCTGTCGTCTTGCCAGCGGAGTGAGCCATCGCGTGTCACTCTGTCGTCGCTGGCCTTGGGGCTGACGGTCTGATAGGTGTTGCCGGCCAACGGCACCTGCCACTGCGCGGGTTCCGCGGCTTGGGCTATGGTTAGCGCGAGACTGGCCAGACCGGCTAGCACGGCTGTTTTCAGGGTGCGGGTGGATCGAGGGGAAGAGTGGGCGGTTGACGATGGGACCATACGGAAACTGATTCTCATGCTCAGGGGGTGGAGTGCAATGATTGTTGGGGAACTCGACGGAATTTTTCTTCTGCCGACTGTGGTCATTGCTGCTTGTGGAGAGGCTGATTTTCGACTGAGATGACGAACGGCTCTTTTGCCGGGATTTGAGGAGATGAATGAAAAAAGAATTCGCTCCTTGAACCTTAGGATGGATGATCGTCCTTATTACTGCTTTGCCGGCACCCTCTTACGATGATTTCCCGATTCATAGGTTTAGTGTACGCCATTTTTCTGGTGTGGGTCACTAGTGGTCAACTGGTGCAAGCGGCGGCGTTTAGTACGGTAGTGATTGATCCTGGGCATGGGGCGCATGATTTTGGGGCCAACCGGGGGGCTTTTTTTGAGAAGCATGTGGCGCTGGATATCTCGCGCCGGCTTGAGAGGTTTTTGCGTAAAAACGGGGTTCGGACGGTGATGACTCGGTCGACGGATCGTTTTATTCCTTTGGGTACGCGGGCGGAGCTTGGGAACCGGCAAGGGCGGTCGATTTTTGTCAGCGTGCATGTCAACGATGCGACGCGCAGTGCTGCGGCTGGATTGGAAACATTTTACCATACCAGCGAAGGCCAGAAACTGGCGGCGCTGGTCCAGCGGGAAATGCTCCGTAACACGAGTCACGGAGGCAACCGCGGGGTCAAGTACGCGCGCTTTAAAGTATTGCGAGCGTCATCTCGGCCGGCGATTCTGGTGGAGGCTGGATTTGCCTCGAATACCGGGGATCAGCGCCGGTTGCGTGATCCTAGCTATCGAGAGGCTTTGGCGCAAAGCATTGGGGTGGGGGTTTTAAAATACCGCGGTTGAGGCGTTGGTTGTTTTTGACTTATGATGGTGACCTCGGATCAGATGCGCGCGCTGGAGGCCACCGCCTTTGAGAATGGATGGACGGAGGAGGCGCTGATGGAGGCGGCTGGCCGGGGGGTGGCGGAGGCGGTTCAGGCGGCGTTTCCCCGGCCTGCGGCGGTGGTGATTTTTGCGGGTAAAGGGCACAATGCGGGGGACGCGTGGGTCGCTGCGCGTTACTGGCTTGATGGTGGCTGGACGGTGGTGGTGCGCGGTTGTTTTCCCTGTGCTGAGTGGCGTCCCTTGACGCTGGCCAAGTGGGCTCTCATTGCTGACCGTGTGTCGGGTGAGGTGCCGGCGAGCGGCCGGTTGTTGTTAGTGGATGCCTTGCTTGGGTTGGGCGCGGGGGGCGCCCTACGATCGCCCATTCGCGAGGCCTGTGGTGAGCTCAACGCCTTGCGGCGGGCCCGTCATGCGGTGACAGTCGCGATAGATGGTCCGACCGGGGTTGATTTTGATACGGGGGAGGCGGATCCGGCGGCCGTGGTGGCTGATTTTACGGCCACGATAGCGGTGGCTAAGCGGGGGTTGCTCGTGGACGGGGCGCTGGCCTGCACTGGGCGACTCGCGGTGGTGTCGCTTCCGGTTTTGACGCCGCCGCCTGACTGGGTCGGGGCGGGGGCTGGGGTGGTGCTTACCCCTGAGGTGGTGCGCTCATGGCTTCCTGCCCCTGCTTCTTTTGATTTTCACAAAGGTCAGGCGGGGAGGGTGCTGATCATCGCGGGGTCCCGGGGTATGCTGGGGGCGGCCCGGATGGCTGCTGCGGCCGCCGTGTATGGAGGGGCCGGGTTGGTCACGGTGGCCGTGAGCGAGTTGATTCACGACGTCGCGGCGGCCGGTCTGGCGCCCGAGGTGATGGTGCACGGTTATCGTGACTGGAGAGAGTTGAGCGAGGTGGCCGCGGGTGTGCTGGCGGTAGGGCCCGGTCTCGGACTCAGTGCGGATGACAGCTTGGTCGAGTGGCTGGCGGGGGACAATCGTGCGGCGGTCATGGATGCGGATGCGCTCAACGCCATGGCGCGGTCGAGGCGGTCGGGAGGGCAAGCGGCCGTCTTGGCGGAGGAGGCATTGGCTCGGGATAGATGCCTGCTCACGCCGCACCCGGGGGAAATGAAGCGGCTATTGGAAGCTTGGCAGCCGGATTTGCTGGGAGCGAGCCGGAGCGCGCAGGCTCAGGGATTTGCGGATGCGCAGCGAGTCACTTTGCTTTTAAAGGGTGGGCGCACCGTGGTCGCAGCGCCTGAGTGTGCACTGGCGTACAATACGACGGGTCACCCAGGAATGGCCAGTGGAGGCATGGGAGACGTGCTCACCGGCCTGAGCGCGGCCTTGATGGCTCGGGGGCTGCAGAGTCGGGAAGCAGGAGGGGTGAGTTCCTGGCTGCTAGGCCGGGCGGCTGAACTGGCTTTGAGGGAGGGGGAGGAATCGCACGACTCTTTGCGGGCGACGGTGGTGCTGTCCCATCTCGGTCGGGCCTTCACGGCCCTGCGCTATGGAATTATCTGAGGTCCTTATTCACTGCGGCGTCCGCCGGTCAGGAGCGGGAGCAGATGCCAGAGCAAATACGCCAAGGACGTGAGGAAGGCAGCGACGTAGGTCCAGCCTGCGGCTTTGAGGACTTTTTCCACGCCATTGGCTTCTTCCTGAGTGCGGATGATGCCCATGCCGGTGAGGACCTTGCCCGCCCGGTTAGAGGCATCGAATTCGACCGGAAGGGTGATCAGATTGAAGAGCATGATGACTCCCCAGCCCATGGCGATGATGGGGATCATGAGCTTGGGTGAGAGCAAGCCGGTGAACATGCCGATCATGGGCAGCCACATGACGGTTTGGCTGGCGATTCCTTGAACTTTCACCATGGCCATCCGCGCATGCAGCGGGGCGTAAGCTTGCTGGTGCTGGAGGGCGTGTCCACATTCGTGGGCGGCTACGCCCAGCGCGGCCACCGACGTTTGGTTGTAGACGGTTTCGGAGAGGGCCAGTCGTTTATTGATGGGATCGTAGTGGTCAGTCAGGGACCCTTGCACGGGAACGACCTCGACGTCATTGATGCCGCTGGTGCGAAGGATGCGACGGGCCGCCTCAGCTCCGGTCAAGCCTGAGCTGGACGGGACTTGGCTGAAACGATTAAAACTCGAGCGGACCCGCCAAGAGGCGAGCATGGAGACGAGCATGGTGCCGATAAAGATGAGCCAGAACATGGGTAATAATGGGTTGGGAGTTAAACTAGATATCACACATGGCGCCGGATGGAACCTTAGTCGCGTTACAGAAAACCGTCAGGTTTATACCGTGCGGTTTCAGGCGGCACGGTGGTTCCGGGGCTTAATCGAAGACCACAGTTTTGTTTTCGTAGATCAGGACGCGGTGTTCCAAGTGGAGTCGGACGGCTTCACTGAGAACGAGTTTCTCCAAGTCACGGCCTTTGCGGAGCAAATCACCGACGGTATCGCGATGGCTGACCCGGCGTACTTCCTGATGAATGATAGGGCCGTCGTCGAGCACTGGCGTCACATAATGTGCGGTGGCTCCGATGAGCTTTACGCCGCGGGTATGAGCCTGATGGTAAGGGCGCGCGCCGGCGAAGGCGGGCAGGAAGGAATGATGGATGTTGATGACCGGACATCCCACCTGGCAGAGGAAATCTTCGCTCAAAATCTGCATGTAACGGGCCAAAACAACCAGATCGACATGCAAATCGCGTAAAACCGATAGCTGTCGCGCTTCGACGGCGGCTTTTCCAGTCTGAGCCACAGGCAGGTGATGGAACGGGAGGTGGTAATACTCCGCGCTGGCCTCCATGGCGGTGTGGTTGGAGACGATGGCGACAATGTCTCCGGGTAAATCCCCTTGTTTCCAGTCTAGAAGCAGTTCGTGACAGGCGTGAACGTGTTGGGAAACAAAAATGGCGACCCGAGGACGACGCGCGTGGAGGGCGATGCTGACCACCATGCCGAGTTCCTGAGTGGCATACTCGCGAAAGGCTGCAGCTTCAGCTCCCGGGTCATCGGAGGAGGTTCCCCATTCGACCCGTTGAAAAAACGCGCCAGTGGTGGCGTCGTGGTGCTGATCTGCGTGGAGGATGGTTCCTCCCTTGTGGTAGATCCATCCGGAGACACCGGCGACCAAACCTGGGCGGTCTGGCCCGTGCAAGAGTGCAATCAGGCGAGGGCGGCCCGCATCTATCATATAATAAAACGATCCTAGTTGTTGCCTGGCATGAAAGACGGGCGTCCGCCCTCCCAATCTTTCTCGGGCCGCGCCCATGGCTGGGTGCTGAGCTCACTTCCGGGAGGTGGTGGCGGTGGCGGCTTAGGCAACTTCTTCGGTTCCGAAGTGCTGACACAGGATGCCAGCATGACACAAGCCCCGACGATGATGAGTGGCTGAAAACGGCGGCTCATGGTGGTGGGGATCGGTAAGGTGCAAAGACGACAGCGGATCATCCGACTAGCGCTGCACTTTTTCGAAGATGACCGTATCGCCAGGGCTGATGGCCACACCTTCGGGCACTGAACCAGCTTCGATGTCGGCAATGGTTTTCGTAGCGCTGACCGAGCTGATATTAAGCGTGCCGATCCGCTGATTGCCGCGTTTGACGATGAGTTTCGATCCTCCGGTGACGCCGCGATCCTGACCTGCATTGATGACGGCGAAGCCGTAATCTTTATTGGTGGCGATGACGGTGGCTTCGAGGGCATTCAGGCTGATCCCTTTGTTGCGGTCAGCGGCGGACCGGCGGAGTGAAGCTACGCTGTTTTCTTGGTCGGCGACGCGGCCTTTGGCCAGATCATATTCCTTGGTGGCGTTTTCCTGATCGGTCGTGAGGGAGGCGATTTGCTGATTCAGTCCATCGATCTTGGCCTGGATGCTGTCGATGGTTTCATTGCCGAGGAGTTGGGTCAGTTGCGCTTCCAACGAAGTCAGCTCGGTTTGTTTGGCTGTCATTTCTTCGCCGACCTTGGCCAAATCTGTGTCTTTCGATTTCAGATTGGCTTCGGCATTCGTCTTGGCCACTCCTTTCTCGGCCTTCGAGGCGACGGCGTCCTTCCACTTGCCGATCTCTTCGCTAATCGTCTCAACCTGCTGGTCAATTTTTTCCAGAGTGGGCTTGAGTTGATTGCTGTTGATCTCGATTTTTTCTTTGCGAGTGGCGATGAAGTCCTGGCGGTTTTTGAAGCCGAGGAATGTCCCTCCAGCGAGGGCGATGGCACAAATGATGAAGAGCAGTTTGGTCAGCATGGTGGGGAATGCTAGTAAGTGACTAAAAGATGGGAACGGGCCGAGTGGGCAGGTCGTGAATTAGTTGCCGAATGGATCAGCAGGAGCCTCCGCTGGTTGTTCAGCAGGTGTTTCCGTGGGTGTCGCGGTTGCTGCATCGCCGGGGGTGGCGGCGAAGGGATCGGCGGGAGCTTCGGCTGCGGCAGGAGCGGTTGTTTCGGCCGGCGTGGTGGTGGCTGCCGGTGTTCCTGCTGCTGCTGGGGCTGGCGTTGGAGCGGAGACGTTTTTGGCGTTGGAAACTGCGGATACGGTGACGGTATCGCCGACCTGAATTTCCGTTGCGCTGGCACCGAGGACATCGGCGATGGCGTAGCCTTGTTCGACGTTGGTCACTTTCGCTTGGCCGACGTTGGTACCACCGCGTTTGATGTCCAGCGTGGCGCCGGAGACGACGCCGCTATTGTTGCCGGCGCTGAGGGTGATGAAGCCGTAGGCGCGATCGACTTGTACGATGGAAGCGCGGAACCCATCGGGCATGATGCCGCGGGCTTGCCAAGTTTCTTGGCGCCGCAGGTCGGCGATAGTCTGATTGAGTTCGTTGAACCGGCTGGAGGCGGCGGCCGTATTGTTTTTCAATTCAGCAATCGCGCCGTCGAGAGAATCTTTTTGCTGGGTCAGCGAAGTGAGCTGGACTTTCAGCTGATCGATACCACCTGAGTCGGCCACTTGTTTTTTGACATCGGTCCAGCGGGTGGTGACGACTTCGAGTTCGGCTTGTTTTTCCTCGATTTGTTTTGTGATCGCCTCGATTTTCGGCTTCAGGGCCTCGGTTTCGGCGATGATTTGGTCGCGTTCGGCCTCGGTTTTTTTCCGGCCTTCAATATCAGCAGCGAGCGTTTGTTTCACCTCAGCGAGGTGTTTCTCTGCTGCGGCCTGATTGGCTTGGGCGATGGCGAGAAGAACACGTTCAGATTTTAACTGCTCGAGGTTCTTGTAGCTAAAAAAGGCGGCTCCAGCCGTGAGGATGGCGGCGACGATGGACAGGGTCTTCCACATGACGGGCGAGATATGGCGGTTGGTTTGGTAGTAAATTTACCGGAGAGAGCGAGGTCTATCACAGACACGTCAC